>CAUTTS010000050.1:0-17259 GCA_963541465.1 uncultured Selenomonas sp.
AAGAGGAGGTGATTTCGTGAGATTGTACGAAGTCATATTTATTGTGAAGCCGATGGAGGAAGATGCGACAAACGCCGTCATCGAGAAGTTCACAAAGCTCATTCAGGCAAATGGCGGTAAGATCGAGAAGGAAGACCGCTGGGGCAAGAAGCGTCTCGCCTATGAGATCAAGGACATGACCGAAGGATACTACGTTCTGCTGTATGTCAATGCAGAGCCTGCCTGTGTTGCTGAGTGCGACCGTGTGATGAAGATCACCGACGATCTGCTCAAGCACATGATCGTCCGCGCAGACGGCATCGAGGAGTAAGGGGCGCACGGAGTCATCCGTACGTTCTGTATGCGTGACGGGATTCATTCAGGAGAGAGAAACCCATGAACAGAGTCATACTGATCGGTCGCCTTGCGCGCGACCCTGAGATTCGCTACACACAGAGCGGCAAAGCGTTTTGCCGTTTTACGGTGGCGGTTGACCGCCGCTTCTCGCGTGCAGCACAGCAGGAAGGCCAGCAGACGGCTGATTTCATCCCCGTAACATGCTGGGAGAAACTCGCCGAGATCTGCGGCAACAATCTCACCAAGGGACGCCGCATCGGCGTCGAGGGGCGCATCCAGGTGCGCAGCTACGACGGCAGCGACGGACAGCGCAAGTACGCGACGGATGTGGTGGCAGACAATGTGGAGTTCCTGGATTCAAAGAATGCCGGCGGCGCGCAGGGCGGCTATGACGCATCTGCGCCGCGTTCTGCCGCACCCGCTGCGGGCGGCGGAGCTGCACCGGATATGATGGGACCCGTCATTCCTGATGACGACATTCCATTCTGAGCATGAAGATGATCGAAATATCCTGCAATAAGGAGGGACAGCGAACATGATGAAACGAGATCGGGGCCGCAAGCCTCGTCGCAAGGTCTGCTCGTTCTGCGTGGACAAGGTAGACCATATCGACTATAAGGATGCCGCAAAGCTGCGTCGCTTTACGACGGAGCGTGGCAAGATCCTGCCGCGCCGCATTTCCGGCAACTGCGCAAAGCATCAGCGTCAGGTGACACTCGCCATCAAGCGCGCGCGTAATATTGCGCTTCTTCCGTTTACGGCGGAGTAAACGGATCGCACTGCCGCACCTTCGGGTGCGGTTTTTTGTTGGCATCTAAAGCATCCTTAACGCGGCTATGTTATCGTATAGGCAGTGTGATAGTCAGAAAGGAGCAACGTATGAAGAACAAGAAGTATATCGCCGGAGTGCTCGCTCTTGCCCTGGGGCTCGGCATTGCCGCAGTACCGAGTGCAGAGGCATCGTCGGCAGTTCAGTCGCTCGATTACATCAACGGGGCGACGAATGAGTACAGCTTCCGCATGAAGGAAGAGGCTCGTGTCCATGAACAGAACGTACGCAAGATCCGCTTCGAGTTCCGTCGAGATGGCGATCAGGAGAAGTATGATCGTGCGATGAAGGAAGAGCAGCGGCGTCACGATCGCGCCGTGAAGCAGATCAAGCGGGACTACGATCAGCGTACGCCTTGGCGTCGCTAAAAAAGACCTTATCCTATGCTGTTTGACGTAGGATAAGGCCTTTTTATTTTTGTTGTTCAACGGTGTCGATCACCGTTCCATCCAGTGCCTCACAGGTGATGTAGAGATGATGTGCATCCGCCTCCAGATAGAGGTAGTTCGATGGTGCGGGATTCGCGGAGGCGGCGAGGTCGTAGGGCTCGGGCGGGACATCGAAGTACTCATCGCCGCCCGGGCCTCCGAGGAGATAGAGCGTCCCCTGAGCGTCTGTCTGCCCCACACGGATCTGACGCCGCCGATAGGCGTGGACGTGCCCCGTGACAACGAGGTCGATGCCGCACGCATCGAATGTACCCATAAAGATGCGCCCCACATCACTGATACCGTGCTGCGTCTCCTGTACGGTCTGATACTCTCCATAGGCGAGAATGTCCTTGTGCATGAGGACGATTTTCCATGGGGCAGAGGATGCCGCCGCATCGCGTTTCAGCCAGGCGAGCTGCTCCTCATTCAGCGCTGCACCGCGCGCACCGCACTCAAGGAACTGTGTATCGAGGACGATCACGTGCGCAGCACCAAGATCAAAGGAATAATAGTGCCCGCGAAACGCCGTGCTGCCATTTTCGGGCAGGGCAAAGGTCTTGAGATAGCGCAGCGGCAGGGTGTCTGTCCACGCGAGGCTGTAATACTCGTGATTGCCGAGCACGGGGACATGAGGAGTGCGTGCGAGCGGGGAAGGATTCCCCTCCATTGCCGCGAAGAAGCTGTCCCAATGCCACGTGGATTCTCCATTGTCAGTGAGGTCGCCGACGAGTGCGGCAAAATCGGCATCGCTGTGACGCCGCCATGCTGCCTGATAGAGATCGTTCCAGACACTGTAATCCTCCCCGCATTGGCTGTCCGAAAAGAGCAGGGCACGCACGGGTGTACGGACTGCATGTGGGGCTGACAGGGGAACCCAATCGGATGCCCCTGCCGCATGCGTGACACGGTAGGCACCTCCGCCTGCGGGCAGAGGGATCTCTGCGTGGTAGACGAATTGCTCTGTGTCATCTATCGTGAAATGCGTGTAAGAGGGGACGAATGCCGTGCTATGTCCGTCTCTTCCGCTGCGCAGCTCGACATGTACGCCGCGTAGGAGAGTGGACGCGTCCCACTGGATCATGCGCGTGCTGCTTGGCTGTGCCGTAATGATCTGGCGCAGGTGGCGGATGCCGTCTGCTGCGGCTGCGGCACGGGACGAAAAGAGACCGCCGAGCCCCATTGTGAGAATGGACTGAAGGGCGGTCTGAAGGAAATGGCGTCGTGTCATGATTTTTTCTCTACATCCTGCACTGCGGTCTCTGTGCGCATCATGCGTCGTTCAAAACGAATGGCGGTGTAGATGAGGATGGCCGCACAGATCACGACAATGACCAGACGCGTCTTGTCCTCCTGCTGCATGATGAGGTCATGTCCGATGATTGCCTCGATGCCTGTCGAAGGGAATTTTCCGACGAGAGAGGCGAGTACATAGTCGCGCAGACGGATCGAGGAGAGGGCACCGACGGCATTCAAGACAGCGGAGGGCAGGTACGGCACCATGCGTCCGATGAGCATGATGATGAAGCCCTTGCTGCCGCTGTAGTGATCGACCTTCGCGAGAAAGGGCCTCTTGGCGATCGCCTTTTCCGCCGCATCGCGGAAGTAGAAGCGCATCAGCACGAAGGCGACCGTGGCGCCGACGGTCTCTGCGACGCAGGATAGAATGATGCCGGGGACCATGCCGAATAGAATGACGTTTGCCGTCGAGAAGATGACGGCGGGCGGAAAGCCAAGTGCACCGGTAAAGAGGGTGAGCAAAAAGGCGAAGAGGACTGCTCCATCGCCGAAGGTGTGAATGTACTCCACCGTCGCCGGAATATCACCGCTGGCAAGCAGGGTGAAGAGCGAGGGGAGAAACTGCGGTGCAATGAGATGGATGATGACAAAGACGAGGATGATGGCGAGTGCCGCACCGAGTTTGAGGATGCCCATATCCTGTGGTCGTTTCATGTGAGTACCTCCTCCTGACGGGGGTCAGTTCATAAACAGCATGGCGAATGCACCGAAAAGCAGGGCGAGACTAAAGCCCTGCATGGCGTTCGCGATGCTTTTGCCGTAGGCGGCAGAAAAATGTGCTGCAATTTTGCGCAGCTCGAAGATGAGGAAGGACAGACAGAAGAAGACGAGAGCCGTGTCGTCCTGTGTCCACCCGTAGGCGAAGATCAGTGCCGTGAGGACGATGCCGGTCTGCTCCCCGCGGGAGAAGAGCCGCTGCGGCTCCTGTGCCCGCTCGCGCGCGTCGATCTGTGCGCGGGTCAGCGGGATGCCCATCTCGTCCATTTTTTCCTGATCGCGGTCAAACCACCGGTAGTGGAACCCCATGGATCTTCACCTCCATCATTTTGTTCAGGCTAATTGGATGCGATGCGCCGCTGCGTCGGCAGATTGCCGGGTCTTGGCAGATCAGGACGCTTGCTTGGGCGCAGGGACGGCTTCTCGGGCGCAGGCTGTACGGGCGGATTGGGTGCGCTCGGCGTGGGATGTGACGGACGGCCGTTCTTATTCTGTGCTGCATCCATACGCGCGCGCATACGTGCCCGCTGCTGTTCCTGCTCCGCGTGCTCCTGCTGCACAATGCGCAGACGCTCCGTCTGCAGCTCATCCGAGCTATAGTAGACGCGTGCCTCTTCCACGATATCCGGCAGCTCTGCATAGAGATAGCGGCCGGGACAGGCTGTCGCGTTAAAGTCGCGATGCCCTTTCACCGTGACGCCCCAGATGGGATCCAGCTGGTAGACCGTGCAGAGTGCGGCGATCAGATGCGCTGCGCTGTGTTTCTGTGCCTCAGTCGGGACAGCGTCCTCGAAATTTCCGACGATGTTGATGCCGACGGTATGCCGATTCTCGCCGTAGACATGTGCGCCAACGGTGCCCATGGGGCGTCCCTCCTCGATGGTTCCGTCCTTGCGGATGAGGAAGTGATAGCCGATGCCCGCCCAGCCATTGTGCAGATGCCACGCATGGACGGTCGCGGCGGAGACATCTGCGTTCGTATTGCCAATGTGATGAATGACGATGCAGTCCGTGACAAAGCGGTTTTCCAGTGCGCCAAAGGAGAGATACGTCGGCTTTATCGTCACGCCCGGAAGGGCGGAGGGGATATACCATGATGCTTCTGCCGCATCGGGGAAGAAGGGGAAAAGGGCCGCGCCGATGCCGACGAGGGTCATGCGGCGCAGAAAGTCTCTACGGTTCATGTGGAATCTCCCGGGAAATGATTGTGTGGTCGTGGATGCGCAGCTCCGTCTCATGCAGCGCATAGAGGGTCGAGCGATGCCCGACGCTGATGATGCCCGACGCAGGAAGCTCCTGTCGGAGCAGCTCGTACAGGGCACGTTCGCGTGGCTCGTCGAGGGCGGATGTTGCCTCGTCGAGGAAGATCCAGTCAGGACGGATGAGCAGAATGCGTGCAAAGGCAAGACGCTGCTGCTCACCGAGCGACAGGATACGGCTCCAGTCGTCCGTGTCGGATAGGCGCGGTGCGAGGTGGGAGAGTCCGACCTGCGCGAGTACGCGCGCCATCTTCGCGTCGGAGGCGGCTGCCGTGCACGGGTAGGAGAGGGTGCGGCGGAGGGGGCCGAGGGGCAGGTAGGGATGCTGTGGGAGGAAGAGGCGTGACGAGCCCTCAGGCATCGTCACAGTGCCGCTGCCCGCGAACCAGATCCCCGCGACAGCGCGCAGGAGCGTGCTCTTGCCGACGCCCGACTCCCCCGTGACGAGAGCACGGCTGCCCTGCGGCAGGGTCAGTGCGGAGACGGCAAAGAGCTCCGCACCGTGCGGGAGCGCGACGTATAGATCGCTGAGACGCAGTGTATCCTCCGCATCGTCCTCGTGGACAATCGTGGGCGGAACGGCAGCAGCCTCGTTGATATGCGCCGTAAAGCCCGACAGTCGCTGGATGACGGCGGACAGCTCAGCAATGGAGCTGTAGGAGTCAACGAAGAAGGACAGCGCATCCTGCACACGGCCGAATGCTGAGATGGTCTGCATCAGACCGCCGAGGGCGATCTCGCCCGCATAGTAGCGCGGTGCCGCCATGATGAGTGGAAAGATGATGGCGAGCTGCCCGTAGCCGTTTACGTAGAAGTTCAGCAGCTTCGTCCGCCGCATCAGCCCCCAGTAGTTTTTAATGACATTTGCAAAGCGTTCCTTGAACCCCTGTTTCTCTGCCATCTCGCCGCGATAGAACGCGATACTCTCACTGTTCTCCCGCACGCGCATCATGCTGAAACGGAAATCCGCCTCGTAGCGCTGCTGATCGAAATTCAGTCGGATGAGTTTTCGCCCGACCAGGTGGACGAGGACACTGCCAACGCACGCATAGAGGAGGGACAGCCAGAACATATAGCCATAGATGGTGAATGTCTCACTTCCGATGGGGACGGTGAGCACCCCTGACAGATTCCACAGCACGACGGCGAATGCGCCAAGCGTTGTGAGCTGCTTCAGTGCGCCGACGAGGAGCGTCAGCGTCAGCGTGACGAATTGGTTGATGTCCTCGCTGATGCGCTGGTCGGGGTTGTCCGTGTCGCTGCGCAGTACCTGCAGGCGGTAGTAGACCTGCCCACGCATCCAGCGCGCCAGATACTCCTCCGTCATCCATGTGCGCCAGTTGATCGTCAGCATCTGCCGCAGATAGACGGCATAGACGGCAATGACGATGTAGAGGAGAGCAAGCCCCGTAAACGTACCGATGAGCGGCCAAAAGGAAGCCCAGTCATACGCCTGGAGTGCATCGTAGAAGTTGCGATACCAGTCGTTGATGCGGACGAGCAGATAGACCATGACGAGATTGAGCACGATCACGGATGCAAGCAGCCCGCGTGCTTTCCACTTTTCCGCAGAGCACCAATATCCCTTGAACAGCTGCCAAAAGCCACGGATGATGGGCAGTTTCACGCCGTATCCTCCTTTTTTGAACGAACGATACTTATTATAGTATTTTTTCATCAGAACCGCAAGGGAGCGCATCGGGAAATGAAAGATGCTATCATTGACGAACACATCAATATATAGTAGAATACAGCCGTATCGATTATATGGGGATCAAGCGGAAAGGACTTGCCATGGACTCTATCGCGCAGGGCATCACATTTTTTAAGCAGGGCGGTATCGTTATGTATTTCTTGGCGATTGCGTCCGTTTTTGTTGTCTTTATTGGGATTGAGCGCGCATTTTACTTTGCACGCGCGGATGCAGGACGTGCGTTTGCACACGCCTTCATGCTCCATATTGCCAATGCTCGCTATGCGGAGGCACTTGCCCTTGCACGCGACCAGCGCGGCGCGATTGCCGACATTCTGTTCAGTGCGATCACCAAGAACAGCAGCCGTGCCGACCGGATGAGTGCCTACATGGAGATCCAGTCCGGCATCGCCCTCTCCAAGATGCGGCGGCGTATCTACTATCTGAGCGTGATCGTGACGATGGCGCCGCTCCTCGGCCTCCTAGGGACGATCAGCGGCATGATTACGACGTTCAGTGTGTTCAACATCCAGGCGGGTGAGCCGGCGGCGATCACGGGCGGCATCGGTGAGGCACTGATTGCGACGGCGATGGGTCTCTGCGTTGCTCTCGTTGCCCTGATGGTGCATGCGTATTTCTCTCAGCGGATCGAGAACATCGTCACGGATATGGAGATGTGCTTTTCCGCTGCTGAGAGCAGCCGTCTCGCACTCGCCGACGCTGCAGGCGTCACGGCGGACGATCCAGCGGAGGGGGCGGCACAATGAGACTGCGTGACCGCAGGGCATTCGGAAAGCCGGAGGTCGTCATCATTCCGATGATCGACATCATGTTCTTCCTGCTCGTCTTCTTCATCATGAGTACACTCTACATGGTCAACGTCAAGACCGTGGATGTCAATCTCCCCAAGGCGCAGTCGGCACAGACCCAGCTGAACGTGACCTATCTCGTCACGGTGCGCAAGGATGGCTCGCTCTGGCTCGAGGATCAGCCGATTGATGCGGATACTCTCGTGCAGCAGGCACGCATGGAGTCACAAAAAAATCCGCGCTTTGCCGTCGTCGTGCGTGCGGATGGGGATATGAACTACAGCGGCGTCATGGAGCTGCTGGATCGCTTCCGCCAAGCGGGGATCACGCGCTTTGGACTAGCAGCGGCGCAGTAAGAGAATAGGAACAGGGGCTGTTGTACGATTTCGCTTCGTACAGCAGCCCCTATCTTTATGGTATCTTTCGTTCCACTATGGGCGCAGAATCCAGTCGCACCTCGAACGTGCGCGGCCACGGATAGTACGCGGTGATATTGCCCTGCACGACCCGCAGCGTCATGCCGTTTTGGCTCACGGGCGTACGAAATGCGGCGGTCGTCTCATAGCTCCGTATGCGCCGGCGCAGGTCGTTCATCAGAAGATCGTTCGCCCAGCGCCAGTTTCGCGTAAGATCGAGATCGGCACTGTTCGCATAGCCCGCACGGCGGAGCGCATCGTTCACGCGGTCAATTGTCTCCTTGAGATAGAACTCGTCCTCTGCCATGCGCCCCGTGAGAAAGGCGAGATTTGCAGCGGCGGCGCGTTCCCGCTCCTCTGGTGTCGCGGCATTTTTCATAGCGCAGTGATAGAGAATGGCCTCTGCGAGTGCCGTACCGATGGCGTTGCTCGCCGTATTCCACCCCGCGTATGCCGTCAGGGCGTTCACGGGGACGTTTTTTTCGATCAGAATGGGGAGCAGCGTCTCCTCCGCGCGAAAATGGCGCGAGAGATCGACGAGTGCGACGGATTTTCCTGCGGAAAGCAGTTGACTGATCGCAGCGGCAGAGGGAGCCCGTGTGCCAAGCGTATCCGCGTCGCTGTCGCCCGCCGCGATGAAGAGGGTCAGGTCGCTGTCCGCGTCATCCGCCGCGAGCGTGCCGCCGAGCATAGTGATCTTCTCCCGTGCCGTCACATCGTTCGAGACCGCCATAAAGGGAAAGACGGCATCTGCCATATTGTCACGTGCATAGCGGAGTGACATGCGTGGAGGAGTGCCGCCGCGCGCACGCAGGTCATCGACGGCCATCCGTGCGAGCATCGAGAGCGCAATCTCATCCGCTCCGTGCACAATCATCGCCCGCTCCGGAGCGATATTTTTTTGTGCCAGCAGGGCGGAGAGTTCTGCCTTTTTCAGATTGCCGATGGAGAACTCCTCGCCGTCGTCCTGCCCGAGCACAAGGCGCGTGAGCGTGCCCTCCTCGGTGAGCGTAATGAGCATGGCGGCGAGCGCCGTACTCTCGTCGAAGTGCGCAAGATACTTTTGTAGATCCGCATCGGGGATCTCGGCGCGCAGACGCGTCATTTCCTCTGCATCGACCGGCAGCCCTGTGCCCGCGCGTCCTAGGAGACGTGCATAGGAGAGGAGTGCGCGCCGCTCGCGCCAGCCCTCGATGCCGTCCTGCGGGATCGCGCGCGGCAGAATATAGAACGCGTGCAGGGGGACATCGGGATGCGCTGCGTGTAGGTCACGGAGATACGTGGCGAGCGCATTGATGTCCTCTGCCGAGATATGCGCCTCGCGTGCGGCGAGCAGACCACCCGAGAGCAGCTGATCGACCGAGAGAATGGCGGCATCCGCCTCATTGATATGCGCAGCCACCCAGCTTCGCATCGCTGCCGTGTCGCCTGCCATGGAGTAGTAGTCCATCAGCTCGGACGGCGGCGTCATGACCTCTCGTCCGATGATTTTGCCGCCGTTTACGACAAACGCCCCGCACGGCGGACGTGAATCGAGCGGGACGAGCAGAATGGGGTGCCGCACCGCCTCATCCTCCGTAACGGTGGAGAGTGACCGCCACTGTCCCGCGTATGTGGGATGGAAGACAAAATGAAAAAGGAGGAGAGTGAGTGCGAGGAAGGTCGATATCCCTAACAAAATTTTTTTCATCTGGTTCCTCCCTGTCCATTGATTTCTGTATTATATCATACGAAACAAATACAGTGGTACAGACCGAGAAAATATCTGTGCTGCGACACGGCCTTCATTTTATTGACGATTCCTTGAAATGCGAATGCGAATTGTGGTAAAATAGGAAAGTCTAATGACTGGCAGGAGGAATGCGATGCGGATCATCACGGGGAGCGCACGCGGTATGCGCCTGAAATCTCCTGCGGGGGATGGGACGCGTCCGACTGCCGACCGCACGCGTGAGGCACTTTTTAGCATGCTCGGCAGCCGCGTGGTTGATGCGCGCGTGCTTGATTTCTTTGCGGGGACGGGGGCGCTCGCGCTGGAGGCACTCTCGCGCGGGGCGGCGTCTGCTGTGCTCGTCGACCGCACGACACATGCCATTCTCGCGGAGAATGCGGCACGTACGAAGCTCGCAGGGCGCGCGGAGATTCGCCGCAGCGATGTCTATGCCGCCGCCGCAGAGCTCGCACGTGAGGGGCGTACGTTCGACCTCATCTTTGCTGACCCGCCCTATGCGCACGGCGACAATGCCCGCGTGTTGGAGGCGACAGCGCGCGGTGCGCTGCTCGCTGCGGGAGGTCTCCTCGTCCTCGAACAGGGGGCGGGAGAGGAGATCGTTCCGCAGGCGGGGTCACTCCGCATGATGCGCGAGCGACGCTACGGTGCGGCGCGGATCTGTTTTTATGCAGAGGAGGAGCAGGGATGAGACGGGCGGTTTTTGCCGGGAGTTTCGATCCCGTAACGACAGGGCACATTGATATTGTGGAGCGCGCAGCGTCCATGTTCGATGAGCTCATTGTCTGCATTTTCCACAATGTCGCCAAGGAGGGGTGTTTCCCTTTGGAGCAGCGCGTCGATTTTCTCCGCACGGCGACGGCGCATGTGCCGAATGTGCGGGTGGATGTGTCCTCCGGCCTGCTGACCGACTATATGAAGCGGGAGGGGGCACACGTCGTGGTGCGCGGCCTGCGCTCGGTGAAGGATTTCGAGTATGAGGAGAATCATGCGGCGATGGTGCGCCACCTCATGCCCGAGAGCGATACGATTTTTTTGCTCACGCGCCCGGACCTGACGTTCATCAGTTCCTCGGGGGTGCGCGAGCTGATCCGCTTCCGTGGGCCGGTGCAGGGGATTGTCCCGCCGCCTGTGGAGCAGGCGATTCTGAAACTGTATGAAAAACCCCGACGGGGATAACGTGCCGTATGGTGCGCAGGAAAAGGAGCTAGATTTATGGCAGTAACGGATACACTGAAGAAACTGGAAGACCTCGTTGCGGATGCCTCGCATCTTCCCTTTAGCGATAAGGCACTGGTGAATGATGATGAGATTGTGCATCTCGTGGAGGAGCTGCGCATGGATCTCCCCAAGGAGCTGAACCGTGCGGCGGAAATCATGCAGGAGCAGGAGGGGATCATCGCCCGCGCCAATGAGCAGGCGAAGAATATCGTCAGTGCCGCTGAGGCGCGTGCCAATCAGCTCCTCGAGGAGAGCGAGATCGTTATCCAGGCGAAGGAGCGTGCGCGGGCGATCATGCAGCAGTCGCAGGATCAGGCGCGTGAGCTGATGGAGCAGTCACAGGCGAATGCAACGCGCCTGCAGAGTGATGCGGATGCCTATGCGAATCAGGTGTTCGAGCAGCTGATCGCTCACGTCGGCAGCACGTTCAAGGGCGTCCAGCAGGCGGAGGCCGGACTGAATCAGGCACTCAATGTCCTGCGCACGGCCAAGGCGCAGATGAATGCGCCGCAGGGCGATGGGCAGGAACTTTGAGCGGCATGAAAACCAGCCTTGACAATGGGGAAAACCACCGCTATAATGTGAAAGGTCATGCGTCATGATGAAGCTGGATGTTGCCGCTTTGGCATCTGCCCCGGGTGAGAGCCGTGCATTCACATTTGCGGTGACGCCGGAATCTCTGGATCTCGGGGACAGTGCCGCTGCCTATCGAGGAGCGGTGCGTGTCGAAGGAACGGTGATGGATACCGGAATGTCCTTCCGTATTGTGGGGACGGTACGGGCTGTCCGTGCATTTGTCTGTGACCGTTGTCTTGCCGAAGGCGAGCGGAAAAATACGTATGATTTTTCTGAGGACTATGCGAAGACTCCGGGAGAAGCGGATGAGACGGAGGGCTGCGATGGTGAGATCATCATCCTTGACCCGCTCGTACGCGATACCCTCCTTGTGGCTGAGCCGCTGCGTGAGCTGTGTAAGTCTGACTGTAAGGGGCTCTGTCCGGTCTGCGGACAGAACCTGAATGAGGGGACGTGTACGTGCAGTACATTTGTCCCCGATCCCCGACTGGCGGCTTTAGAGAGCCTGCTCAAGAACGATTAAGGAGGTGTATCCAAAGTGGCAGTACCAAAGAGAAAGACCTCGAAGGCACGTCGCGACCGTCGCCGTGCCAACTGGAAGCTCGAAGCACCGCACTATGTATCGTGCCCGCAGTGTCATGAGCCGAAGCTCCCGCATCACGTGTGCATGGAGTGCGGTTACTATGACGGAAAACCTGTGGCCGAGGCGGCTGAATGAGGACGAAGCGAACAGCTGCAAGAAGTCGAAAGGCTTTTTGCAGCTGTTTTTTTGCGATTTTCTCTTGCTTTTCTTTTTAGTACCTAGTATAATGCTTTCATACTGATAGCAGTAGGTGCTAAGGAATCACTGATAAAATGAGGTCTGCCAGATTGGCGTAGATTTTTTGTCCGATTGAGGCAGCAAACCGGACGCATAGCGAGGGCTATGTGGAGGATTTGCTAACGAAAAGCGGGCGAAAAAGATACGTCAAGATGGCTGTGCCGAATTTATCAGTGCTTCCCTAAACGACCGTGGGGCGAGAGGAGGGAACGGCACGATGACGGAGAAGAAGCGACGGCGTCAGGAGTCGTTGGTGCTTGCCGTGCGCAAGGAGCCGTTCCTGACCGATGAGGCACTGGCGCGACGGCTCTCTGTGAGCGTGCAGACGGTGCGGCTCGACCGCACGGAACTGGGGATTCCAGAGCTGCGTGCCCGTGTGCGGACGCTTGCCGAGAATGCGCGCGAGAAGGTGCGTGCCATCCCCCATGCGGAGGTGGTCGGCGATCTGCTGTCCCTCGAGTTGGGCGTGCGCGGTACGTCGGCGCTGAAGGTGACGGACGATCACCTCTTTGCCGACTCGGAGATCGCGCGCGGGACGGCACTCTTTTCACAGGCGAACTCACTGGCACTCGCGATTGTCGATGCGCCGCTCGCGGTCACGGGGGTCGCGAATGTCAAATATAAAACCCCCATCTACAAGGGGGATACGGTCATCGCGCAGGCGGAGATCGTGAAGGTCCGCAGCAATAAAATTTTTGTCTGGGTCAAGACCTACCGTGATGGGCGGGAGGTCTTCCGCGCCAAGTTTATCGTGGTTTCACTCGGGAAATGAGGACGACAGGGGAGAAAGGAGTGCAGGATGCGTATAGCAGTTGATGCAATGGGCGGAGATTTTGCGCCGAAGGAGATTGTCTGCGGGGCAATTGATGCGGCGAAGAAATACGACTGCGAGATCGTACTGGTCGGCGATGAGGCAAAGATTCGTGCGGAGCTGGGCGGAGCGGATACGGATGCCCTGCACATCTCCATTGTTCATGCGGCGGAGGTGATCGGCATGGACGAGGCTCCGGCGGAGGCAGTGCGCTCCAAGAAGGACGCCTCGATTGTCGTCGCGACGCGCATGGTGAAGGACGGAGCGTGCGACGCCGTGTTTTCCGCAGGCTCGACGGGTGCTGCGGTCACGGCGGCCCAGCTCATCCTCCATCGCATCCATGGGGTCAGCCGCCCCACGATCGCAACGCCGATGCCGACACCGGACGGTGTGACGCTGATGCTGGACTCGGGCGCCAACGTAGACTCGAAGCCCGAGCATCTGGTGCAGAGTGCGGTGATGGGCTCACTCTATGCCCAGTATGTCTTTGGCGTCGAGCGTCCGCGCGTCGGCTTGCTCAACATCGGTGAGGAGGAGACGAAGGGGAATGAACAGGCAAAGGAGACGTACCCGCTCCTGAAGACCGATCCGAATATATACTTTTGCGGGAATGCCGAGGGGCGCGATGTTCCCAAGGGGAATTTCGATGTGGTCGTCTGCGACGGCTTTGTCGGAAATGTCGTGCTGAAGTTCGCTGAGGGGATTGCCAAGACGATTCTGGGGCTGATCCGCGAGGAGATTCGCGGTGCAGGCCTGATGGCAAAACTCGGCGCACTGCTCCTCATGCCGACGCTGCGCCATCTGGGGAAGCGTCTCGATGTCCGTGAGTACGGCGGCGCACCGCTCCTCGGCGTGAACGGCTGCTGCGTGATCGGGCATGGTTCTTCGGACGCAAAGTCCATCGCGAGTGCGATCGGCGTGACCGTCAGCTATGTCAACGGCAAGGTGCTCGATCAGATTCGCGATGCGCTCGCAAAGGAGGAGGAGGAAACAGGCCGTGTCTAAGATTAGCCCAGGCATCCTCGGAACGGGGTACCATGTCCCCGAACGGGTGCTGACGAACTTTGATCTGGAGAAGATGGTGCAGACGAACGATGCCTGGATCGTTGAGCGGACAGGCATCCACGAGCGGCGCATCGCTGCGCCGGATGAGCCCGTCTCGGCACTGGCGCAGCGTGCTGCTGAGATGGCACTCGCCGATGCCGGTGTTGCGGCAGAGGATCTCGATCTCATCATCATGGCGACGCTCACCTCCGACCGCATCATTCCCTCGACGGCGTGCGTTCTGCAGGATCGTCTCGGCGCGAAGCACGCGGCGGCATTTGATCTCTCGGCGGCGTGCTCCGGGTTTGTCTATGCTGCGTCGATCGCGGCGCAGTTCATCGAGAGCGGCGTCTATCGTCACGTCCTCGTGATCGGCGGCGAGACCCTCTCGAAGGTCATTGACTGGACGGATCGCAACACCTGTATCCTCTTTGGTGATGGGGCAGGGGCGGCAGTCTTCGGTGCCGTCGAGGACGGCTATGGCATGCGCGCGTTCGACCTCGGCAGCGACGGTTCGGGTGCGGATGCCCTCGATATCCCGTCGAGCGGCAGCCTTTGTCCCGTTACGCCGGAGACGATTGAGCAGCGGCTCAACTTTGTTCACATGGACGGCAAGGCGGTATTCCGCTTTGCCACCAAGGTCATGGGAAAGACCGTTGAGACATCACTGCATCGTGCAGGGATGGAGCGGGAGGAGCTCGACTATCTCGTTCCGCATCAGGCGAATATCCGTATTATCCAAGCGGCAGCCAAGCGACTGGCGATGCCGATGGAAAAAGTTATTATAAATATTCATCATTACGGCAATATGTCTGCCGCGTCCATCCCTGTCGCCCTCGCGGAGGCGGCGCACGCACATCGGTTCAAAAAGGGAGACAATATCGCCCTCGCGGGGTTCGGTGCGGGACTCACATGGGCATCGTGTATTATGAAGTGGGCGAAGGAGGAGAACGGTTAATGTTTGAACATAATCCGATCTGTCAGATGCTTGGCATCAAGTATCCTATTTTTCAGGGAGGCATGGCGTGGATCGGCACAGCGGAGCTTGCCTCCGCCGTCTCCAATGCCGGCGGGCTGGGACTCATCGGCGCAGGTCACATGCCGCCCGACGCACTCCGCGCCGAGATTCAGAAGGTCAAGGGATGGACGGATAAGCCCTTCGGTGTCAATGTGATGCTCATGAGCCCGTTTGTCAAAGAGGTCATGCAGGTTGTTCTCGAGGAGCGCGTGCCGGTCATCACGACGGGCGCAGGCAATCCTGGGGAGTACGTCCCCGCACTCAAGGAAATCGGTTCGAAGGTCATTCCCGTCGTCGCTTCTGTGGCACTCGCACGCCGCCTAGAGCGTACGGGTGTCGATGCCGTGATCGCTGAGGGCACGGAGTCCGGTGGTCACATCGGCGAGATCACGACCATGGCACTCCTGCCGCAGGTGGTGGATGCGCTCCACGTTCCCGTCATCGGCGCGGGTGGCATCGGTGATGCACGCGGCATGGCGGCGGCATTTGCGCTCGGCGCACAGGCAATCCAGATGGGGTCGCGCTTCGTCCTGAGCACGGAGTGCATTGCGCATCCGAACTACAAGAACGCCGTTCTAAAGGCAAAGGATCGCTCGACGGTCGTCACGGGACGCTCGCTCGGGCATCCCGCGCGCGTCCTCCACAACAAGCTCTCGCGCAAGTACGAGGAGATGGAGGCAGCGGGTGCATCGCACGAGGAGCTCGAGCAGCTCGGTGTCGGCAGCCTGCACCGCGCCACCCATGAGGGCGATGTTGAGAATGGCTCGGTCATGATCGGTGAGATCTCGGGTATGCTCTCGGACATCAAGCCGGTCAAGGAGATCATCGAGGATATTGTGCGGGATCTGCCGGGTGCGATGGATGCCGCACGCAAGGTCTGCGACTAAGGAGTACCAGAATGGGAAAACTTGCATTTTTATTCCCGGGACAGGGGGCACAGGTCGTCGGCATGGGCAGAGACTTCTACGATGCCTATGACCTCGCAAAGGAGCGTTTTGCCGAGGCGGATGAGGCACTCGGCTACTCCATCAGCAAGCTCTGCTTTGAGGGGCCTGCGGATCAGCTCCAGCTGACCGAGAATACCCAGCCTGCCATCCTCACCGTCTCCGTGATTGCGGCGCAGCTGCTGCAGGAACGCGGCGTTTCCCCTGCGATCGCGGGCGGACACAGCCTCGGTGAGTATGCAGCGCTTGTTCTCGCGGGTGCGCTCTCCTTCCGTGACGCTGTTGTGCTCGTGCACAAGCGCGGTGCCTATATGCAGGAGGCTGTGCCCGTGGGCGAGGGCGCGATGGCAGCGATCATCGGTCTGGACGACGCGACGATCATCGACGCCTGTGCTGCGGCAAGCGCACAGGGGGCAGTGCAGGCCGTCAACTTCAACTGCCCGGGGCAGACGGTCATCGCCGGCGCCGAAAAGGGCGTCTCTGCTGCGGTTGAGCTGCTCAAGGAGAAGGGCGCAAAGAAGGCGGTCATTCTCCCCGTCTCAGCACCGTTCCACTCGACGCTCATGGCACCGGCGGCAAAGAAGCTCGCCGCAGAGCTCGACAAGGTGGCACTTCATGACGCGGCGTTCCCTGTCGTCTCGAACTATACGGGCGGACTGCAGCAGACGGCGGCGGAGATCAAGGAGAACCTCGTCGCACAGGCGGATCATCCCGTGCGCTGGATCGCGTGCGTTGCGACGATGCGTGACTTCGGTGCGGATACGTACATCGAGTGCGGACCGGGCAAGACGCTCGCGGGCTTCAACAAGCGCATCGACAAGACACTGACGAGCCTGAACGTCGAGGACGAAGCATCTCTGCAAAAAACACTTGACACACTTAACAAGTAATGATTAAATAAATTCGTTATGATGAAGGAGGGCTTTCATGCTTCTTGATGGGAAAATTGCTCTTGTTACGGGCGGATCCCGCGGGATTGGACGTGCGATTGCACTTCGTCTTGCCGAAGAGGGGGCGAAAGTCGCGATCAACTACGCCGGCAATCAGACGGCTGCCGAGGAGGTCAAGGCGATCATCGAGCAGCACGGCGGTACGGCGATGATCGTTCAGACGGATGTCTCTGACAGCACGGCGGCGGCCGAGATGGTCGCACGCGTACATGAGGAGCTCGGCGGGCTGGACATTCTCGTCAACAACGCGGGCATCACGCGTGATACGCTCCTTGTCCGTATGAAGGATGAGGATTTCGATGCCGTCATCAATACGAATCTCAAGGGGATTTACGCCTGCACGAAGGCTGCTGCAAAGTT
>CAUTTS010000051.1:0-17011 GCA_963541465.1 uncultured Selenomonas sp.
TAGGATTCCTTTGCCTTGCGCAGCCCCTCGATGCCCATATCCTCCTCGCGGTTGATGTAAGTGAGATGGCTCCATGCGTGCTCCACGAACCCCTGATTGATCGCAGGATATGCACCGCGCACCTCGGGATCCGCCTTCTCCACGTGGATGACGGCCGTATCCGTGTTGAGCTGCTCGCCGAAGGTAAAGGCGACGATGCGCCCACCCAAGCGAACGGCACCGCCCTGCAGACCAAAGTAGTCAAAATCGTTCAGCACCTCGAGGATTGCCGTGCGCTCGTACGCAATGAACGGGTCGATCGTGCCGTCCTCACGGATGTGCTGCTTGTACCAGCTATTGAGCTCCAGCTTGCACTGCGTGACGACATCCTCTGTGATGGGCAGATACTCTGCCTCGGGGTGCTCCTTGCGGAACGCATTCAGATGGTTCTTCTTCGAGTGCAGCTTGCGCCCCGCAAGGCTGATGAGCTTCTCCGAGAGATACACATAGTCGTAGTTGTCACGGTCGGCGACCACGTCAAAGTCTGCAAAGTCGCAGCTGCGCAGGTAGTCTGCATAACCGCGCTCCATATCGTAAAGATGCAGCGGCTGCCCCACTTCCTCAAAGTAGGCGATCAGCTTCTTCGTCGCCTCAGGGTAGTGCGATGGGTCGCAGAAAGGCTGCAGCAGGGAAAGAATCCCCTTCCACTCACTCGCCACATAGAGCACATCATCCTCTTCGGCAATATGCACGAAGAACGGCGCACGCCACATATAGAGATTGGTAAAATTAAAATGCGAGTTTTCATAGTAGTTCGCATGAAAATATCGATCCAGCAACGGCTTGTCTTCTTTTTTTAATGGTCGAAAATCGATCATCCTAAACCTCCCCATCGGAAGCACTAATAACGAAAGTATCGTGTTCTCATTATAGCAAAGGCGTCAAGTCCCATGGAAGCCGTCTGCGGCAATCACACCTTGCTGAGAATCAGTTCCCCCGTCCCGTGCAGCATATATTGGCCAAGATGCGCAGGAATAAAGACACTCTCCCCCTTGACGACAGAGAGCTCCCCGCCCGCCCACGTCAGCGTCAACGTCCCTGCGAGCATCGTCAGGCAGTGGAAGGAGTCTGCCCCCGTCGTGCTCTCACACATACCGTCAATACACAGATGATAGGCGGTAAAATAAGGGCACGCGGCGAGCAGGCGCACCTCAGCGCCCCGAAATGCCTCAGCTGCAGGAAGCTGCTCTGCACGCAGCGAGACGGGCATGAGCGACGTCACATCGAGAGCCTTTTCAACATGCAGGTCGCGCGGCTTTCCATCGGTGCCAATGCGCCCATAGTCATAGACGCGATACGTCGCATTGGAGCTCTGCTGAATCTCACAGATGAGCAGCCCCTTGCCGATGGCATGGAGGGTACCTGCGGGAATGAAGAACACATCCCCCTTCTTGACCGGCACGTGCCGTACAACATCGAGCAGGGTATTGTCCTCGACACGCCGCCGAAACTCCTCCTTTGAAATCTCCTGTGCAAAACCGTAGAGAATCTCTGCGCCCGGGGCGGCATCGACGACGTACCAGAGCTCCGTCTTGCCATACTCTCCCTCCACGCGCAGGGCATAGTCGTCACTCGGATGTACCTGCACAGAGAGATTGTCGTGTGCGTCGATCAGCTTGATGAGGAGAGGGAAATACGGAAACTGCGCTGCCCGTGTGCCGAGTGCCTTTGCCCCCGCGCGCGTCAGCCACGCCTCGAGCGTCTCCCCCGCTGCCGCACCGCTGGCTATCACACTCTTTCCGTCACGGTGGCAGGCGAGCTCCCAGCTCTCTGCCACCTTTGGCAGCTTCGTGCGCTTGCCGTACTCGTCCCGCAGACGTGTCCCGCCCCAGAGATAGTCCTTCAGCGGAGCAGTCAGTTTCATCGGCTCATACATCGACAATTCCTCCTTTATAATATTTTACCGAAGCCCTCTGAAATCTTCAAGGAAGTAAGGAAAAGATTTCGCTGTCCGTCAATGTCTCGAACTTCCTCGTGATTCTCTACTCCTTCAAAAGTCCCGATTGTTCGCCATTCGCCTCTATGGTATCATAGGAACGCTAAAGGAGTGATTTCCATGTCTCAAACCAAGATCGATACCAATGAACGTCCGCCGCTTCGGCGGACCATCCCGCTCTCCCTGCAGCACCTCTTCGCCATGTTCGGCTCAACGGTGCTCGTTCCGATTCTCTTTCACGTCAATCCTGCGACCGTGCTGCTCTTCAACGGCATCGGCACACTCTTCTACCTCATTTTGTGCAAGGGGAAAATCCCGGCCTATCTCGGCTCGAGCTTTGCCTTTCTCTCCCCTGTCTTCATCGTCCTGTCCGAGTACAGCTATGAGGCGGCACTCGGCGGCTTCATCATCGTCGGCATCGTCTTTTGTCTGGTCAGCCTCCTCGTTCATACCATCGGGACGAGCTGGATCGACGTGATCTTTCCGCCCGCATCAATGGGAGCAATCGTCGCCGTCATCGGACTGGAGCTGATGCCGACAGCGGCGGGGATGGCAGGTCTGACAGCGGAGCAGGTCGACCCGACCGTCGTCTTTGTCTCCATTGCAACGCTCGCCATCACGATCTTTGCCTCCATGGCATTCCGTGGCTTTCTCTCCATCATCCCCATCCTCATCGGCGTCATCGCGGGCTATCTCATCGCCTGTGCCGTCGGCATCGTCGATCTCGCGAACGTCGCCGCCGCACCGTGGCTTGCTCTCCCGACCATCTACACGCCGACCTTCGAGCTGAATGCCGTCCTCATCATCCTGCCTGCCGCCATCGTCGTCATCGTCGAGCACATCGGGCACCTCATCGTGACGGGCAACATCGTCGGACGCAATCTCGCCAAGGATCCAGGGCTTGACCGATCCCTCCTCGGCAACGGCATCTCGACCATCTTCTCGGGCTTCTTCGGTTCCACGCCGAATACTACCTACGGCGAGAACATCGGCGTCCTCGCCATCACCAAAGTCTACTCGACATGGGTCATCGGCGGCGCAGCGATCTTTGCCATCCTGCTCTCCTGCCTCGGTAAACTCGCCGCACTCATTCAAAGCATCCCGACCCCCGTCATGGGCGGTGTTTCCATGCTGCTCTTTGGCGTCATTGCCGCCTCAGGCATCCGCATCCTCGTCGAGGCAAAGGTGGACTACAACAATCCGATGAACCTCCTCCTGACCTCCATCGTCATGGGCGTCGGCGTATCGACTGCCAGCATCACCATCGGCACAGTGACGCTGCGCGGAATGTCGCTTGCCACCGTTATCGCCATCATCCTCTCCATCTCCTTCCGCATCATCCTCGCCCTGCGGCGCAAGGATGCCGCCGCGCAGAAATGACAGAGCTCCGCGTTGCTCTCCCCGCAGGAGAAATGTGTCCCGTCAAGGCATATCTCATGCGTGTGCACGGCATCTCGGGCAGCCTGTGGAAGCGCATCAAACACCATGGTGCGTTCACACTGAACGACAGCCCTGCGATCGCCGCACGCACGATGGTGAAGGACGGCGACCGCATCACATACGATCTGCCTGTCGTCAGCACCGTCGTTCCCGAAACACTACCGCTTTCGATTGTGTATGAGGACGACGATCTGCTCGTCCTCGACAAACCCGCAGGACAGCTCGTCCATCCGACGACAAAGGAAACGCGCGGCACTGTTGCGAACGCCGTGCGCGGATACTATGCCGCCTGTGGCGTCCATCTCGACGTTCACCCCTGCCACCGCCTCGACCGCAATACGAGCGGGCTGCTCCTCATCGCAAAGCATCCTGAGGTGCAGTACCAGATCATGCGCCAGAGCGCGCTGCGGCGCGAGTACCTCGCCCTGATCGAAGGTACGATCTTGCCCCCTGCCGGCTGTATTGATGCACCGATTGCGCGTGCCCTGCCGAGCATCATCCTCCGCTGCGTGGCAGAGGACGGCAAGCCCGCACGCACCCATTATGAAACGCAGCAAACGAACGGCAAATACAGCCTTCTGCGCCTGTGCCTTGACACGGGGCGCACACATCAGATCCGCGTCCATCTCGCCCATCGCGGACATCCGCTTCTCGGTGACGATCTCTATGGCGGAACGACGGAGCCAATCGCACGCCACGCGCTCCACTCGGCGCATCTCACCCTCGTGCATCCGCGCACCAAGGAAACACTCACCTTGACTGCCCCGCTCCCTATGGACATGGCGCAGATCGCTGCGTGCCTCGTCCATCCATAAGACAAAAGCCCCGCAGATGAACATTTGCATCTGCGGGGTTTTCTCTATGCTCGATCCGAATCTTACTTATTCGTACCGAACCACTTCTGATAGATCTTATCGTACTCGCCGTTATCATGCAGCTTCTTGAGTGCCGCATTGATCTTCTGCTGGAGCTCGGTGTTGTCCTTCGCCATGGCGATACCATAGTCCTCAGCGGAGAGGCGATCGGCGAGCGTCTTCACACCGGTTGCCTGTGCCTGATTGATGTAGTAGTCATTGACCGGACGGTCGTTGACCACGGCATCCACGCCGCCTGCCTTCAGTTCCATGAAGCAGTCCGCCGGCGTATTCAGCTCACTGACAGTGACGCCCTCCATCTCCTTTGCCATCTTAGCACCCGTCGTGCCGATCTGAGCGGCGACCTTATGCCCCTTCAGATCGCTGAACGACTTGATGTTCTCCTCATCGCTGCGCACGACCATCGTCAGGCCGGACTGGTAGTAGGGATCAGAGAACGCGACCTTCTCCTTGCGCTCGTCGTTGATCGTCATACCGCTGATGATCACGTCGATATTCTTCGCCTGCAGGGCAGGAATCAGACCGTCGAAGCCGATGTTCTGGATCTCCGCTTCACTGCCCATCTCCTTGGCAACAGCACGGATGAGATCCATATCAAAGCCCTGATAGTCCTTCTGTCCCTCATCTTGGAACTCAAACGGGGCAAAGTCAATCGATGAGCCGACGCGGAGCTTGTTCGCCTGCTTCGCCTGATCGCCGCCTGCGCCGCATCCGAGCAGGGAAAGGCTCACGAGTGCACCCGTCAGCACGAGTGCCAATTTCTTCAACTTCATGGGAAACCTCCTCAAAAGATGAAGGAAGCACTGATAAATTCAGCCACATGATTTCCCATCCGGTGGACTGTTTTATCCGTGATTCCGAAAAACAAAAGGGGATGCCGCACCGTCTGTGCTGCTATCCCCCCTGAAGTCTAAATCGATTTAGAAACGTGCTGCACGCTTTGCATTGAAGCAGTCGCGGCAGTAAACCGGACGATCCGTCTTCGGCTCGAACGGGACTTCCGTGTCCTTGCCGCACTCGGCGCAGACCACATGGAACATCTGACGCTCGCCATGATTCTGATCGTCACGGCTGCGGCGGCGCTTGTCGCGGCAGTCACGGCAGCGCGCCGGCTCGTTCTCAAAGCCTTTCTCCGCGTAGAATTCCTGCTCACCTGCGGTAAACACGAAGTCCTTGCCACACTCTTTGCATACGAGGGTTTTGTCTTCAAAAGCCATTCTTCCACAATCTCCCTTGAAAAATAATTTTGACTCTCCATTCGCCACACTCGGAAAGCGTTCACTGAGATTATGGTTCGGGCAAGCACTGCATATATAAACAGTGCTTCACTCGTTCATTGAACGACGATCAGGACTTGAGGAACGGATTTCAACGCTCTGTATTATACAGTCATTTTTCATGAAGTGCAAGCATTTTTTATTAGCGTTCAGATGGTAGGGCTGTCATGCCTTCATCGCCCTTTTACGTTCCATCATTAAAGCGGTACCCTGCCCCCCAGACCGTCTGCAGCCACTGCGGATGGGCAGGATCGCGTTCCATCTTTTCGCGCAACCGATTGATATGGACTGAGACGGTCGCCGTACTGCCCATGGCATCCAGCTCCCAGACGCGGTCATACAGCGTCTCCTTACTGAAGACGACCTGCGGATGCTGTGCGAGAAAGAGCAAGAGGTCAAACTCGCGTGCCGCAAGAATCACCTCGTTTCCCCCAAGAAATACGCGCCGCGTCTGCGGCTGAATCTCAAGTGCGCCAAAACGCAGGGCGGCAGTATCCCCCGTACTGCCTTTGAGGCGCTCATAGCGCGCGAGATGCGCCTTGACGCGTGCCACCAGCTCACTCGGACTGAACGGTTTGATGATATAATCATCTGCCCCCAGTCCGAGCGCACGTATTTTATCGACATCCTCAAGGCGCGCCGAGACCATGAGTATGGGGATATCGTATGCTTTCCGAACATCGCGGCAGATGGCAAATCCATCCGCCCCCGGCAGCATCACATCCAGCAAAAGCAGATCATAGTCCCCCGTCATAGCAAGGCGTTTCCCTGCATCGCCGTCCGAAGAAATATCGACAGCAAAGCCATCCGCTTCGAGATAGTCACGCTCCAGCTCGGCAATGGCACCGTCATCCTCGACCAGCAGTATCTTCTTCATGCGTGTCCTCCTTTTTCTGAATCGGCAGCAGCAGGACGATGCGCAGCCCTCCTGCGGGGGACTCCTCGGCGCGCACAGTGCCGCCGAACGTCGTCATGATCCGGCGCACGATCGCCAGCCCCAGCCCGCTGCCGTCTGCAACATGGGTACGCGCCGCATCCGTGCGATAAAAGAGGTCAAACAGCCGCTCCCGCTCCTCCTCACGCACGCCAGCGCCGTCGTCATCGCAGCGGATGGCGAGAAAATCCCCTTCGTAGGAAAGCGACATAGAGACGTGCGCTCGTTCCCCACGGCGGTACTTCCCGCTGTTTTCCCACAGATTTTCGAGCACGCGGGCAAATGCACTGCGGTCAATGCAGATATACGTCTGCCCCCCGCCTTCCGCCATCGACAGCTCGATGCCCCGCTCGCGAAAGTCCGCCGCATGCGCATCAACGAAGGCATTGAGCCACGTCTGCGCCTCAACGACCTCCCATGCAAGCGATACCTCGCCCGTCTCCGTGCGTAAAAACGCGCGCAGCTGTGTGGTCAGCCCCTCCATCGTCGCCGCCGCACGGGCGATGCGCTCGGCATAGGCATGCTGCTTCTCCGGCGTCGCAGCGATCCCATCGATCAGTCCGCTCGCATATCCCTTGACGGCAGTCAGCGGCGTTGCAATATCATGAAGTACACCGATGAGAAACTCCCGCCGCCGTGCCTCCTCCTGTTCCTCCCGCAGGCGTGCACGCCGCAGATCGCTGCGCATGGCATCAAACGCACGGCAGGTCGCCCCCACCTCGTCACTGCCCATCGGGGGCAAGGCATGGTCGAAATCACCATGCTGCATCGCGCCAGCAGCATCACGTATCGCGGCAAGCGGTGCAAGGATCTGCGCCGAAAGGAGGCGGGCAAGATAACGCCCGAGCAGGAAAATCCCCGCCGAGGTGATGGCGATAAAGAAAATAAACACAGCGTTGATCACCGTCTCCCGCATCGGCGGCGAAATGAGCATCTCATCGTGATGCCGCATCATAGGAACAGCGCCTGCCCCCATGAAAACAATGCCGCTGCGCTCGCTCTCATAGCGAAAAAAAAGTCCCACATCGTTCCATGTCAGTGCGGAGCCGCGCGCCCCGCATTCGCGCATCACCGCATACCGAATGTCATCGACATCTGCCCCATCGGTCAGATAGAGGAGCCCAGCCTGCACGATAGAGACGCGGACGCCCGCCGACTCCAGCAGATGAACATCACGTTCAACGTGACTCCATTTGAACTGCTTCCGCTCTGCGGCAGCACGCAGTGAGCTCAGTGCAAGAGGAACGGAGAGATTTGTCCCCTTCTCCGGCCAGAGCAGTTCAAGAGCCTGCTGCTGCAGCGTTCCTGCATGGCGCAGTCCGCCAAGAAGCGCCGCACCGATGGCGATGAGGACACAGATCGGTATGACGACCATCAGCGCATTGGTTAGCAGGAGCTTTGTTTTCAGCGACAAATCACGCAGATACATAGCGACACCTCACTTTCATGATGCCATTATATTTGTGCCCCTTCCACCGCTTACGCGGTCCCCCTTCCCCGTGATAATGGGGAAGGCTTAGGATAACGGTATATTAGCTTCCCCCGTTTACGGGGGAAGTGGCGAGCGCAGCGAGCCGATAGGGGGATATGCAACAGCCTCGTTTTCATATCCACTAAAGAAGCACTGATAAATTCGGCACAGCCATCTTGACGTATCTTTTTCGCCCGCTTTTCGTTAGCAAATCCTCCACATAGCCCTCGCTATGCGTCCGGTTTGCTGCCTCAATCGGACAAAAAATCTACGCCAATCTGAGAGACTGTTTTATCAGCGATTCCTAAAATAAATTCTCCTGCCGATCGAGCCAGCTTTCCTGCCGTGCCTCATGGATGCGGTCGCCTTCCTGCGCATGTCCGATGAGAAACGGAGACGCAGGATCGTGAGCGAGACGACTGCGGCGCACGCGCGCAGGATGCGTATTGGCGTAGCAGTAGCGGCAGAGATGCGGGCAGCTATCGTATGCGCCGATGTCCGCACCGAGATAGCATTGACACTCCCTGCGCTGCGGCTGATAGTGTGGGAAGTGAATGCGTCGCCCAAGTGCCCGCTCATAGATGCGTGGGGTCATGCAGCCGCCCGTATCCGCTCCGTAGGGAGCGAGTGCATCACCGTCGCCGCACGGATAGACGGTCATACCGCACTGCCGTGCCGTCGCAACGATAAATGCACCGAGCTCCATGCGCTCTGCGTGCGTGACATCACGTCCCTCGGGAAAGTTGCGGCGCGTCTTGGCATAGCGCGTGAGGAAGCTGATGACGACCATCTCCGTCTGCCCTGCCAGCCGCTCTGCCATCGCAGCAAACATCGTCCTGTGCCACGCCAATGTATGATGTGTGTCAAGGATGATCGGGTCGTAACGCCATCCGACGACGCGCGTTCCGAGAACAGACGAGAGCTGATGAAAGGAACGCACGACCTCCTCCCATGGCGGCACATGAGGCTCAATATCCCGGCCATAGGGCGTGATGGTGACATACCAGAACTGCCCAAACGGCGCGAGGAGATCCATGTAGGGGAGCATCGGTGCGGGATTCTTCGTGCAGAAGCCGATGAGGTCAACCACGCGAGGGTCAAGCCGATAGCGTGTCACCTGCTGTATATCGTAGGGATTACGGACACAGACCTCGCCCGCACGCAGCCGATGTACCAGCCACGGTGCATAGAACGCCGGTATATCCGTGCGCTGCCCTGTGTTGAGTATCATCGCGCACCTCCTCTCCCTTTTCACAGGATAACACGAATCGGAAAAAAAGAAAAATGGGGCTGTTGTGCCCCTTCCACCGCTTACGCGGTCCCCCTTCCCCGTTATCACGGGGAAGGCTTTAGGGGTGGCTACAACAGCTCCACTGTAGTTTACATTCTCTTAGAGATACCGGATATAGACGTAGATGTTCGAGACAATGATTGTGAACACCATGATCGGGAACGCGACCTTCATGAAGCCAAGGAAGGAGATCGGACGGCCGCGCTGCGCCGACATCGACGCAACGACGACGTTCGCGCTCGCGCCGATCAGCGTCCCGTTGCCGCCGAGGCACGCACCGAGGGCAAGTGACCACCACATCGGATCGAGGTTGCTGAGACCCATCTGTCCCATATCCTGAATGAGCGGAATCAACGTGGCGACGAATGGGATGTTGTCGATAAAGGCAGAGGCAAAGGCACTCATCCACAGGATGAGAATGGCGGTTGCCTCGACATTGCCGCCCGTTGCCTTGATCGCCTCAGCCGCGAGCATTCGGATGACGCCCGTCTCCACGAGTGCACCAACGAGGATGAAGAGTCCGCCGAAGAAGAAGATCGCGGGCCACTCAATCTTTGAGAGCACCTTGACGATCGCGCCCTCATCGCGCGTCGCCGTGAGAAGGAGGAGGAGACCTGCACCCGAGAGTGCGACCGTTGCAGACTCAAGGCCGAGACTGCCGTGCAGGACAAAGAACGTAATCGTGAGGAAGATAACGACAAGGCACTTGCGCAGGAGTGCATGATCCGTGATCTGCGCCCCCGCAGGGAGACGCATGATCTTATCCTGCAGCTCCGGCTGGGTATGCAGCCCCTTATGGTAGAGGCCGATAAGAATGAATTGTACCAAGATAAAGATAATTATTGAGATCAGTGTGAGGTTTTCAATGAACGCCATGAAGTCGAGTCCGACTGCACTGCCGATCATGATATTCGGCGGGTCGCCGATGAGCGTTGCCGTACCGCCAATGTTCGACGCCAAAATCTGCGAGATGAGATACGGCATGACATCGACCTTGAGCTGCGACGTGATACTGAACGTGATTGGCACGGTAAGCAGAACCGTCGTGACGTTGTCGAGGAGTGCCGAGCAGACCATCGTGATGGTCGAGAGAACGACGAGGAGCGCGATCGGCTGCGCCTTGACCTTCTGCGCCGCCCATATCGCGAGGAAGTTAAATAGCCCCGTCTCACTCGTAATATTGACGATGATCATCATGCCCATGAGCAGTCCGAGCGTATTGAAGTCAATATGGTGAACTGCGACTTCCTGATCGATGATCCCGAAGAGTATCATGAGCATCGCGCCAAAGAGTCCCACGATGGTGCGGTGCACCTTTTCGGAGATGATGAGCGCGTATGCGACGACGAATATGACAATCGCCACAATCGTTGCTGTTTCCATCATTACACATCCTTACTTCTCGTTATGAGAACGCCATCACGTCGCCGTGATGATTACCTGTCGGCCGCTTCGGCGGATCTTCAGCTTGGCGTTCGTCTCGCCCTCCTGTGTGAGTGCCAGCTTCAGCTCCAGCAGAGCCTTGCCGAGTTCTTCTGCCTGCGCCGCACTGAGTCCCGCACGCGCGAGATCGGCGGGCGGCTCCTTTGCCGCTGCCGCACGGGCACGTTCCTCTGCCTGCCGCTCCTGACGCAGCATGGTTTCGGCGAGAGTCTCCTCTGCCTCGTGCCCCTGCATCATATCCTTGTCGGACAAATCTTTTGGTATCTTTGCCACAGCAAACCTCCTCCTGCCGTCCGTGGCACATAACACATCGAGAAAAAGAACGCGCTACTTGATTTTGCTCCACGTATCCTTCAGCCCGACGATGCGGTTGAACACTATATGATCCGGCGTGGTGTCCGGGTCAACAACAAAATAACCGACACGCAGGAACTGATAGCGCGTCCCTGCCGCCGTGAGACGGACGCTCGGCTCCACCTTTGCGTCTGTCAGCACCTCGAGTGAGTGCGGGTTGAGCGCTGCGATGAAGTCCGCCGGCTCCTCCTCGCCCTCCTCTGCCGTACGCAGAAGGCTGTCATAGAGGCGCACCTCCGCCGTGAGCGCGTGCTCTGCCGCGACCCACTGGATCGTCCCCTTCACCTTGCGGTTCGCCGCCGTACCGCCGCTCCGTGTCTCAGGCGCATAGGTACAACGCAGTTCCGTGATCTCGCCCGCCGCATCCTTTACAACTTCCTCACAGCGGATGATATAGGCATGCTTGAGGCGCACCTCGCCGCCCGGCTTCAGGCGGAAGAATTTCTTCGGCGCATCCTCCATAAAGTCCTCGCGGTCGATGTAGAGCTCGCGCCCAAAGGGAACGTACCGCTGCCCGCCGTGCGTCGGGCTGTTCTCGGCGAGCAGATACTCTGTCTCGTCTGCGGGATAGTTGGTTATGACGAGTTTCAGCGGATGCAGCACCGCCATGATGCGCGGCGCATTGCGGTTCAGCTCGTCGCGCACACAGTGCTCGAGCATGGCGCTGTCCACCGTGCTGTTGCTCTTGGCGACGCCAATCTCCTCACAGAACGCACGGACAGCCGCGGGCGGATAGCCGCGCCGCCGCATCCCCGAGATCGTCGGCATACGCGGATCGTCCCACCCGCGCACATGCCCCTCCTCAACGAGCTGGCGCAGCTTGCGCTTGCTCGTGATCGCGCCCGAGAGATTCAGCCGTGCGAACTCGATCTGACGCGGCCGCCCCCCCGCAGGGAAGCCCAGTGACGCGAGCAGCCAGTCGTAGAACGGGCGATGCTCCTCGAACTCCAGCGTACAGAGTGAGTGCGTAATGCCCTCAATCGCATCCGAGAGCGGATGGGCAAAGTCATACATCGGATAGATGCACCACGCATCGCCCGTCCGATGATGAGACACATGAGCAATACGGTAGATCACGGGGTCGCGCATGACGAGATTCGGCGACGCCATATCGATCTTGGCGCGCAAAACGCGCGCTCCGTCCGGAAACTCCCCTGCACGCATGCGCGTGAAGAGATTCAGATTCTCCTCGATCGAACGCCCGCGATGCGGACTCTCCACACCGGGCTCGGTCAGCGTACCACGGTAGGCACGGATCTCCTCTGCCGTAAGATCGTCCACATAGGCAAGCCCCTTCTTAATCAGCTCGACTGCATATTCATACAGCCGCTCGAAATAGTCCGAGGCGTAGAACCGCCGATCTCCCCATGAGAAGCCGAGCCAGTGGATGTCCTCCTGAATGGAGTCCACATACTCGACATCCTCCTTCGTCGGATTCGTATCGTCAAAGCGCAGATTGCAGAGGCCATTGTAGTCCTCGGCAACACCGAAATTGAGGCAGATGGACTTTGCGTGTCCGATGTGCAGATAGCCGTTCGGCTCGGGCGGAAACCGCGTGTGAATCCCTGCCGCATGCCGGCCTTCGCGCAGATCTTCGTCGATGATATTTCGGATAAAATTCGATGTCTTTACGTCCGCCATGTTCCTATCCCTCTATCCGTATAATTCCAATCCATCGTTCTGTGCGCAGCGTCGTTCGATATAGGCGCGCAGACGCGCAACACCCTCGGCAATCCCCTCCTGCGCAGGAAGGCTCGCAATAAAGGCATCCACATAGCCGCGTTCCACAATGCGGCGCAGCGTCCACATGAAGTTGATGTCATAGATCCACATGAGCCGCACAATCTTGCGGTCACCGTGCGTACGGAGACGGTAGTAGTCCGCCTGTCGTCCCGCCGCGAAGTCCGCCACGAAATCAGGGCTGACCTCCTGCGCCGCGTCCGACGGGACAAAGTTCGGTGCCTTCTCCGCGCCCTCCGGTGTGAGGAACGGAAGGAGAACGCGATAGATGTCAAGCTTGTCCGCATCACGGATCACCCGGGCAAAAAACAGCTTTCGCTCGTCGTCCGTCTCTGCGATCTCCTTCTTGTTGTGGTACTTGATCGCAAAGCGCACCACCTCTGCATCAGCATCACTCAGCGGTGCGAGGATATCCTCCTCTGCGAGCACCGTGAGGCCGAGCTCCGCGTGATCCTCCGACGCGGCGTCGTTGAACGTCTGATAGCGGGCATACTGGCGAAATCGTCCCACATCGTGAAAGAGTCCGATGATCTCAGCAATAGCCATATCGTGCGCATCGCATCCAAGATGTTTGGCAAGCGCGCGGGCATGTGCCGTCACATAGCCGGTATGAATCTCCTTGAGCTGAATGCCACGCATCACCTCGGGGTCATTGGTACGAAAGGAACGCATATAGGCATTCATCCATGTGTGCATTTCATGCAGGAGTTTTTCCATCTGCGTTCCTCCTTTCACATACATTGGCCCCGATCAGCCCTCCTCGGGCGGAACATAGCTCTCGTCAAAGTCCGTCGCGACCAGCGTCGCCTGCACCTTGCCCGCCATGTTCTCCTGTACGACCAGTCCTGCAATGATATTGACCGCAGGATGTGCATGCCCTTGGATATAGTGTACGGCCTCATCCACATCACGCAGACTCATCGCGGGGCCTCCCGTAAGATTGAGGACGACGCCGCGTGCGCCCGCCGTACTGCGGTCGAGCAGCGGACTCTCCATCGCCTTTCGCACCGCCTTCTGCGGCGTCTCATCGGTACCGATGGCGAGCAGTGTTTCGCTCGATGCACTCTGGCGAAAGATCGTCGTCACATCGGCAAAATCAACATTGATGACCCCCGTGGTCAAAATCAGCTCTGCCACGCAGCCAACGGTCTGCCGCAGCACCTCATCGGCAAGGGCGAAAGCATCGACAAACGACATCTTGCGGTCGGGAGCAATCTTCAGGAGGTTGTCGTTGCGCATCGTGATGAAGGCATCCGTCATGCCCTGCATCCGTGCGATCCCCGCCTGAGCCGTCTGCATCTTGCGCGACATCTCGAAGTGAAAGGGCGTCGTCACCACGCCGATGGAGAGGATCCCCATATCGTGTGCGATCTCCGCCACAACAGGTGCCGCCCCTGTCCCGAGGCCACCACCCATCGTCGCCGTGATGATGACGAGATCCGTCCCCTCAAGCATCTGACGAATCGCCTTTTCCTCGCTGCGTGCTGCCTCCTCACCGACCTCGACTCTGCCGCCCGTGCCGCGCCCCTGCGTCAGTTTTTCGCCGATGGGCAGCACGGTGATCCCCTGTTTTTCGAGTGCATGCAGCTGACGAAGATCCGAGTTGAGCCCGACGAGTGTCATATCGAGATTGTAGTTCTCACGCACACTGCGCAGGATATTCCCGCCGCCGCCGCCAACGCCGACCACCTTGATGGTAATTTTCGCCTGAATAATTCCCTCCGTCGGCATATCGCGCCTCCTTATTCTCTACACGCTTTCGATGGCGCCTGTGCCATGACCGCACCCGCGAACAGCAGTGCGCAGCCCAGTACCTGCACGGCGCTCATCGTCTCCCCCAGAACCGCCCAGCCTGCCACAGCGGCAAATACGGCCTCCATCGACATGAGAATCGCCGCCTGTGTCGGCTCGACATGCGCCTGCCCCAAAATCTGACAGGTGTATGCGACACCGCAGGAGAGGATGCCCGCATAGCCGATCGGGAGCGCAGCGGCCGAGAGCGCCGCCCACGTGCAGGTCTCAAAGCATACAGCGAGCAGCGCACTGCCGAGCGTGCAGATCAGCATCTCCATGAGGCACAGCTCGATGGCATCCACCATGCGGGCAAAGCGGTCAATGAGCAGAATCTGCGCCATCCAGAAGAATGCACAGATAAAGACAAGCACATCCCCTTGGTTCAGCGTCGTTTCCCCGTGGGCGGAGAGAAAGTAGACGCCCAAAAAGGCAAGGAGCGCACCGCCCCACTGCACCGCTCGGATACGGTGTCCAAGCAGCACTGCCGCAAGCGGCACCAACACGATGTAGAGCGTCGTGATAAACGCCGTCTTGCCCGCTGTTGTCGAGAGCAGTGCCACCTGCTGCAGCGTCACACCGACGAACATCGCCAGACCGACAGGAATGCCGGCGCGAAAGCCCGAACGGAACGTCCCTGCCTGCCGCTGCACGGTGCGTTTTCCACGATACAGCAGCCAAAGCACCGTCATGAACAGGGTGCCGAGCGCAAAACGTGATGCCGCATAGGTATAGGGGCCAAGCCCTTCCATTCCGAGAATCTGTGCGACGAACGTCGTTCCCCAGAAGAACGCCGCCGCCAGCAGCATCAAACACCCGCGCAGACGCACCTCAGAGCACCTTCGACAGGAAGCTGCGCGTACGCTCCTCCTGCGGATGCTCGAAGATCTCGCGCGGCGGCCCTGACTCAATGATGCGGCCCTCGTCCACGAACAGCAGACGATCGCCGACCTCTCGGGCGAAGCCCATCTCATGTGTCACAATGACCATCGTCATTCCCTCATTGGCGAGGGCACGCATGACGTCGAGCACCTCGCCGACCATCTCGGGATCGAGTGCCGACGTCGGCTCATCGAAGAGCATCACCTTCGGATGCATCGCGAGAGCACGCGCAATGGCAACACGCTGCTGCTGTCCGCCCGAGAGATTGTCGGGATAGGCATCCGCCTTCTCCGCCAGCCCCACACGGGCAAGCAACTCACGCGCCGTTTTCTCAGCATCGGCGCGCGCGACATGCTTCACCTTCATCGGAGCGAGCATGATGTTATCGAGCACCGTCATGTGCGGAAACAGATTGAACCGCTGGAACACCATGCCGACCTCTTCACGCACTTTATTGATATTTGCTTCACTCGAAAGCGTAATCCCATCAATGGTGACCTCGCCCGCCGTCGGCTCCTCAAGATGATTCATGCAGCGCAGAAGCGTGCTCTTTCCTGACCCCGAGGGACCGATGATAACGACGACCTCCTTCTCCGCAATGGAGAGATCAATCCCCTTCAGCACCTCATCCGCGCCGAACGACTTGCACAGACCTTTAATCTCAATCATGGACGCGGCACCTCCGTTCCAGATATGCGACAAAGCGCGAGATCGTCAGCGTCATCACGAGATAGATCACGGCGACGCTCATCCAGATTTCAAACGACCCATAGGTCTTTGCGATGATGAGCTGCCCGCGCCGCGTCAGCTCCTCAAAGCCGATGACAGAAACAAGGGATGAATCCTTGAGCATCGCAATGAACTCGTTGCCGAGCGGTGGAATGACGCGCTTGAACGCCTGCGGTACGATGATGTAGCGCATCGTCTGCAGCCACGTCATACCGAGCGAACGCCCTGCCTCCATCTGCCCCTCATCCACGGACTGAATGCCCGCACGAAAAATCTCCGCCACATACGCGCCGGAGTTGATGCCGCAGGCGGAGATCGCCGCGATGAACGGATCAATGCGTTGTCCCGTAATCACAGGAAGGGCAAAGTAAAAAAGGAAAATCTGCACGAGCAGCGGCGTGCCGCGGAAGAACTCCACGTAGACCTCCGCGAGCAGGCGCAGCGGGCGCAGATCCGAGATGCGCGCAACGCCCACGACCAGACCGATCACAAAACCAATTGCCGTCGAGAGCACCGTGATCTGAATCGTCACCCCCGCACCGATAAGCAGGAGCGGGAATGAATTGACCACGAGATTCATATCAAAATTCATAAACTCATCCATTCCATAGCGTAGTGCGGCTGCATAAATAGCCGTCTTTTGTATTATATTTCAATCGCCTTGTGCTGTCAATAAATTCGCGCTCTTTGCCGCACGGGAATCCGCATCATTCTCCTGCGTTCTGCCATGAAAAAGAGTATGATGGATCTTTACGGAAGCACTGATAAATTCGGCACAACCATCTTGACGCATCTTTTTCGCCCGCTTT
>CAUTTS010000052.1:0-16931 GCA_963541465.1 uncultured Selenomonas sp.
GATGATGTAGTTGAACCAATAATTCCAGCCGGAGAGGAAGCCCGGGAAATCGCCCCAGTATTTGCCCGCGTAGTGACTGAACGAGCCTGAGACCGGCTCATCCACCGCCATCTCGCCGAGCATCCGCATGATGAAGAAAATCATGATGCCGCCGAGCAGGTATGCGAGCATGACCGCCGGCCCCGCGAGAGCGATCGCCGAGACAGAGCCGTAGAAAAGCCCCGTGCCGATCGCGCCGCCGAGGGCGATCATCTGGAGATGCCTGTTCTTGAGCCCGCGCCGAAGAGCGGGCGATGCTTCCTTTTCCTGCATAAATCCTCCGTCCAAAAATACTTCTATCCGCGCTGACGCGATTTTAGTGCCTGTTCCACCTCGCGTTTTGCCGCCTTTTCCTTCAGCGACTGACGCTTGTCGTAGTTATGCTTGCCACTCGCAAGTGCCAGCTCAAGCTTGGCACGGCCGCGCTTGAAATAGACCTTCAGCGGGATGAGCGTCATGCCCTTTTCCCGCGTCTTGCCGAAGAGCTTCAGAATCTCCGCCTTGTGCATGAGCAGACGGCGCACGCGCAGCGGGTCATGGTTGAACTGATTGCCCTGATCGTAGGGGCTGATGTGCATGTGGTCGAGGAATACTTCCCCGTTCTTGATGTAGGCGTAGCTGTCGCGCAGATTTGCCTTGCCGGCGCGCAGGGACTTGACCTCCGTACCGACCAGCTCCATCCCCACCTCGTAGGTCTCATGGATGAAGTAGTCGTGCCGCGCCTTGCGGTTCTCACAGGCGATCCGTGCGCCCTCGTTTTTCTTTCCCATTGATGTTCCTCATTCGGTGCCTCGCGTGCCGCCCTCCGTCTTGCGGTTCATGCGGCGGGCGGGGCGCGGGGCGCGGCGCGGCTTCTCCGTCCGCTCCGACTCCTCACTCCGGCTGCGGTAGCCCGGCGGATCGGGCCAGACCGCGCTGTTGAGCCCCGTTACCTTGACGCGGTGATAGTCGCGTCCGGTGCGCTCGTCGTCACGACGGCTCTCACTACGGCTGCGCCCGCCGCGCTGCGGGCGGTCTGCGTTCGGTTTTCCGCTGCGCTCACTGCGCCGCGATGTCGGCTTGGCATCCGTCCGTGCCTTGCGCGGCACGCTCTCCGCCGCTGCATGGGCGGCGCGGTCCCCCTTCTGGGCGTGGCTGCCGCTCGTACCATGTGCGCCGCGCGTTTTCCTGCGCCGCTCGCCATGGCTTTCGCCCACGGCAGCGGCGGGCGTGTCGCGGCGCTCGCCCTTTCTGCGGCGCGAACTGCGCGTCTGCTCCGTCCCCGTATCCTTCTTCGCGGGGCGCGGGGCAGTGCCGCGTTTCGCAGGAGCGGCCGCGTTCGGTTCGTAGACGCCGTTGTCCTTCAGCACGAAGTCGAGCGTTCGCGCCTGTACGTCGGCGCGCGTGATGATGATGGTCACGGTATCACCGAGTCGGTAACGCGTACCCGTACGCTCGCCCACCATCGCATACTGATCCTCGACGTAGGTATAGTAATCGTTGACCATGGTCGAGACGTGGACCAGCCCCTCGACGCCGTTCTCGAGCTCGACGAAGATGCCGAACGCCGTCACGCCGCTGATGACCCCCTCGTAGGTCTCGCCCACGAACTGCGCCATGAACTCGATCTTTTTCATATCGGTCGTCTCGCGCTCCGCCTCGATGGCAATACGCTCACGCGCTGAGGAGTGCTCCGCCGCCTCGGGGAGGAGCGCACGCAGACGCTCGCGCTTCTCCGCTGCGATATGCCCCGTGGCGAACGTCTCGCGCAGGAGGCGGTGCACCAGGAGGTCGGGGTAGCGTCGGATCGGCGAGGTAAAATGCGTATAGTAGCGCGCCGCAAGGCCAAAGTGCCCAAGGCTCGCTGTCGAATAACGCGCCTGCTGCATCGAACGCAGGGCGACCGCCCCAATGATGCGCTCCTCAGGCTGTCCCTTGACACGGTCGAGCACCTGCTGGATGTCAGAGGGGCGCACCTTGCCGTCCTCATCGACATGGAGGCGCAGGCTGAGTGCAGCGAGAAGGCTCTGCAGACGCTCGATCTTCTCGGCGGTGGGTGTCTCATGCACGCGGTAGACGAACGGCTCTTCCTTCAGCTCCATGTGCCGCGCCACGGTCTCATTTGCCGCGAGCATGCACTCCTCGATGATGGACTCGCCGATCGAGCCCGTGCGTTTTTCCAGAGCGATGGGATGCCCATCGGCATCGAGCTTTACCTTGACCTCGGGCAGCTCAAAGTCAATCGAGCCGCGCCGATGACGCTTGGCACGCAGCACCTCGCGCAGACGACGCAGCGTCTCGAGCATCGGGCGAATATCGCCATTGTCCGAGACAAACGGCTCATCGCCGGCAAGAATACGGTTGACGAGCGTATAGGTGAGACGACGCGCAACATGGATCACGCACGGCACGATCTCATAGTTCCTGACCTCGCCGTCCATGCCGATCTCCATCTCACACGCCATCGAGAGACGATCCACGCCCTCGTTCAGGCTGCAGATCCCGTTCGACAGCTCCTTTGGGAGCATCGGAATCACGCGGTCAACGAGATAGACGCTCGTCCCGCGCTGCGCCGCCTCACGGTCGAGCGGCTCGCCCGCGCGGACGTAGTGGCTGACATCGGCGATGTAGACGCCGAGGAAGAACCCGCCGTCCTTCTCATAGGCGTAGACACCGTCGTCAATGTCCTTCGTATCCTCACCGTCAATCGTGACGATGGGAAAATCACGTCGGTCACGCCGCCCTGCATACTCCTCGGGAAGCGGATCCTTCGGGCAGCGCGCCGCCGCCGCTGCAACATCGGGCGGGAACTTCTCATCGAGATCATAGGCGCGCATGACGGCGAGCACGTCCACGCCGGGATCGCCCGTCTTGCCGAGCACCTCGACGACGCGTCCCTCGGCACTCCTGCGCTGCTCCGGCCACTTCGTGATCTCGACGACGACCTTGCTGCCCGTCTTTGCCCCGCCAAAATCCTTTTTCAGCACAAAGACATCGCGCCCGATCTTCGTGCTGTCAGGCGTGACGAAGCCGAACGCCTTGCTGCGCTCGAACGTGCCGACGATATGCGTATTGACGCGCTCGAGGATGCGGATGATCTCCCCCTCGCGCGCACGTCCCGGCTGCTCGGACGGTGTGACGCGTGCGACCACGCGGTCGCCGTGCATCGCCGTCCCCATCGCGCTGCCGGGGACAAAGACATCCGTCTCCTCCTCTGTCTCACGCACGTCGGGGATGATAAAGCCGAACCCCTTCGGCGACATGGAGAGCCGCCCCACCACGAGGTTCATGCGGCTCGGCAGACCATAGAGACCACTGCGGTTGCGGATGATCGCACCCTCAGCCTCAAGCGCGGCAAGAGCATCGGAGAGCTCCTTCCCTTCGCTCTCCGGGAGCCCCAGCCCCGTACGCAGCTCCGCCTCAGGCAGCGGGCGATAGGCGTCCTCCCGCATAAAGGCGTAGATCCTCTCCTTGAGCGTATCCAGTTGTTCCTGTTCCATATTTTCCTCTTTTTTCGTTTCTACGATCTTCTTCCCTGCACAGCCTTCTCCAAAAAATCTGCCGTGCGCTCAAATACGCGCTCCCTGACCCCCTCGTCGAGCGGAAGCAGATGCCCCGCATCAGGGAGAATCACCGTCTCACAGTCCGTGCTTGCCACGTGTGCGCGCAGCTCCTCGGCACTCTTGGTGTCCGCCGTATGGTCACGCGCTCCGTGGACGATCAGGAGCGGTGCGTGCACCTTGCCCAGCTCGCTGCGGGCAGCGGCGATCACATCCACCATCTCATGCACGGAGACGAGCGGCATACGCCGATAGGTGTTGTTCGCTCCCTGCGGAACGTTCTCCAGTTTGCGGCGCGCCTTCGGCACATAGCGACCGACGCTCGCCGCGCGCGTCGGCAGATGCTCGATCCCCTGCTCGCGCGCAATGATCAGGGGCGCACCGAGGCTCACGACACAGGTGACCTCCGCCTCGACCGAGAGCAGCAGGGCAAAGATCGCCCCCATCGAGTGTCCCACGACGGCGACGTCGTCACACGCACCGCGCAGAATTGCATAGCCGTCACGCACAGAGTCCATCCAGTCCTCACGCTCCGTACGGCTGAGATCCTCCACGGTCGTCCCGTGCCCCGCAAGTCGTATGGCAAGCACCGTAAATCCGCGCGCACAAAGATACTCCCCCATGAGACGCAGCTCAGCGGGAAGCCCTGTGAACCCATGAATGAGGAGGACGCCATGCCGCCCGCCCGGCAGGAAAAAAGGCTCTGCGCCCAGTAAATGCATGACGTATCCCCCTTCCGACAAAACGATTCCATGCTTCCCCAAAACAAAGCCCTGCCCCGCAGAGCGGCAGCAGGGCTCCTGCACGGATACGGTCAGCTCGACAGCCGCGCGATAATGATCGTAATCACCCCGAACAAAATCGCGAACACGACGGTCACGCGTGCAAGCAGCGCGTCCATGCCGCGTGCCTTGCCCGAGAACACCGTATCCTCGCCGCCGTCCAAGCCGCCCATGCCGGCAGACTTTGCCTCCTGCCCGAGCACGGACGCGATGAGGATGATCGCGACGATTGCATCAAGTACCATGAAAAGCGTGAGCAAGAAAAAGCCCCTTCCTTCCTTAAACGAACGATATTTTGTAATCATAACACAGAGAACGCAAACGTGGCAAGCGAAATGTATCCGCACCGCCATGCGGATTCCGTCACTTCTCCCCGCCGGCGGCCGGAAGCTCCTGTACCACGAGCATCGTATGCGGCATACGCAGCAATACGCGCGTAATGCGGATGCCCTCTACCTCCTCCACATAGAGGAGCGCGCCCGCATGCGCCGCCATCTGCCCGACACGCGGTGCCTCGCCGAGCTGGTCATAGAGCCAGCCGCCGATACTGTCCACATCCTCATCCACAATGCAGACGCCGAGGAGATCGTCGACCTCCTCGAGCAGCAGCTTCGCATCGATGGAGCAGATATCGAGCCCGCGCCACTCGACGCTCTCACGCTCGACATCGAACTCGTCGCGGATGTCGCCGACGATCTGCTCGATGATGTCCTCGACGGTCACCATGCCCGCCGTTCCGCCGTACTCATCGACGACGATGGCCAGCTGCGAGCCCTGCTCCTGCATCGTACGCAGAAGGATGCTGCCGTCCATGCTTTCGGGAACGAAGAGTGCCTTGCGGATGTAGCGGCGCAAGTTCAGCCGCTCCCCGCGCACGAGCGGCGGCAGAAGATCCTTCACATGGATAAAGCCGATGATGTGATCCTTGTCCTCGTAGCAGACAGGATAGCGCGTCTGCTGCTCCTCGATGATGGTCTTGATGCGGTCGGCGGGCGGATCATCGAGATAGAGGCAGATCATATCCGTGCGCGGCACCATGATCTCACGTGCGTTCAGCTCGGTAAAGGAAAAGACCTTGTCAACGAAGTCCGCCTCCGTGCTGTTGATAAGTCCCTGGCGAAAGCTCTCCTTCATCAGGAGACGAATCTCCTCCTCCGTGTGTGCGTCCTCGTTTTCGCCCTTGACCTCATAGCCGAGTTTGCGGCTGATGTGATTCGCCACCGTGTTGAGCACCCAGACAAAGGGGCGCATGACGCGTCCAAAGAGCACCATGGGGAACGCGATCGCAAGGAGGATGCGTTCCACGTTGGCGATCGCCATCGACTTCGGCGTCAGCTCGCCGAGCACGATGTGAAGCGAGGTGATGAGGGTAAAGGCAATCGCGAGCGCGACCGTGTGCCCGACCTCGTCCGGCAGCCCCATGTGCTGCGTCGCGGGCAGAATCAGCACGGCAATCGCCGGCTCGCCCACCCAGCCGAGGCCGAGCGAGGCGAGCGTGATGCCGAGCTGCGTCACGGACAGCGAGGAGTCGAGGTGATCGGTCAGCTGTTTGGCGTATTTCGCACGGCTGACCCCCTCGGCGATCAGCGTCTCAAGGCGCGACGGGCGGATCTTGACGCAGCAGAATTCCGCCGCGACGAAGAAGCCGTTCATAAAGATCAGAAAGATAACGAGCAGTAAATCGAGTAATGTGGGCAATATGTCCACGAATCAAGGCCTCCTTTAGGCAGGACAATCAATCGAGCTGTTTCACATCGAGTTTCATGTGCGCGGCGAGTGTCTTCAGCCGCTCCACTTCCTTGGCATCGACGAGCGAGATGACGGCACCCGCCTTGCCCGCGCGTGCCGTCCGCCCCGCACGGTGACGATAGGTACGCACATCCTCGGGCAGATCGACTTGGACGACGCAGTCCACATCCTCGATATCAAGACCGCGTGCAGCAAGGTCGGTGGAGATGAGGAGCTGTGCACGCCCCGCGCGGATCGCATCGAGGGCAGCACGCCGCTGGTCGCGCCGCTCGCCGCCGAGCAGAGCAGCGACACGGATGCCCTCGTACTGCAGCTTTTCCACGGCTTTCACCGCATCGAAACTGCGGCCGACAAAGACGAGCCCCCGACGAATCGGCAGGCGGCGCGTCAATTTTTGCACAGCCTTTATTTTATCACGAAATGATACAATATGATAGTAGTTTTCACACGTCGTTTCTTGCGCCGCCGCACGGATGATGCGCGGTGTACAGAGCTCCTCCGCCGCCTGCACAGCTCCTGCGGCTGCCGTCGCCGAGAGCAGGAGCATCTGCCGCTTGCGAGGCAGGAGGTGCAGGACGGCACGCACCTCCGCGCTGTGCTGCTTGCCAAGAAGACGGTCGAACTCATCGAGCACACAGAGACGCATCTCCTGCAGCTTCAGTTTGCGGAGGCGGTGCAGCTCCACGATGCGCGGCGCGGAGCCGACGATGAGCGCAGGCTTTTTTTTCAGCGCATCAATCTGCCGCTGCACATTCGCCCCGCCGATGAGTGCCTGCACGCCGACAGAGAGTCCCGCCGCCTGTACGAGCTCACGCGCAATACCTGCGATCTGCATCGCAAGCTCATGCGTCGGCGCGAGGACGAGTACCTGCGCCGCACGCACGGCGGGATCGATGCGCATGAGCGCAGGCAGGAGATAGGCGAGCGTCTTGCCCGTCCCCGTCGGTGCCTCACCGATCAGACTCTCGCCCGCACACGCGGCAGGAATCACCTCCCGCTGGATCTCCGTCGGCTCCGTGATGCCGCGCTTTGCGAGAGCGGCGATGAGATGCTCGGGCACGCCAAGTGATGTAAAGTCCATAGTCTCCTCCTAAGCTTCAGCAGACGTATCCTTCAGACGAGCCCATCGTCGCACATTCGCTCGACAGTCCTCGTTCCCCAAAGCCTCCACCGCCACGGCAGGGGACCGCTTGCGGTGGCAGTAGCGCCATGGACGATAGCAGAGGCTCACCTTACTGGTCAAAAAACAGAGCATCCATCTCCGCCTGCTCATCTGCCGTCGGCGTATAGCTGCGGCGCGCTGTCATCGCAGCGGCAGGAGGACGCGTGCCCGTCCCGCCCGCAGAGTCGCGCGGCACACGCCGCCCGGCAAAGTTCGGCTTGCCGCCCGCATCATCCGCCGTCATGCGGCACTGTGGAAATGCCGAGCAGCCCCAGAAATCCCCGTGCTTTCCCTTGCGCTTTTGCATCACACCGCGCCCGCAGGCGGGACATGGGATCCCCTCGACGCCCGCCATCTGCGCCGTCCGCGCCGCATCACAGAGATCACGTGCGAATGCCGCCTGCCCCGCGAGGAACGCCTCGGGCGTCCCCACGCCGTCCGCCATCGCGTGCAGCTGATCCTCCCAAATCGCTGTCGCATCGGGGTACGTCATCGTGTCGGGCAGTGCGTCGATGAGCAGATATGCCTCCGCCGTCGGCGTCAACACCTTCTTCTTGCCCGCAGCATGGAGGAACTTGCGGCGGATGAGATCCTCGATGATGCTTGCGCGCGTCGCCTCCGTCCCGATGCCGGACACATCGCGCAGCATCTTTTTCGCCGCCTCATCCTTGACGTACTTATGAATCTCCTTCATCCCCTGGAGCAGCGTTGCAGGCGTAAAGCGCGCGGGCGGCTTCGTCTGCCGCTCCTTCATCTCCGCTGAGACGAACGCCGCCGCGTCACCCTTTTTCATCGGTGGGAGAACCGCACTCTCCTCGTCCTCCTTCTCCGCATCCTCGGACTCGTTCTTCCCCGTGCGATACATCGTGCGCCATCCCGCCGTGCGTTCCGTACGCCCGCGCGCCGTGAACGTCTCGCCGTGATGCGTCACCTCCGCCTTGGTCTGATCATAGACGTAGTTCGGGCAGAACTGGGCGATATAGGCACGCGCGATCAGCTCGTAGATATTGCGCTCCATCGCCGTGAGCCGCGCGAGATTCACAGGCACGGTCGTCGGGATGATCGCATGATGCGCAGAGATCTTCGCATCGTTCCATGCGCGGGATTTCTTCGATGCATCCGCCGCCTGCGCCCACGCGGCGAGCGGCGTATCCGAGAGGGCGCCCAGATTGCCGAGAATCTTTGCCGCATCCTTATGCTGACTCACGGGCAGGTACTCCGCATCGGAGCGTGGATAGCTGGTCAGTTTTTTCTCGTACAGATTCTGTGCCGTATCGAGCACCTGCTGCGGCTCATAGCCATAGCGTTTGCCCGCGAGCACCTGCAGGGCCGAGAGCGAAAAGGGCAGCGGCGGCGGCTCCTCCTTTTTCTTGCGCTCATACTTCGTCACCACGCCGTCCGCAGGCGGCGCGCTAAGCGACGCCACGGCAGCTTCGACCGCCGCAGGATCCACAAGCCGCCCCTCAGCATCAAGCGGCGTATGCTCCTCCGACGGCTTCCACCGCGCACGGAACGTCTCTCCTGCCGCTGTGCAAAAGAGTGCATCGACGAGATAGTAGGTCGCGGGCGTAAAGTGCTCGATCTCGCGCTCGCGCCGCACCACGAGGGCAAGCGTCGGCGTTTTGACCCGGCCGATGGGCAGGACGAGCCGCGCATGACCTGCCCGCCGCGCCGCAAGCGTATAGGCGCGTGAGAGATTCATCCCGATGAGCCAGTCCGCGCGCGCACGCGCCAGTGCCGAACGTTTCAGCGGCAGGAAATCTCCGTTATCGCGCAGATCATTCAGCGCATCGTGGATGCTCTTATCATCGAGCGCATTGATGAGAATGCGCCGCACGGGCTTTTCGTTGCCGAGATAGTCCAGCACTTCATCGACGAGCAGCTGCCCCTCGCGGTCGGGGTCGCCGCCGTGCACAATCTCATCGGCGCGCGCGATCAGCCCCTTCACCACGGCGAACTGCTGCGCTGCGCTCTCATTCACAACCAGCTGCCACTCCTTCGGCAGGATCGGCAGATCCTCTGCGCGCCAGCGTTTCAGCGCAGGATCGTACTCCTCCGGCTCCGCCTGACGCAGCACATGCCCAAAAAGCCACGTCACCACACCGCCGCCCGTCTCGATCCATCCCGAACCCTTGCGGTGCGGCGCAGGAAGACACGCGGCAAGCGCGCGGCCGACGCTCGGCTTCTCCGCGATGTAGAGCCTCATGAAAACACCTTGATGAGCGCCCAGATGAAAATGACCATCCACAGCACCATCAGAATGGATGCGCCAATGAGCAGCCACGTACCGTAACGCTCCACGCGACGGTCGCCCTCCGTGCGCGTATGCGCGGGCAGCATACGGACCAGCAGCGACGTCGCCGCGGGGAGGATCACCATATCATCCACCGCCCCCACGAACGGAATCGTATCGGGGATGATGTCCACCGGACTGATGAGATAGAGCAGCGAGAGTGGAAAGAGAAATTTCACGACACGCGGCGTATCGCGCTGCAGCATTGCGTAGAGCAACAGGGCGATGTCATGCCGCATGGCGCGCAGGAGAACGAGAAAGCGTAGCATAAAAGCCTCCGATCATGAAGTAAATATGATCTAGTATACCATTCTGTCCAATCTCTTTCAAACGAAAAAGCTTGATGATGGGCTGAATATATCAGTGCTTCCCAAATCCTTCCCCGTGGTCACGGCACAAGCGGTGGAAGTGGCACACAAAAAAGGGCGCTGTACGAAGCAAAAACGTCGCACAGCACCCCTACCGACGAAACAAAAATGGTCTTACTTCAGCGTCACGAGCGGCTTGCCCGTCATCTCCTTCGGGATGGGAAGCCCCGCCAGCGTGAGGAGGGTCGGCGCGATGTCGCAGAGCGCACCCGTGTGGATATCCTTCACGCGGTCAGAGACGACGATGAACGGCACGGGATTCGTCGTGTGCTTGGTGAACGGCTGATTGTTGTCGTAGTCCCACATCTTGTCCGCGTTGCCGTGGTCTGCCGTGATGCAGACCTCGCCGCCAACCTCACGGATGGCATCGACGAACCGTCCGACGCAGGTATCGACCGTCTCGACCGCCTTGATGACGGCAGGGACGACACCCGTATGCCCGACCATGTCGCAGTTGGCATAGTTAAGGATGATGAAGTCGTACTTGCGGGACTTGATCGCCTCGACGACCTTGTCCGTGACCTCGATCGCGCTCATCTCGGGCTGCAGATCATAGGTCGCCACCTTCGGCGAATGCACAAGAATGCGGTCCTCACCCTTGTACGGCTGCTCGACACCGCCGTTGAAGAAGAATGTGACGTGTGCGTACTTCTCCGTCTCCGCGATACGCAGCTGGGTATAGCCGAGATCCTGCACGTACTGTCCAAACGTATTGTCGATCTCCTCGGGCGGGAACGCCACGAGTGCGTTCATCCCTGCCTCGTACTCCGAGAATGTTGCAAAGGGGATCTTCAGCGACTCGTCGCGGGCAAAGCCGTCGAACTTCGCATCGACAAAGGCATGTGTGAGCTGACGCGCACGGTCGGGACGGAAGTTGTAGAAAATCGCACCGTCGCCGTTCTTCATGCCATGATAGCCCTCGACCACGAACGGCACGACGAACTCATCCGTCACGCCCTCCGGCTTCTCGCTCGTATCCGCATACGATGCAAGCAGCCCTGCCACAGCGGACTTCGCCACGGTCTTTGCCTTCGCGTGGGCAATCGCCTCATAGTCGAGCTGCTCGCGATCCCAGCGCTTATCGCGATCCATAGCGTAGTAACGCCCGCTGACGGTAGCGATCTTGCCGACGCCGATCTCCGCCGCCTTTTTCTCGACTGCCTCGAGGTACTCCTGCGCACTCTTGGGCGGCACGTCGCGCCCATCGAGGAAGGCATGAATCCAGACCTTGGTCAGTCCCTCGCGCTTCGCGAGCTCGAGCACGGCAAAGAGATGATCGTCGTGACTGTGCACGCCGCCCGGGGAGACCAGCCCCATGACGTGCAGTGCACCGCCGTGCTCCTTGACCCCGTGCATGATGGTGAGCAGCGCCTTGTTCTTGAAGAAGTCGCCGTTCTTGATGTCACGCGTGATGCGCGTGAGCTGCTGGTAGACGATACGCCCTGCGCCGATGTTCGTATGTCCGACCTCGGAGTTGCCCATCTGCCCGTCCGGCAGACCGACGTACTCGCCCGATGCCTGGATTTCCGTATGCTGGAACTCCTTCATCAGACCGTCGAGCACAGGCGTCTTTGCCATGGCGATGGCATTGTACTTCAGATCGTTCGGATCGCCATCCCCGAATCCATCCATGATGATGAGCGCAATAGGCGCGTTCTTAAGTTTTGCCATAATATTGGTATCTTTCTAAGAGCTTTCGCTCAAAACTCGTATGGCGCTTCATTTCCGCTGAGCGGAAAATCCACGCCATACAAAATGAGAGTACGTTCATCAGAAATTCACGATTGCCGCGAAATCCTGTGCCTTCAGCGAGGCCCCGCCGACGAGTGCACCGTCGACATTCGGCTGCTGCATGAGATCCTTGATCGTCGCCGGCTTGACGCTGCCGCCGTACTGGATGCGGATCGCGTCGGCTGCCTGCGCATTGAACTTCTTCGCGACGGCCTCGCGGATCGCCTTGCAGACCTCCTCTGCCTGCTCGAACGTTGCCGTCTTGCCCGTACCGATCGCCCAGATCGGCTCGTATGCGATGACGAGCTTGCCTGCCTCGTCCGCCGTAAAGCCCTCGAGCGCGGCGTTAATCTGCGCAACGACGTGCGCGATATACGTGCCCGCCTCGCGGATGGCAAGCGACTCGCCGCAGCAGATGATCGGCGTGATGCCTGCCGCGTATGCAGCACGGGCGCGCTTGTTGACGCCCTCATCCGTCTCGCCGAAGTAGTCGCGGCGCTCGCTGTGTCCGAGGATGACGTAGTCCACGCCGATCTCCTTCAGCATATCCGTCGAAAGCTCGCCCGTATAGGCGCCGCTCTTCTCCCAGTGCACATTCTGCGCACCAATGTGGATGTTCGTGCCCTTGACCGCATCGGCGACAGCGGCGAGTGCCGTTGCCGTCGGGCAGGCGACGACCGTGACCTTTGCATCCTTGACGAGCGGGATCAGCTCCTTGACGAGCGAAACGCCTGCGGCGATCGTATTGTTCATCTTCCAGTTGCCGGCGATAATCGGGGTCCGTGCCATAGTTTTCTCCTTCTGTATCAAGCGTAGATGTTCTTACTTGTCTGCGATGGCTGCGATGCCCGGCATCTCCTTGCCCTCGAGGAACTCGAGCGTCGCACCGCCGCCCGTCGAGACGTGGGAGATCTTGTCCGTCAGCCCCGTCTTCTTGAGTGCCGCGATGGAGTCGCCGCCGCCGACGATGCTCGTCGCACCGGCCTCGGTCGCATCCGCAACCGCCTTTGCCACGGCCAGCGTGCCCTTGGCGAACTCGTCGCACTCAAAGACACCCATTGGCCCGTTCCAGATGATCGTCTTTGCACCCTTCAGCGCATTGACATATTCCTCGGAGGTCTTCGGGCCGCTGTCGAGTGCCTGCCAGCCATTTTCAACCTTGTCGACATCGACGATCTTGACCTTGCCCTCGGCCTTCCACTTCGCCTCGTCGGCAAGCGGGAACATATTTGCAACGGCAACGTCGAGCGGGAGGACGACCTTGACTCCCTTCGCCTCGGCCTTCTTGAGGAGGTCGCGGGCGAGATCCATCTTGTCCGGCTCACAGAGGGAGTCACCGATCGGCAGTCCCTTCGCCGCATCAAAGGTATGGGCCATGCCGCCGCCGATGATGATCGTGTCAACCTTCTCGATCATGTTGCTGATGACGCCGATCTTGTCGGAGACCTTCGCTCCGCCGATGATCGCAACGAACGGACGCTGCGGGTTCTCGAGCGTCTTGCCGATGTAGTTGATCTCCTTCTCCATCAGGAATCCCGCGACCGTCTCGATGTACTTCGGCACACCTGCATTCGAGGCATGCGCACGATGCGAGACGCCGAACGCATCGTCCACAGCGACATCGGCGAGCGATGCGAGCTGCTTTGCGAAGGCGGGATCGTTCTTCTTCTCCTCTTTGTGATAGCGCAGGTTCTCGAGCAGAAGGACTTCGCCCGGCTTCAGGCCCGCCGCAAGCTTCTCCGCCGCAGAGCCGACGCAGTCGGATGCCCACTTGACCTCACGGCCGAGGAGCTCCGCAAGATGCTTGACGAGATGCTTCGTGCTGAACTTATCCTCACGTGCCTCGGTCGGACGGCCGATGTGGCAGGCGATGATGAGCGCCGCGCCGCCGTCGAGGAGATAGTTCAACGTCGGCAGTGTGCGCACCATGCGCGTATCGTTCGTGATGTTCATCTCGGCGTCGAACGGAACGTTGTAGTCCACGCGGACGAATACCTTCTTGCCCTTGACGTCGATATCCTTAATTGTCTTTTTGTTCATGCTGTCCCCTCCATAAAGAAACGAGATCCGGCCCAAACATCGGCCGGACCTCGAAAGATCGTATGCTGTAGGAGAGCATGGAGCATATCCTGCCCTCCCAAGAAAACAATGTTTACTTATCAGCCGAGTTCAGCAAAGTACTTGATCGTGCGAACCATCTGGCTCGTGTAGCTGTTCTCGTTGTCGTACCAGGAGACGGCCTGGACGAGCGTGTTGCCGTCGCCCGTGTCGCTGACCATCGTCTGCGTTGCATCGAAGATCGAGCCATAGGTCGTGCCGATGATGTCGCTGGAGACGATCTCGTCCGTGTTGTAGCCGAACGACTCCGTCGACTCTTTCTTCATCTGTGCGTTGACCTGATCGACCGTGACCTTGCCCTCGACGACAGCGTAGAGGAGCGTCGTCGAGCCCGTCGGGGTCGGAACGCGCTGTGCCGAGCCGATGAGCTTGCCGTTGAGCTCGGGGATGACAAGGCCAATCGCCTTTGCCGCGCCCGTCGAGTTCGGGACGATGTTGACTGCGGCTGCACGGCTGCGGCGCAGGTCGCCCTTGCGCTGCGGGCCGTCAAGCGGCATCTGGTCGCCCGTGTAGGCATGGATCGTCGTCATGATACCGCTCTTGATCGGAGCGAGATCGTTCAGTGCCTTTGCCATCGGTGCAAGGCAGTTCGTCGTGCAGGATGCCGCCGAGATGACCTTGTCTGCCTTCGTCAGCGTCTTGTGGTTGACGTTGAAGACGATCGTCGGGAGATCGTTGCCCGCAGGAGCGGAGATGACGACCTTCTTTGCGCCGGCCTTGATATGCGCCTCAGCCTTTGCCTTTGCCGTGTAGAAGCCCGTGCACTCAAGCACGACATCGACATCATGCTTGCCCCAAGGAATCTGCGTTGCATCCGCCTGTGCATAGATGTTGATCTTCTTGCCGTTGACCGTGATGGAGTCCTCACCGGCCTCAACGGAATCTGCATACTTATAGCGACCCTGCGTAGAGTCATACTTCAGGAGATGGGCGAGCATCTTCGGGCTCGTCAGATCGTTGATGGCGACGACTTCATAGCCGGGCGCATCGAACATCTGACGGAAGGCGAGACGACCGATACGACCGAATCCATTGATAGCAACTTTTACTGCCATTGAAATACCCCCTGTGCGTTCCCTAAACATCATGCGCTGCAAGACTTGCCTGCCGCGCGCTCATTACGCTTTATATTATAAACCATTCCCAATAAAAGTCAAACTGTTTATCCTTCTATTGCCACTCATTTTCATGATTTCTTGACGGAAAATGCTTGCAAAGCCTCGTGAATTTTCGCTAAAATATGACTATGAATAAGGAGGCGTGGCATTATGTTGGAAGCATGCAAAGAAACAGTGCTCCGCTATGCACAGCAGGCAGAACGCGACGGGCTGTGCCGTCATCGCGCGGGCAATTTCAGCATTCGCGACATAGAGAGCGGCTATATCTGCATCACACCGACGGGCATGGACCGCATGGAGATGCAGACGGACGACATCGTCGTCATCGACAGCACGGGACACACCGTCGAGGCCTGCAGCGGACAGCGGCCGACGAGCGAGCTGATGATGCACTGTGCCATCTATCGGATCCGCAGCGACATACACGCCGTTGCGCATACACACTCGCGTGCAGCGACCGCCTTTGCCGTCATGAATAAGCCCATCCCCGCCATCGTCTATGAGCTCTCCCTCCTCGGCTGCCGTGAGGGCTATGTGCCTGTCGCTCCCTACGGTCGACCTGGTACACGTGCGGCTGCAGAAAATGTTCTCCAGCCGCTCTCCATTGCCAATGTCGCCCTCATGCAGGCACACGGCGTGGTCGCCGTTGCCGCCGATCTCAAGGAAGCGCTTCTGCGCGCAAGCTACGTCGAAGAACTCGCCGACATCTACTACCGCACCCTCACCGTCCTCGGACATGAGCCTGCGACCATTCCGGCGGACGAACTCGCCAAATGGAAATATCCGACCGTTTAGGAGGCACACAATGAACACAGACATCCTCACCATGGAAACCGTCGCCCTCGACGAAGAGGAGAGCGCCCTCGTCATCATCGACCAGACAAAACTTCCAAACCGCGCCGAATACCTCCACCTCAAAACACAGGGGGAAATCTGGACGGCCATCCGTGAGCTGCAGGTGCGCGGCGCACCCGCCATCGGCGACGCCGCCGCCATCGGCATCTACCTCGCCGCACTTGACATCAACACCGACGACTACGCCGAATTCGCGCGACGCTTTCACGCGGCGACCGACTACCTGAACTCCTCCCGTCCCACCGCCGTCAACCTCTCATGGGCGCTGAACCGCATGGAGGCCATTGTCAAACAGAGCGAAGGGAAATCCATCCCCGAAATCCGCGCTCTCCTGCGCGATGAAGCCCTCCGCATCAAACAGGAGGACATCGACATCTGCAAAAAAATAGGCGAGCACGCGCTCACCCTCGTAAAGCCCGGCGACGGACTCCTCACCCACTGCAACGCCGGCCAGCTTGCCACCGCCAAATACGGCACCGCAACCGCCGTCATGTACCTTGGACACGAAAAAGGCTACAACTTCCGCATCTTTGCCGACGAAACGCGCCCCCTCCTGCAAGGCGCACGCCTCACCGCGTATGAACTCAGTGCCGCCGGCATTGACGTCACATTGATATGCGACAACATGGCATCCACCGTCATGAAAAACGGCTGGATCGACGCCGTATTCGTTGGCTGCGACCGCGTCGCCGCCAACGGCGATGTCGCGAACAAAATCGGCACCTCCGGTGTCGCCATCCTCGCCAAACACTACGGCATCCCCTTCTACGTCTGCGCTCCCACCTCCACCATCGACCTCGCCACCCCCACCGGAGCCGACATCCATATTGAGCAGCGCCCCCCCGAGGAAGTCACCGATATGTGGTACAAGGAACGTATGGCACCGCAGGGAGTCAAGGTGTATAATCCTGCGTTTGACGTTACGGATCACGAGCTGATTACAGCGATTATAACGGAGAAGGGGGTGTGCTAAGGTCTCACAAGCAATAAGTTACCAACGCTTGAAAAGTCGAGTTCGTAAAAATAATCTCTGCTAACATCCTCATGAAATTTATGACAGCGGTAATTGTAATTCTTCTGAAACCTTACAAGATCCGTGTACTTATGTATTCTATTTAACAACTTAAGGAATCACTGATAAATAGTGGATAATCATAGCCAGCTGATCCGCAGACAC
>CAUTTS010000053.1:0-16411 GCA_963541465.1 uncultured Selenomonas sp.
AAATGCGTTTCAAATCGGCAGAAACATGGCGTGTCGAACAAGTGCACCATAGACTTCGTCGATCAGCCATTGCATACATGGTGGGGATACCGCCCGGTATCCGTGAGGGGAGAATGTCCTATGAGAAAGATTGAATGCTTGGCAATGATTTTGGCAGGCGGGCAAGGCAGCCGCCTCGGCGCACTGACGAAGCGTGTCGCAAAGCCCGCTGTTCCGTTTGGCGGGAAGTACCGCATCATTGATTTTCCACTGAGCAACTGCGTGAATTCCGGCATTGAGCGTGTCGGTGTGCTGACGCAGTACCGTCCGCTTGAGCTGAACCAGTACCTCGGCTCGGGCGGCGCATGGGATCTCGACAAGCGCGACGGAGGGCTCTTTGTCCTGCCGCCGTACGCGCGCGAGAAGGGGGCGGACTGGTATCGCGGTACGGCAGATGCCATCTATCAGAACATTAACTTCATTGATATGTCGGATCCCGACTATGTGCTCATCCTCTCGGGCGATCACATCTACACGATGGACTATGCGTGGATGCTCGAGCAGCATAAGAAGACGAAGGCAGAGGCGACCATCGGTGTCTTTGAGGTGCCGTGGGATGAGGCACCGCGCTTCGGTATCATGAACACGGACGAGACCGGACGCATTATCGAGTTCGAGGAAAAGCCCGCGAAGCCGAAGAGCAATCTTGCATCGATGGGCATCTATATCTTCAGCCGTGACTATTTGGAGAAATATCTCACGGCAGATGCGAAGAGCGAGACATCCAGCCACGACTTTGGCAAGGACATCATTCCGAAGATGCTGACGGACGGCGGACGCTTGTATTCGTACGCATTCAACGGCTACTGGAAGGATGTCGGTACGATTGAGAGTCTCTGGCAGGCAAACATGGATCTCCTGCAGGATGAGCCTCCATTTGAGCTGTCGGGGAAGTGGCGCATCTACTCGTTCAATCCGTCGATGCCACCCCAGTTCGTCGGCAAGGAAGCACGTATCGTGCGTTCGATGATTAGTGAGGGTTCGATGATCCTCGGAACGGTCGAAAACTCTGTGATCTTCCCGGGCGTGCGCGTTGCCAAAGGCGCCGTGGTGCGCAACTCCGTTCTCCTGCCTTCGGCACGCGTCGGTGCGGATGCTGTGGTGGACTACGCCATCTTGGCACAGAACGTCACGGTCGACGCGGGTGCACAGGTCGTTGGTGAGCAGTCACAGATCGCCGTGATCCCCGAGGGGGAGACGGTGGCTGCTGCAGAGAGTGAGCAGCAGGTCGGCTGAACTGCGGGGAATGGAAAGGTGAAACGATGAATACTATCATGGGATTGATCAATCTGCAGGAGGACGGCTCGCTGATTCGTGAGCTTGCCGACCGCCGTGCAGTGGAATCCATTCCCTTTGCCGGACGATACCGCCTGATTGACTTTGCCTTGTCGAGCATGGTCAACTCCGGCATACACAAGGTGGGCGTGATGCTCCCCGATGAGCCGCGCTCTGTCCTCGATCATCTGCGCTCCGGTAAGGATTGGGATCTGGCACGCCGCCACGACGGGCTTTTCTACCTTCCTGCGGCACCCGATGAGACGCAGCAGCGTAAGGGTGATCTCAAGAACTTCTATCATAATCTTGACTTTATCGAGCACGCTTCGGTGGACTATATTCTGCTCGCAAACGGCAGCTTCGTCTACAATGTGGACTTTGACAAGGTGCTGCGCTTCCATCAGAACACGGGCGCGGACATCACGCTCGTCTCGCATACGACTGAGGATGAGAACACAGGCAGTAATGTGGTCATTGAGACAGCGGAGAACGGGCTCATTCTCGATATTACTGAAAAGCCTGTCGCCTACGAGGGGATGAAGGTCTCCATGGGCGTCTACCTGATGGAGAAGGATGCCTTTGTCGAGTGCGTCCGCTATGCCTACGAGCATGGCGGCCAGAGGTTCCTGCTCGACGGCATCATCCGTCGAGCTGCGAACTACACGATGTTTGCCTACGCGCACGACGGCTATATGGCGCATGTGGATTCGATGGCCACGTACTATCGTGCGAACATGGAGATCCTCGATCCGTCGGTCTGGGAGGAGCTCTTCATGGGTGAGCGCCCGATCTATACGAAAGTCAAGGACGGTGTCCCTGTCCAGTACAAGGACACGGCGAAGGTGGAGAACTCTCTTGTCGCAAATGGCTGCATCATACGCGGCGAGGTGGAGAACAGCATCCTGTTTCGCGGTGTGACCGTCGGGCGCGGGGTGAAGATCCGCAACTCGATCATCATGCAGAAATGTGACATCCAGAATGGCGCATGCGTCGAGAACGTCATCTGTGATAAGAATGTCGTCATCACGGCGGACAAGTGGCTGAAGGGAGCCATGGAATACCCGCTCGTGATACGCAAGAATGCGACGATATAGGCGTATAGGATTTGTCAGAAGCCGCTTGCGGCTTCTGGTTTGCTTTTGGGGATGCCTGCCGCCGGCAGGAAGCAGAATAAGGGAACTCTCGGGGCGTTGGAAAAGGAGTGGACGTTTTGGCACATAAGGAAAAGATGGTAAGACCCGCAGGGAAGTCTTACGAAACGATGAAGAAGATCCTGAAAAGCCGCTTTATCACAACGGCACACGTTCTCTTCGGGCGGGATCTTGATGAGCTGACCGAAGCCGAAATCTATAAGACGATTGCGGCGACGGCAAAGCAGTCCATCTCGGACAACTGGATCAAGACGAATCGGCAGTATATGCAGAAGCGCGTCAAGCAGATCTACTATTTTTCCATTGAGTTTCTGCTCGGTCGTCTCCTGCGCTCCAATCTCATCAACCTCGGCATCGAGGAGGCGATGAAGGAGGTCCTGCAGGAGTTCAACCTGAAGCTCTCGGACGCCTACGAGGTGGAGCCGGATGCGGGGCTCGGCAACGGCGGCCTCGGTCGTCTCGCTGCCTGTTTCATTGACTCGCTCGCCGCACACCGCTTCCCGGGGCATGGCTGCACCATCCGCTATCAATACGGCCTCTTCGAGCAGAAGATCGTCGGCGGCAATCAGGTGGAGCTGCCCGACAACTGGCTGCGCGACGGCTTCGCGTGGGAGTACCGCAAGCCCGATAAGTCTGTCGATGTGAAGTTCTACGGAAATGCCTACATGCGTGAGGTAGACGGCAAGCTGGTGCTTGTCCATGAGGATCCGATGATCGTCATGGCGGTTCCGTACGATATACCGATCGTCGGTTATCACGATGCGACGGTGAACACGCTGCGCATGTGGAACGCCGAGGTCAACCGTGATTTCTCCGACTACGGGACACTGACCCAGGAGCAGATCCAGCACCGCAATCAGTACCGCGACTTTGTCGAGTCGATTACGCGCTATCTCTACCCCGATGACAGCACGTTCGAGGGGCGGCGGATGCGTCTTATTCAGGAGTATTTCTTCGTTTCGGCAGGCGTGCAGAGCATTGTCCGTCACTACAAGAAAACGGGCATGAGTATCTACGACTTCGGCAAAAAGATCGGCATCCACATCAACGATACGCATCCTGCACTTTGTGTGGCAGAGCTGATGCGCGTGCTGGTCGATGACGAGGAACTGACGTGGGAGGATGCGTGGGCGATCACGCGCGATACCATCGCCTATACGAACCACACGATCATGCCTGAGGCACTTGAGACATGGAATGTCGATATGTTCCGTCCACTGCTCCCACGCATCTACATGATCATCGACGAAATCAACCGCCGCCACCTCGAAGAGGTACGCCGCCGCTATCCGGGCGACGAGGAGAAGGTACGTGCCCTCTCCATCATCCAGGATGGCGTTGTGCACATGGCGCGGCTCTCCATTGTTGGCGGGCACAGTGTCAACGGCGTGGCGAAGATCCACACGGACATCCTCAAGTCGACGACGCTGCATGACTTTTACGAGTACACGCCGCGCAAGTTCAACAACAAGACGAACGGCATTACGCACCGCCGCTGGCTGATGGGGGCAAACCCTGAGCTGACTGCTCTGATCGATGAGTCGCTTGGCTCACATGCATGGCATCGCCACCCGGAGCAGATGGACGGGCTGCATCCATTCGTCGAGGATGCGCATTTTCGCAAGCGTCTGATGGAGATCAAGCATATGCGCCGCGAGGGGCTGGCACGCTACATCGAGGCGCACAACGGCGTACGTCTGAACCCGGACGCTATGTTTGACATCCAGGTGAAACGTATCCACTCCTACAAGCGGCAGCTGATGAACATCCTGCACATCATGTATCGCTACCAGCGTGCAAAGCAGGACAAAAACTATCTCACGCTGCCCGTGACCTACTTCTTCGGAGGAAAGGCGGCACCGGGCTACTATATCGCAAAGGAGACGATTCGTCTCATCAACGCCGTTGCCGATCGCATCAACAAGGATCGTTCGCTCAATGACATGATGAAGGTGATCTTCATCGAGAATTTTGGCGTCTCCATCGGCGAGCTGGTCTATCCGGCGGCGGACGTCAGCGAGCAGATCTCAACGGCGTCGAAGGAGGCATCGGGCACAGGCAACATGAAGTTCATGATGAACGGTGCCATTACGCTCGGTACGCTGGACGGAGCCAACGTAGAGATCCGCGAGGCAGTCGGCGATGAGCATTGCGTCATCTTCGGGCTGCGCGCCGAGGAGGTCATGGACTACTACGCGAATGGTACCTACTCGGCGTGGGATGAGTACAATACCAATGAAAAGGTGCGCAATGTGCTGGGTCAGCTCATCGACGGCACCTATGGAGATTTCCGTTCGCTGTATGATTATCTCCTGCACGCGAACGATGAATTCTTTATCTTGAAGGACTTCAATGCGTACGATGAAGCACGCATTGAAGTGATGAAGCGGTTCCTTGACAAGGAGAGCTGGGCGCGTACGGCGGCGATGAACGTCGCGTACTCCGGCCGCTTCTCGTCTGACCGCACGATTGATGAATACGCACGGGATATCTGGGACATCAAGCCTTTGATCATCTCCTAACAGCGTATTCGGGGGCAAATAGGAGGGGTTTTATGAAGACGTCGGCACTCAGTGAGTTTGATCTTTATCTCTTTCATCAGGGGACGAATTATCACGCACAGGAAATGCTGGGCGCGCACTTCATCGAACGGGATGGCAAACGCGGCATCCGTTTTACCGTGTGGGCGCCGAATGCAAAGTCCGTCAGTGTTGTCGGCGGATTCAACGACTGGGACGCCAATGCGCAGCCCATGCAGCGGGTCAGAGACGGTGAGATCTGGGAGACCTTCGTCGAGGGACTCGGCGAGGGCGAGATATACAAGTACGCCATCGAGCCGCAGTGGGGCGGACCGCGCATTATGAAGGCGGATCCCTACGGGTTCTATGCGGAGAAAAAACCGCAGACCGCATCCCGTACCTATGATATGAACCACTATGAGTGGAAGGATGCGGCGTGGCAGGAAAAGAAGGCACACGAGTCCTCCTACGAACGCCCTATGCTCACGTACGAGGTGCACGCGGGCTCGTGGCGGCGCACGTTGGACGGTGAGTATCTCTCCTACCGCGATATGGCGGATCAGCTCATCAGCTATGTCAAGGAGATGCACTATACCCACATCGAGTTCATGCCGCTCTGCGAGCACCCCTACGATGGGTCGTGGGGGTATCAGGCGACGGGCTACTTCGCTGTGACGAGCCGCTACGGCACGCCTGACGATTTCCGCTACCTCGTCGATACCGCCCATGCGAATGGCATCGGCATCATCATGGACTGGGTGCCGGGGCACTTCTGCAAGGATGAGCAGGGACTGCGCCATTTCGACGGAAAGAATCTCTACGAGTCCGACAATGAGCAGCGTGCGGAGAACTGGGAGTGGGGCACGACCAACTTTGACTACGGGCGCACGGAGGTGCAGAGCTTCCTCATCTCGAACGCTCTGTTCTGGTTTGAGGAGTTCCACATCGACGGCCTGCGCATCGACGCAGTCGCGAATATGCTCTACCTCAACTATGGGCGCAAGGACGGCGAGTGGCAGCCGAACAAATATGGCGACACAGGCAACCTCGAGGCGATGGAGTTCCTGAAGAAACTCAACGAGACGATCTTCAAGTATCATCCGCAGGCACTCATGATCGCCGAGGAGTCCACCTCGTGGCCGCTGATCTCCAAGCCCGTCTACATGGGCGGCATGGGGTTCAACTACAAGTGGAACATGGGCTGGATGAACGACATGCTCGACTACGTGAGCCTCGACCCGATCTACCGCAAGTGGAATCAGGACAAACTCACCTTCTCGCTCATGTACGCATTCTCCGAGAACTTCGTCCTGCCGCTCTCGCATGATGAGGTCGTGCATGGCAAGTGCTCACTCATCAGCAAAATGCCAGGCGACTATTGGCAGAAATTCGCGGGGCTGCGTGGCTTCTTCGGCTACTGGATGGCACATCCCGGCAAGAAGCTGCTCTTCATGGGCGGTGAGTACGGGCAGTTCATCGAGTGGAACTTTGACGACAGCCTTGACTGGCATCTCGTCGAGCAGTATCCAATGCACACGAAGATGCTCGCATACTCTCGGGCATTAAACAAGTTCTACGTCGATAACAAGGCACTCTGGCAGGTCGATTTCGACTGGAATGGCTTCCAGTGGATCGACTGCAACGACACTGAGAACAGCGTCGTCGCCCTCGTGCGGCGCGCCGAAGAGCGCAGCGATTTCCTCGTCTGCGTTCATAACTTTACCCCCGAGGTGCGTCACGGCTACCGCATTGGCGTGCCGACGAAGGGTACCTACGTCGAGGTCTTTAACTCCGATCTGGAGGAGTTCGGCGGGAGCGGCGTCGTCAATGCGGGCGATATAGCCAGCGAGGATTATCCGTTCCATGGACGCGACCAGTCCATCGTCATCACAGTCCCGCCGCTTGCGACGGTGTTCTATCGCCTGAAGGGGCAGAGCGGGGCAGGAACGCCGATCAGTGAGACGGTCAAGACCGATGTCGTTGCTGAGCGGCGGCGTGCCGGCGGACGTGGTACGGAGACGGTGGACAAGAAAAAGGTGGCCGTGAAGAAGGCTGCGCCGAAAAAAGCTGCCGCCCCAAAGGCTGCCCCCGCGGCTGAGGCAAAGGCAGCGCCCAAGCGGCGCACGACAAAGACCACATCTGCTGCGCCGAAGAAGCACACGACGAAGAGTGTTGCCTCCGACACCGCGGCGGAGGCCCCAAAGAAGCGCACGGCTGCCGCCAAGACGTCAGCTGCTGAAGCAGAGCCCGAGGCAACACCCAAGAAGCGCACAGCGACAAAACGTACGGCAGCGAAGAAGGATGAGGATGCGGTGCAGACCGTGAAGAAGACCGCATCCGCACGTGGCGCAAAAACGGCGGTGAAAGACACCGAAACGGGCAAGAAGAAAACGGGCATGACCGCCGCTAAGAAGACCATGCGCAAGACGGCGCAGGATACGGAGTCCACGCCAAAGAAGGCACGCGCCGCCAAGGTATAACCCGCACAGCTTTGCACCGAACACAGGCGGGGATAGAAGAAACGGTCGGATGATTACGGCATCGGCCACATGAGAAGGAGGATATTGGGATGAAGGTACTATATGCAGCATCGGAAGCAGTACCCTTTGTAAAAACCGGCGGGCTCGCTGACGTGGCAGGATCGCTCCCTGCCGCCCTCGTCAAGGCGGGCGTGGACTGCCGCGTCATCCTGCCGAAGTACGGGTCGATCGACCCCGCCATCCGCAGCAAGATGAAGCATATCTATGACGGTACACTCCATGTCGCATGGCGTGAGAAATTCGTCGGCATTGACTCCTACGAGTACGAAGGCGTGACCTACTACTTCGTGGACAACGAGGAGTACTTTAACCGCGAGGGCTATTATGGTTACCCCGACGATGCGGAGCGGTTCTCCTTCTTTAGCCGCGCTGTGCTGAATTGCATTCCCGCATTGGACTTTCAGCCTGACATCATCCACGCCAACGACTGGCACACGGCGCTCATCCCCGTTCTCCTCAAGCTGGAGCATCCGGATGATCCGCGCTATACGAAGATCAAGACGCTCTTTACCATCCACAATCTGCGGTATCAGGGCATCTTCCCCAAAAATGTCATGTCGGATGTGCTCGGGCTCGACTGGAAGTACTTTAACAATGGGGACTTTGAGTTCTACGATGCCGTGAATTTCATGAAGGCGGGGCTCATCTACACCGACTATATCTCAACCGTCAGCAAGACCTACGCCGAGGAGATCCAGTACGAGTACTACGGCGAGCATCTCGACGGACTCTTGCGCAAGCGGCAGAAGGATCTCTTTGGGATTGTCAACGGCATCAACAACACGATCTACGATCCGAAGACGGACAAGGAGATCTATGTCAACTATGACGTGAAGAGTGCCGCCGAGGGCAAGGTCGACAACAAGGTGCGCCTGCAGCGAGAGCTCGGGCTTGTCGAGTCGCGCCGGACACCGCTCGTGGCGATGATCACGCGCCTTGTGCCGAACAAGGGCATCGATCTCATCACGCGCATCATCGATGAGATGCTTGAGCATGAGGATATGCAGTTCGTCCTGCTCGGGACAGGTGAGCACGACTACGAGGAGTGGTTCAAGGAGCTGGCGTGGCGGCATCCGACGAAGGCATCGGTCAACATCCGCTTCTCCAACCAGCTGGCACAGCGTATCTATGCTGGTTCGAACATCTTCCTCATGCCGTCGACCTTCGAGCCGTGCGGGCTCGGACAGCTCATCGCCATGCGCTATGGCTCGATCCCTGTCGTGCGAGAGACGGGGGGGCTGAAGGATACCGTCGTCCAGTTTGATCGTTCCGACCCCGACAAGGGCAACGGCTTCCTCTTCTACGAGTACAACGCGCATGAGATGATGTACGCGTTGAAACGCGCGCTTTCCGTCTACGAGAACCTGCGTGAGTGGCGTCAGCTTGTCTATACGGCGATGAAGAGCGACTTCAGCTGGACGCGTTCGGCAGGAGAGTACAAGAAGCTCTATGAGCAGCTTCAGAAAAAGAAATAACAGGGTTTAGCTGATTTGTAAGAGTTTTTCCACAAAACCGCTGGTGAATTCGTTTGAAGGATAATGAACGATTCATCGGTGGTTTCTGTGTATAAATGATAGGAAAGGAGAGGCACCATGCTGGAACCCTATCAGGTAGAACATAATTCGCAGAACATCTACTTCCGCTCCATTGTCGGCGCGGCGGAGGCGGGGAGCCGGATGCGCCTCGGCCTGCAGCTCCGCACGGGTGAGCCGGTGCGGCAGGTGCTCCTGCGGCTTTGGCAGGATCAGGCGGGGGAGCAGCTCGTCACGCTCGTGTCGCATGATGCAAATGCCGCGCAGCGGTTCTACACAGCGTGGATCGAGCTGCCGGATCACGGCTGCCTTCTCTGGTACTACTTCATTATCACGATGGAGAGCGGCACGTATTTCTATGGGAACAACGCGGAGATGCTCGGCGGCGTCGGTGCGCTCTATCGTGAGCAGCCGCCCTCCTATCAGGTGACGATCTACAATCGCGGGGCACACACACCGGACTGGTTCAAGAACAGCGTCATGTATCAGATCTTTCCCGACCGCTTTGCGCGTGCGGGGGATACCATCGTACGCAAGAAGGGGGCTGTCATCCGTACGGACTGGACGGACGATCCGATGTATCTCAAGGATCCCGACACGAAGGAGATCATCGCCTATGACTTCTTCGGCGGAAATCTGCGCGGGGTCATGGAGAAACTCGACTACCTCGAAAAACTTGGCATTTCGTGCATCTACTTCAACCCCGTGTTTGAGTCCGAGAGCAATCATCACTACGATACGGGTGACTATCATCGCATTGACCCCATGCTGGGCGATATCGAGGATTTCCGCCGTCTTGTCGCGGCGGCACGCGAGCGCGGCATCCGCATCATCCTCGACGGCGTATTCAGTCACACGGGGAGCAACAGCATCTACTTCAACCGTCGGAAGCAGTATGATTCGATTGGCGCATATCAGTCGAAGGAATCGCCGTACTACTCGTGGTACCGTTTCCGCAATTTCCCGAATGAGTATGACTGCTGGTGGAATTTTGACACCCTGCCGAACGTCAACGAGACGGATCCGTCCTACATGGACTTCATCATCACAGGAGAGGACAGCGTCCTCCATCACTGGATGAACGAGGGGATCGCGGGCTGGCGTCTGGACGTCATCGACGAGCTGCCGCCGACCTTCTCCAAGACCTTCTTTGCCGAGCTCAAGAAGCGCAGTCCCGACGCCGTCATGATCGGTGAGGTCTGGGAGGATGCGTCGAACAAGGTCGCCTACGGCACACCGCGTGAGTACCTCTCGGGCAACGAGATGGACTCGGCGATGAACTACCCGCTGCGCAGTACTATGCTGGACTTCCTGACAGGGGCGGCAGACGGTGCGCTGACCGTGCGGCGCATGGCAAGCCAGATCGAAAACTATCCGAAAGAAAATCTCTACGCCATGATGAACCTCATCAGCAGTCATGACGTGCAGCGTGCCATCACCATCCTCGGTGATGTCCCCTACTACGAGGGCATGCCCGCGATCGAGCAGTCGCGCGTCCGCATGACGCTCGATCAGGCGATGCTCGGCATCCGCCGCCTCATCATGGCGACGCTCTGGCAGATGACCTATCCCGGTGTGCCGAGCGTCTACTACGGCGACGAGATCGGGATGCAGGGGTTCAAGGATCCGTTCAATCGCCGTCCCTACGACTGGGAACATGGCAATCTCGAGATCCGTGACTGGGTGACGCGCTTCATTGCTGTGCGCAACGGGAACGATGCTCTGCGCACGGGCGACATCCTGCCCCTCTACGGGGCGGGCGACGTCATCGCCTACGCGCGCACGATCCGCTCGGGCTACGACGTGTTCAATGAGGAGAAGGAGCCCGGCATCTTTGTCGTGGCGTTCAACCGCAGCCGGACAGAGACGCTGACCGTCGACCTCGACGTGAGCGACTTTGCCTGCGGTGTGTTTGAGGACGTCTTTAAGCCCTCGCGCACCTACGAGGTCGAGCGCGGGCATCTGCGCGTCCGCATCCCGCCGCTCTTCGGACTGCTCCTGCGCGAGCGGCAGGAGGAGCAGCGATACGAGCGCAAGGCGGGCATCCTCCTGCATCCGACCTCCCTGCCCTCAAAGTACGGCGTGGGTGACTTCGGCAAGGAGGCGTACCGCTTTGTTGATTTCCTTGCAGATGCAGGGCAAAAGGTTTGGCAGATTCTCCCGCTCAGCCCCGTCGGGAGCAGCTACTCCCCCTATCAGTCCATCTCCGCTTTTGCGGGGAACTTTATGCTCATTGACCCCGAGCCGCTCGCTGCGCGCGGCTGGCTGAAGGAGAAAGACCTTTTCCTGCCATACGAGGCGAACTCGGGCTTCATCAACTTTGATCGCGTACGCACGTTCAAGAAGGAGATTCTGGAAAAGGCGTTCCGCGCCTTCCGCGCACAGGGGGCAGCGGATGCGGACTACCGTGCGTTCTGCGAGAAGGAAGCATACTGGCTCGAGGACTATGCGCTCTTTCACGCGGCGAAGGCAGAGTACGGCGGCGCAGCGTGGACGGAGTGGGATGCAGCGATCAAACGCCGTGACCCTGACGCACTTCGCGCGCTCCGTGAACGGCAGCGCGATGCGATGGAGCTCGACTACTTCAAGCAGTACGTCTTCCATACGCAGTGGAACCGTCTGCACGACTACGCACGCGCGAAGGGGATCGAGATTCTTGGCGATATGCCGATCTTTATCGCGCAGGACAGCGCGGACGTCTGGGCGCATCAGCACCTCTTCGACTTGAACGAGGACGGCACGCCGCACACCGTCGCGGGCGTACCGCCTGACTACTTCGCCGTGAACGGGCAGCTGTGGGGTAACCCGCAGTACAACTGGGACGCCATGGCGGCGGAGAAGTACGCATGGTGGAAACGCCGCTTCCGTAAACTGCGCGAGCAGGTGGACATCATCCGCATCGACCACTTCCGCGGATTCGAGTCCTACTGGTCGGTGGACGGTAAGGCGGAGACCGCGCTTAACGGCACGTGGCTCAAGGGACCCGGCAAGGCATTCTTCGACGCGATCGAGAGCGATCTCGGCAAACTCAACGTCGTCGCGGAGGATCTCGGCATCATCACGCCCGACGTGGAGCGTCTGCGTGACGACTGCGGCTTCCCGGGGATGCGCATCGTCCAGTTTCTCATCGCGGGGAACAGCTCGGGACGCATCGGCTTCACCGCACCCGAGAACAGCATCGTCTATACGGGGACGCACGACAACAACACCACCGTTGGCTGGTACAGCCGCGACATCGACGAGGTTCTGCGCGAATCACTCGCAAATCTCGTGGGGACGACCTCCGACCGTCCGCGGACCATCTGCCAGCGTCTCATCAAGGCTGCGTACGCCTCACGCGCCCGCATGGCGATCATCCCCATGCAGGACATCCTCGGACTCGACGAGCGTGCGCGCATGAACACCCCGGGCACCGTCGGACTCAACTGGCGCTGGTGTCTCAAGAAGGACTATCTCCTTGAGATCGACCCGCAGAAGCTCAAGGCACTCTGTGTGCGTTATCGGCGGTGAGAATAGAGGCAGCTGCACGTGACTGATATGGTCATCGTGCCGCTGCCCTTTCTTTCTTTTTTCTGCATTTTATGGTATCCTAGAGAGGAAGCAATCACTGTTTTCAGGGGAGGAAGAAATCATGGCAGAGTACACGTACACCGTGGAGAAAGTATGTCCGGTCTGTGGGGAAAAGACGCACGTGACAAAGATGAAGGCACGCCTCATCACACTCAGCACGGATGAGGATTTCTGCGTTCACTACAAGGACGTCAACCCGTACCTCTATCGTGTCTGGCTGTGCGAGCACTGCGGTTTTGCGGCGGACGAGAAGCATTTTGACGCTGCGGCTCTCAGTGCGCGTGACAAGGGAAAGGCAAAGGAACTCCTCGAGGGGCGCACGATCAACCTCCCGTACACGGAGGAGCGCACGACAGAGGAGGCGATCCGCGCCTACAAGCTCGGGCTCTTCTTCGCCGAAAAGCTGGGCTGGCCGCTGCAGAAGCAGGCGGGCTACCGTATGGGCATGGCGTGGGTCTACCGCGACACGGAGGAGCATGAAAAGGAGGAGGAGTGTCTGCGGCGTGCGGCGGAGCTCTATGAAAAGTCCGTCATGACGGAGCACTATCCGATCAACGGCATGAGCGACAATATGGCAATGTATATCGCGGGCGCGGCGTACTACCGCATCGGCGACTTTGAGAAGGCAACGCAGATGCTCTCGCGCATCATGAGCGATCAGGAGATTCGCAAGTCCGATGCAAAGCTCTTTGAGCGTGCACAGAATCTCTGGATGGATCTGCGTGAGAAAAAAGCTGAGGCAGAGAAGGAAAACTAAATGGCGATTGATATTCCTCCGCAGTGGGTGGAGCAGGTACAGCGCATCGACTGGGGAAGTGTCCGTGCCGCAGTGGCGGACTACGGCCCCGTGCTCACAGTGCTGCGCGATACGTGGGATCGCGAGACGATCAGCGAGATCGCGGACGGACATCTCTTTGTTCGTGACGCGGTGCTGAACGAGGCGATAGCACATAACCTCGGCGCGGACGGCACCATCCGCTCCGTGCAGCTCACCTCGCATGAGGACGGACATCTCGGCATCGTCTGCACGACCGATAAGAAATACAAGCGGATCGAGCTCTCGGGAACGATCAAGGAGTTTGTCCATACGGGGGAGAAGTCCTACGCAGTCTACCATGTGGACAAGAAGAAACTGCCCAATCACGGACTCGTCTCATGGCTCTTTTCACGGCTGTCGCTGTCGATGGTCGAGCGCATGGTCGGACGGCTCGATGTGTCGGATCGCATCCCCGTGGACATCAAGGGGAATAACGTCACGGTGGACTTTCACGATGTCCTCGCGGCCTCGCGTCTTGGCACGACGGAGTTCCGCGGGCATTCGCTGCTGAGCATGGTGGAGATCGAGGGCGTGACGGTGAAGGAAGGCGGCATCATGTTTGACACGCGCCTGAACGTGCCCGACGATGTGAAGGATGCGCTGCGCGCTATTTTGAAGGAGAAATCGGCTGCGCTAGAGAGCGGTGCAGGAGAAGGAGACGGACATTGATGAGGCGATTAATTCAGCTGCTCTGTATCGCGATGCTTGCTGTATGGATTCAGCCGCAGGAAGTGGACGCGGCAAAGGCGGAGCCCGTGACGGAGAAGATCATCTTTATCCCGCATGACAGCCGCCCCATCTCGTGTACGCAGACAGCGGATGTCGTGACCAAGGCGGGCTACGAGGTCATTGTTCCGCCGACGGAACTCCTCGGCAGCCGTGAGGATCTGGGACATCCCGATCAGCTCTGGACGTGGGTACACGAGCATATCGCACAGCCCGGGGTTAAGGCAGCGGTCATCTCCTCGGATGCGATGGTCTATGGCAGCCTCGTCGGCTCGCGCAAGCACAACGAACCGCGTGCGCAGATCCTCGCACGCGCGTCGCGCTTTGCAGAGCTGCACCATGCACATCCCAAAGTGCCGCTCTACGTCTTTGGCTCGATCATGCGCACGCCGCGTACGGGCGAGGCATCGGGACACGAGGAGCCGGAGTACTATCGCCGCTATGGGGCGGACATCTTCCGCTATACCCTCCTGCGCGATAAGGAGGAGGTCGAGGGGCTCTCGCGCCGCGAACGCAAGGAGTATGAATTCCTCACGCGCCTCATTCCAAAGGAAGCCCTCACGGATTGGATGGGACGGCGCGAGAAGAATTATGCGGTCAACGAGTTCCTCATCAATCTCATGCGCAAGAATGGGACGTTCCACTACCTCGCACTCGGACGTGATGATAATGCGCCGTTCTCCCAGACCCATCTTGAGAGCCGTCATCTCGCGGCAGTAGGCGCAGAGCTCGGCAAGACGCGCTTTCAGACCATGGCGGGCATCGACGAGATCGCCCTCCTCATGCTGACGCGCGCCGTGAATGAGCAGCGTCATGAGGTACCGTTTGTCTTTGTCCGGTATAACTGGGGTCGCGGCGCAGACACCGTGCCTGCGTACTCCGATGAGAAGATCGGCACCTCGATCAACGATGCGATTCTCGCCGCCGGTGGGATGAATGTGCGCGCGCCGGAGAAGGCAGATGTTGTTCTCACGGTGAATACGAACCCCGACGGACGCACCCACGAGGCGAATATGCCCATCAATGACGGCACGCTGCGCGAGGGCACGGCATATTTTGCCGACATCGTGTCGGACTATGTGGCGCGCGGCTACCCCGTCTCGATTGCCGATGTCGCCTTTGCCAACGGCGCGGACAACGCACTCATGGCGGAGCTGCAGCGGCGCGGCCTGCTCTACAAGATTCGTGCTTACGCAGGATGGAATACCCCGACGAACAGTTCGGGCTATGCCCTCGGCGAGGGGATGCTTGTCCGTCACATGACTGCGGACGCCGTCGACCAGCTGCTCACAACGCGTTACCTCGACGACTGGGCATATCAGGCAAATGTGCGCAATACGATTGCGCGGCAGCTCACATGGCTGCGCGGTGACGGATTTTATGGCAGTCTCGGCTCGAAGATGGATGCTGTCTCCGTGCGCTCCACGCGCATGATGAACCGCTTCATCGAGAACAACCTGCCGCCCATGGCGGAGACGAACAGCGTCGTTGTGACATTCCCGTGGAATCGCATGTTTGAGGCGGACATTCAGCCCGAGCAGCAGGGCTTTGCCCATGATTACTTGGAAGGAAGGAAATAATATGTACGGAAAGCGGATGATTGCGTTCTTTTCGGCATCACCTTCGCGGCGCACGGCAACGGTTGCCCATAAGATCGCCGACGTCATCGGCGCAGATCTCTACGAGATCCGTCCCGTCGTCCCCTATACCGAGGACGACCTCGACTGGGACGATAAGACGAGCCGCGTCAACGTCGAGATGCACGACCCTGCCTGCCGCCCTCAGATCGAGGGGGAACTTCCCAACCTTGCACCGTATGAGACCGTCTTTGTCGGGTTTCCGCTCTGGTGGTTCGCCGCACCGCACATCATCAACACCTTCCTTGAAAGTTACGACCTTACGGGAAAGACCATCGTGCCGTTTGCTACCTCGGGCGGCAGCTCCCTTGGACAGACTGTGACGCATCTGCGCCCCTCGGCGAAGGGCGCGCTCGTCAAGGAGGGGCGGCGTTTTGAGATGGGCGAGACCCCGATGGCGATCAACTCATGGGTCGCGGCACTTGGGATCTGACATAGAAAAAACACGATTGTCGTCGTTGCACGGCAGTCGTGTTTTTACGTGGCTTCATTAACATGAGGCGATCTTTTGAAGTTGTGCGTATAGTGCTGAGATATCGTTTGTGATCGTTTCCCATAGCAAGTCCTTATCTGCGGACTCGTACTCATGGGCAAAGAGATTTCTT
>CAUTTS010000054.1:0-15733 GCA_963541465.1 uncultured Selenomonas sp.
CAATTCTAATGACTAATTTTTAGGTTTTTGTGTCCAGTTTTTGTTGACTAGTGCAATGATATACTGTCAAGAGGTGCTGCCAAGACGGTAGGCGGTCAATCTTAGCCCCTAGAGAGGGGCGATGACGATGACGATCAACGATTTACTTGCGTTGCTTCTCGTGACGCTGTTTATCCTCGTCGTTCTAAAAGCATAAGAAAACCCGCCTGACCCTGCAAAGTTTAGGCGGATTTTCTCGTTTAACCCAGTGGGGCTGACCGTCTACCGGCAGCACCTTTTCTATGTCTATTATAACCTCCCGCCTCGTTTTCGTCAAATCGTTCTGCTCTCACTGCACGACGTAGAATTTTCCCTTGCCAGCAATCTATCTCATTTCAATGAGAATTTCTTTTTCACGCCATCATAAAATTCATCCACACGATTCTCAAGGCGCGGATCTTCCTGTGTGAAGATTGCTGTGTAGTCCTTTTTCTTGTCCTTCTTGGCGAGAGCGGCAAGATACAGGCCGATCGCAACACCACCAACAACACATAAAATCCACGAAAGCATAATGTTCTCCTTTCATCGAGTGACAGCGTTCTGCTGCTCTAATCCTTTGGTCTCCGCGCGCTCTTCTTTCTTGTTCTGCTCCTCAATCTGAAGAGAGACCTCGTTCATCCGTCGGCTTTTTGCCCGGTATTCCTCCTCCTTCGCGAACGGCTTTCCAAGGCCTTCCTGGCAGTCTTTCACCTCCTGACGCAGCCGATCCAGTTCTGCCGCCGCTGACGCCAGTTTTTCGTCAATGCGCTTCGGCGCATTTGCGAGACGTGAGGCGTTCTCTTTGGGCGTCGTCAGCCCAATCGGAAAGCGGGTGGAGCTCATGCCGCTCAAGGCGACCTCCATGCCGCGCTTATCTCCGCGCACCACGGATACCTTCAGGCCGCGATACTCTCCGCGCGGCGTTTCGGTCAGTTTGCCATCGCAGATGGCTCGTGCGCATTCGGCGAATGCTTTTCCGATCTCTTCTGGTGTCCGATACGTCTCTCCCTGCAAGACAAGGGACTCGTCCTGTGAATGCGCATTTAACGTATTCATATCTGCACGCAGCGCTTGAACAAAGCTGTCGACAGTTTTAATGGCTACGGGTAGCTGGACATTGAGCTGGTTTTCCATGCGTGCATGGTCAGCCAGATACTGGGCACGCTCTGCTTCGAGCTTCTGCAGTTCGTTCCGTAGCTCGAACTGTTCCTTGTAGAACGGATTTCCTGTACAGGCGGCCTTCAGCTGTGCATAGGTCATGGTGAACTCGTCTACATCTTCCGCTTCACGCGTTGGAACCTGTTCTGTGAAGACTTGCGAGATGAACCGTTGCTTCACCTCGTTGGTCTGCCACATATATGAGTCAAATGTGGCATCCGTTACATAACGGAAGATTTTCACCTGCTTGTTTTCGTTCCCTCGCCGGACGATGCGCCCAAAACGCTGCTCGATCTGGCTCGGCTTCCACGGACAGTCCAGATCATGTGATGCAATCAGCTTATCCTGAATGTTCGTCCCGACCCCCAGTTTATCCGATGATCCGAGTAGGACGCGCACTTCCCCTTTCCGAACTTTGGCGAAGAGCCGCTCCTTCTTCTCCGGTGTGTCATAGTCATGAATGAAGGCGATCTGCTCTTTGGGGATACCGAATTCCATAAGTTTATCACGTAGGTCATCGTAGACGTTATACGATGCCTTGCTGTTTGGTGTGGATTGATCACAAAAGATAACCTGCGTAGACTTCTGGGCTGTGGTCTTTGTGTAAATGTCATAGACATTATTCGCACAAAGGCTAACCTTTCCCGTCGGGTTATCTTCGTAGCTTGCATCCAGAATACGCGGATTCAGTGCAACGGACTGTCCCTCTTTGATCACAACGAGCATGTTATCCATGCCCTTTCCACTCGACGGATCAGCACCCTCACGCAACTGAATCGGATTTCGTTGACGAATCCGCTTTGCACGTTCTGCCAAACAGTCGACCAATTCCATAGGAATCTGCAGATAAAAAAGGATGACGATACCTCGATCGTACCGTCATCCGATAAGAGAAGTGCTGATTACTCATTGGATCAGCGATTCCTTACTTTTTCAGTGCTGCATTCTTCTCTGCGACGAGCTTGAACAGCTCCGAGCCCGCCGGAATCTCCGTGAAGTGCGTGAGCGCCTTCTCGAAACCGTGCTCCTTGAGATACGTCTGCACCTCGACTGCCTCAGGATCCTCCGCGTAGTCGAAATGGAGGGCGGCAGCGATGACCGTCGCGAGCGCCTCGGGTTTTTTCCCGCGTGCGACGAGCTGATTGGCGGGCGAGACGAGACGATCCTTCGCGCCGAGCTTACGCTTCGGCCCGCGTGCGACGCGCGTCACGGCATCGGAGAGATGCGGATTCTTGAACCGCGACTCTGCCGTACGGATGTATTCTGCATGCGTTTCACGGTCAAATCCGTATTTCTCGATCAGGAGTTCACTCGTCTCCTCCCAGACGCGGCGGACAAACGCGACGATCTCCTCGTCCTGCATCGCCGAGGCAATGTCCTCGATCCCCTTCAAATACGCCATGTAGGCAATGGAGGCATGTCCCGTATTGACGGAGAACAGCTTGCGCTCGATGTAGGCTTCGAGGTTATCGACCCACGTCAGCCCCTCGATCTGCGGCTCTGCGCCGATGACACCCGTGCGATCAACATCCCACTCGCAGAACGGCTCAACCTTGACAAGCAACGGATCCTCGTTGTGCTGGATCGGCACGATACGGTCAACCGCCGCATCAGGGAATCCGATGCAGCGCGCGGCTTTTGCCTTGACATCGTCAGCGAGATGCTCATAGACAAAGTTCTTCAGTACCGTCGAGCCGCCGACCATATTCTCACACGCGATAATGTTCAGCGGTGCATCCGTCTTTTCAAGGCGTCGCGCAATCCCCTTGGCAATGTTCGGCGCAATGAATTTCAGGATGTTCGGCCCGATCGCCGTGGTGACAATGTCTGCCGTGACGAATGCGTCGAGGAGATCCTCAAGGTCTTTGTTGCTGTTGATCGCCTTGACGTGCTCGACATGGATTTTTTTCGGCGTATCGCCGACCACCTCGATATCATAGGAACGACGTGCATTGATCTCATCCACCAGAGCATCCGCCACATCGACAAAGGTGACCTCATAGCCCGAGCGCACGAGCAGTTCCCCGATGAAGCCGCGGCCGATATTGCCGCCGCCGAAATGGATTGCCTGTTTCATGGTCATGTCCTTTCAATCTGCTTTCGTGAAGACGTGATAGAGTTCATCGGCACTCTTCGTCTTGAAGAGCTGCTCGAGCTGCTCATCCGTGTAGTCGCCGACCATCGTTGCGATATTGGCAAGGATCGCAAGGTGATCGTTGCCGACGCCCGCGATACCGATCACGAGATATGCCGTCTCATCGCCGAACTTGATGCCGTCGGGGTACTGGCAGACGACAATGCCCGTCTTCTTGATCGTATCCTTGACTGCATTCTCACCGTGCGGGATCGCAATTCCCTTGCCGATGTAGGTGGAGAGATCACGCTCACGGTTGAGCATCCCCTGCACATAGCCCTCATCGACGTAGCCGCTCGCGACGAGCATCTTGCCGGCAGCCGTGATTGCTTCCTCTCGGCTGACCGACGGGAGTCCTATCTTCACATTTTCCTGATGCAGAACGTCTGCGCTCACCGTCTCTGCCGCCTCTTCCTGTGCGCCTGCGGCCGATGCAGATGTCTCTACCGCAGCCTCTTTCAGGCGCGCCGTAACGATCTCATAGACGTTGTTCTGCGTAAAATCACGCACCCAGATATGCTCTGCCTGCGGCGAATCCGCAAGGGCACGCTCGGCGAGTTTCTCATGCGAGATGACCAGCTGCGCTTCCTGTGGGATGGCACCGATGGCGCAGTTCGTCACGGAGATATCCTTGTAGCCATCCTTCTTGAGCTTCTTACGCAGTGCTGCCGCACCGAGTGCCGACGAACCCATGCCCGCATCGCAGGCGTAGACGATGACCTTCAGATCCTTACCCGCGATCTTCTTCTCTGTGGGCAGCTCCTTGCCGCGATTCTTGCGCTCTGCCATGTCCTCACGCGCCGACTCCAGCGAGTCGTCTTCGACATCCTTCGACATCTTGATAAAGACAGATGCAACCGCGCAGGATACCGCCGTCGCTACGGCAAATGCCGAGAGATTGGCAACGAGTGCCGAGGTGTTCGGGGTCATCGCGATAATCGCGAAGATCGAGCCCGGCGAGGACGGAGCAATCAGACCGCCGCCGAGGAGGCCGAGCGTAAAGACGCCGGACATGCCGCCCGCGATCGCAGCGATGATGAGGATCGGCTTCATGAGGATATACGGGAAGTAGATTTCGTGAATACCGCCGAGTACGTGGATAATCATGGCTCCCGGCGAGGACGACTTCGCCATGCCCTTGCCGAACATCCAGTAGGCGAGCAGAATACCAAAGCCGGGTCCGGGGTTTGCCTCGAGCAGGAAGAACATGGACTTGCCGTATTCCTGTGCCTGCTGAATACCGAGCGGGCTGAGTACGCCATGATTCAGTGCATTGTTGAGGAAGAGCACCTTTGCGGGCTCAATGATGATGGATGCCAGCGGCAGCAGTCCTGCCGCGACAATCGCCTCCACGCCGCTGCGCAGGATGTTGTTTGCGCCGCTGACCACAGGACCAACAATAGCAAAGGCGATCATCGCGAGGATACCGCCGAAGATGCCGAGCGAGAAGTTATTGACGAGCATCTCGAATCCCCCCGGGATGCTGTCACGTACGGCATTGTCAAACTTCTTGATCAGATAGCCCCCCAGAGGTCCCATCATCATGGCGCCGAGGAACATCGGAATCTCCGAGCCGGCGATGATGCCCGATGTGGCAATTGCCGCCATGACGCCGCCGCGGTGTCCGTAGACCGCTGCACCGCCGCTGTAGCCGATCAGCAGCGGGATGAGCCACTTGCTCATCGGACCGCCGACCTGTGCCAGATACTCGTTTGGCATCCATCCCGTCGGGATAAACAGTGCCGTCAGAAAGCCCCATGCGATAAATGCGCCAATGTTCGGCATCACCATGCCGGACAGGAAGCGACCAAATTTCTGCATAGCCTCCTGTGCCCCTCCGCCTTGCTGACTCATAAAAATCCCCCTTTGTAAAAAATATAATAACATGGAGCATTTCAGCCCCTTATTTACAAGAGCTGTTCGAGATGTTCCCGAAAATGCTCTTCCAAAACGTATTCGAGCTCGCGGCGTATCCCCGCCGCATCCCCATGCGCGAGGATGTCGGCGAACGTCGGGCGGTCTGCAATCTGTGCCGCAATATGCCCGAGTAGCTGCCGTTCCATCTCTGCCTCTCCCGCCGACACGAGCATGACCAACGCGGTCTGTACGGCATCCCCTCCGTAAGGGAGCGGATGTGCAAGGTGCATAACGCCGAAGCGCGCTCTCTCCTGCCGTGCAAAATATCCATGGAGAAGAATCATCTGCGGTGCAGCCCACGTCGGAGCGATGCGCTCCCGCCGCAGGAGCTCGTCGGCAAAATCATCCGCCGCCGCATCCTCCATGAGGAGAAGATGTGCCGCTGCATCGGCAAGCTGCTCAATGGATACCACCGATACATTGTCCTGCAAGTGAACCTCCGTGAGCAGATCGCAGATCAATCCGCTGCGGCGATGAATCTCCGCCATCACCGCAGGGAACGGCAGCGGCGCGGGATCCGCCGGCACCTCCGTATGATGTACGCTGCAGCTGGCAAGAACAGCATCGATCTGCGCCCGATCTGCTGCCGTCAAAAACACACTGACAACAACGACCGGAACAGGAAGCGGCGAAAGCGGTACCGTGGAGACCACAAAGTCCGCCGAACGCCGCAGGATCTCCTGCGTGGTAAGGGCAAGCGAGGAGACGACACCGACCACACGAATCCGCTCGTAGGATCGGCGCAAACGGCTCGCAAGCAGGCGGCTCGTCCCCAGACCTGTCGGACAGGCGACCAGAACGCGCGCGGCGGGGCGATCCCCGCCCGCCTCCGTCAGTGCCGCACCGATGTGAATGGCAATATAGGCAACCTCATCATCGGGCACCGGCATCCCTGCCTCCTCCTCCATCATGGGAATCGCATGCCGTGCGATCTCCATGAGCTCCGGATGTTCTTCCTCCATCTGCGCGAGCAGCGGATTGCGGATATCCATGTGGAGTTTCAGACGATGCAGTGCCGGGGCAAGGTGATTCACGAGCCCCGTGAGCAGCGTACGGCTGCGCATGAGCGGCGCGCCGCTCTTTTCGGAGGCACGCCGCATGATCGATTGCGCAATCTGCACCAGCCGGAAATTATCCACGCGCCCGCCCCCCGAAGGGAGGGTCATGCCGCGCGCACCGAGTAGATGCATGGTGATATAGCCGATCTCCGCTGCGGGGATGGAAATGGAGAATCCCTCCCCCATCCGCGCTGCAATCGTCTCTGCCACAAAAAATTCTTCGGTATGCTGCAGCTCCTCCAACGTCCCCGCATCCATCGCAATCGTATCCCCCTGCTGCAGCCGCCGCACGGCGAGCGCGAGGTGGACGACAAGCCCGACACGTGCGCTGTCTGGGATGTGCCGATCCTGCGTCTCCGCTGCAACAGCGTCATCAATGCGGCGGATCTGCACGGGATCAACGAGGCCGAGCAGGGCTCGATCCGCCGCGTATGCTGGTCCCTCCTCAGCCGCATCGTCTCCGATGAGGGCAAGGAGTTCCTTTTCATCCACATCGTCGTGGATGATGCGAACCAGTGCACGGCGGATATCCCGCTCCGCCCCTTCGACGTAGACGCCGAGTCCGGGACGGCGCACGAGCGAAATCTGCTGCGCGGCAAGCCACGGCTGGAGCCGATCGAGATCGTGACTGACGGTACTGTCGGTCACGTGCAGAAGACGCGCCAGAGTAAAGAGCTTGAGTGGCTCATCCGCCATGAGGAGACGCGTGATCAAGATGGAACGCCGCTGATCAGGGGTCAGTGTGCTGTGCACATCCGCCAAAGAGAGCTCCGTGCGCAGCTGCCCAAGCGCTGCGGCATCTCCACTGAGCATGAACCCTGCCCCCGTACGCCGAAGGAGCGTCACGCCATAGGGCTCCAGTGCCGTCTCGATCCCGTGCATCTCACGCGTCACAGTGCGTGCGCTGACACCGAGCTCTGCGGCGATATGTTCGGCAGTCACATAGCCGGACGCGGCAAGAAGCAGAGACAGTATGGTCCGCATACGTGCCGTCAGTTCCATGTGGCCGCCCCCTCTCGCCCCCTGATTGACCTCATTATAACGAATGGGATTCATCATTGCAACGAAAAGACCTTGCCCTTTGTCATGAATGGCTATGGACAAATAAAAAGAGCTGATGCACCATGGCACATCAGCTCTCATTCAAACAAAATCCAGTCCCGGCACAGCGTTCAGATAGAGGTCGCTGTACTTCCCTGCCGCCGCCTGATAGGCACCGCGGCAGGCAATCATGGCGGCGTTATCCGTACAGAGACGCAACGAAGGATAGAGATAGCGGATGCCCTCCTGCTCCGCCCGCGCACGCAGCTGCTGTTCGAGGGCAGCATTTGCCGCAACGCCGCCGGCAAGGACAAGGGTATCCCGCCCCGCCGCATGAATCGCCTCGAACGCCTTGTGAACGAGCACCTCCGTGACGGCTGCCTGAAACGATGCCGCGATATTCGCCGCGTGGAGTTCCCGCCCCTTCATGCGCTGGCCGTTGATATAGTTCAACACGGCGGATTTCAGCCCGCTGAAGCTGAACTCATAGTTACCCTCCTGCGCGAGCGCACGCGGAAAGTCAATCGCCTGCGGATCCCCCGCGCGTGCGAGTCGATCGATCTCAGGACCGCCCGGATAGGGAAGGCCGAGCACGCGCGCAACCTTATCAAACGCCTCGCCTGCCGCATCATCACGCGTACTGCCCATCAGGCGGAACGTCTCATAGTCCGCCACATCGACGAGTGCCGTATGCCCGCCCGAGACGACAAGCGCAATAAAGGGCGGCACGAGATCGGGCGTCTCAAGAAAATTCGCAAAGATATGCCCCTCGAGATGATTCACACCGATGAGCGGCACGTCGAGCGAAAACGCCAACGCCTTTGCCGCCGACACACCGACAAGCAGCGCCCCCACGAGTCCGGGGCCGTATGTAACAGCGATCTGATCCATCGCCGCAAGCTCCGTTCCCGCCTCGTCGAGCGCCTGCTGGACGACGGGCAGAATGCTCAGGATATGGTTGCGCGAAGCAATCTCAGGAACGACGCCGCCGTATTTCTGATGAATCGGTATCTGCGTTGAAATCACGCAGGACAGAAGTTCGCGTGTCCCACGAAGTACGGCTGCCGATGTCTCATCGCAGCTTGTCTCAATTCCGAGCGTCAGTCTCTCTTGCACATCTTTCATCAGACAGTGTATCCCTTAATTTCGTATTCCACATGAGAATGGCATCTTCGTTGTTGTCCTGATAGTAGCCCTTACGGATACCGATCTCCACGAATCCCAGCCGCTCATAAAGACGGCGGGCGGGCAGATTCGACGGGCGCACTTCGAGGGTCATACGCTCGACGCCGCGCTCCGCTGCCGCGCGCATCAACGCGCACATGAGCAGATGTCCATAGCCCCTGCCGCGCTGCATCGCTGTCAGCGCGATATTCGTGACCTGTGCTTCATCAAAGGAGATCCAGCAGCCGGCAAAGCCGATCACTGCCGTACTCTCAAGTGCAACGATATAACAGGCAAAGTCATTCGACGCCTCACGCCAAAAATCCTCACGCGACCACGGTGTCGGAAAGCTCTCTCGCTCAATGCACGCCACGGCGTCCGCATCCTCCGGAGCAAGCGGACGAAAGGAGATCATGATGCCGCCGCTCCGCCATGCCGCTGCTCCCACAACACCTCTGCCTCACTGCGTCGCAGATAGAGCGGCACCGCTGTCACGGGGTCGTCCATCTCCCCCCGCTGCAGGCGGGCAAGCCCCGCCACCCCCACACACGCCGCACGCGGCATGCGCAGATGCAGGGGAGCAATCCCGACATTGGCAGGAAGCGCAGGGAAATCGTTCCGCCGCGTGGCATCGCCAAGTAAAACGGCGGGCAGCTCCGTTCCCACGAGTGCGTCGAGCACCTCGGGCAGCGGCAGGATGGAGAGTGGATGCTCCTCAGAAAGGCGCACGTCCTCCCCCTCGGGCCGCCACCTGAATTCCTGCACGTAGACATTGCCTTTCTGCGCATCCATCATAGGGAGAATGCGCAGCCCAACAGAACCCGCATAGTGACAGGCAAGTGCCTCCAGTGTCGGCACGCAGATCATGGGGATGTTCCGTGCGTACGCCATCATCTTTGCCGCCGCAAGGCCGATGCGCAGCCCCGTGAAGGAACCCGGCCCAATACTGACGGCAATTCCATCGAGTTCCGTTTTCTTGGCACGTGCCATCTGCAGAGCCAGCTCGATATGCGGCATGAGTGTCTCGGAGTGCGTCAATGCGCCCTGCATACTCACCTCAGCAGCGACACGCTCCTCCGAGAGCACCGCTACGCTCGATACCTGCGAGGACGTATCAAGGCTCACGATCAACAATGCGTTTCAACTCCTCCAAGAGCGCCCTGCTCTTTTTCCCCTTGGCGACGAAGGTAAACTGCCGCTCCTCATCGTTCAGCACTTCAATGCGCACAGAGAGATGATCTGCGGGCATGGCATCGGGGAACTTCTCCGCCCACTCGATCAGCACAATTCCCTCCGTCGCCTCTGCGTACTCATAGAAACCAATGTCCTCCAGCTCCTCCTCCGACGTGATCCGATAGAGATCGAAGTGCACGATCGGGCACGCTGCCTCATAGATGTTCATGAGGTTGAAGGTCGGGCTGGTCACATCACTCTCCACGCCGAGGGTGCGGGCGAGGGCACGCACAAAGAGGGTCTTGCCTACGCCGAGTTCTCCATCGAGGCAGATGACCGTTCCCTCACGGATGATTTTGCCGATTGTCCCCGCTAAATGCGCCGTCTCTTCCGGTGAATGCGTAACACAAGTGAGCATAGTTCGTCCCCTTATGAAAAAAATAGCGACTTAGTTCTTACTATTATAGCATGACACAGGAAATTGCGCAAAGAAAACGCGGACAGAGATCGTCTCCGTCCGCTATTCCGGCAGGCGTACGGTCATACAACCGCCCGCTATATCAATGTTCTGCACCACGGTGCGCAGTGCGGGTACAAGGAGTTCGTGCCCATCGGCATTCCGTACCGCATAGACATCGTTGCTGCCCGTCCGCAGAACGTCCGTCACCGTACCGAGCTCGTTGCCGTCCTCATCGTGCACGGTGAGCCCGACGATGTCGAACACATAATACTCGCCCTCGTCAAGCGGTGCCGCTTCCGCACGCGGCACCGTCAGCACACGTCCCGTGAGACGCTGCGCCGTCTCACGCACATCGTATTCCCGAAAATGCATGAGAATATTCCGTCCCTGCGGCTTAACGGCAGTGATATGAAGAAGTTCATCCCCTGCCATCACCTCCCGCATCTGCGCAAAGCGCTCGGGGAAATCCGTCAGGGGGATAATGCGCAGGTCACCGTGCACGCCGTGCGGTGCGCCGATGCGGCCGATGACGATACGGTCATCAGGAACGGATCGCGACAATCTTGTCATCCTCCACCAGGATCTCGACGTTCATCAGCTCACGCATATCGTCGCCGATCTTCGCCTCAACCTGACGCTCAAGCGTTCCCTGCACGATCTCCGCCCCCTCGGCGAACTTCTGCAGCTCCTCCTGATGGGCGCGCGTCTCCTCGACGTAGTCGACGCGGCGCTGACGCTCCTGACGGATCGTGTTGATGTGCTGAATCGCCTGCGGAGTGAGCTCGCCCTGCTCCGCCTCCTGCATCACGCGCTTCTCCTGGATGCCGAGCTGCTGCAGCTCAAGCTCTGCACGGCTGAGACCTTCCTCCATTTCCTTGAGCATCTTTGCGCGCAGCTTCTCTGTGAGCTTCGCCTTGACGGTGACCGGCACCTTGATTGAAATCGAATCCACTCTGTATCTCTCCTATACAAAAACGGCGACCGTCCATGACGCACGCCGTCTCGCCCGGCTCAGCCGATCTCGACTGTCGCCCGCTTATTCTCCTTCGTGGCAGCGGCCTTGACAACACTGCGGAGTGCCTTTGCGATCCGCCCCTGCTTGCCAATGACCTTTCCCATGTCATCCTCCGCCACGCGAAGTCTTAAAATGATCTCCTGATCATCCTGTGTTTCGTCAACGACGACAGCTTCCGGATGATCCACCAAGGATTTCGCAATAACCTCGACTATCTCTTTCATGCGCGTCGTCTCTCCTCATCGCCGCGTGCGCACGCGACGGGAAGTCCTCTGCGAGAGAGGAGATCCCCCCATCGAATCGCGCGTCACGCATCAGTCCTTCTGACGCTTTGCCTCAGCGAACTTCGCCATCGTGCCATTCTTGCTCAGAATGTTCTTGACGGTATCCGTCGGCTGTGCGCCCTTCTTCATCCAATCAATCGCCTTCTCCTCGTCGATGTTGACGAGTGCGGGCTGCTTCGACGGATCGTAGTTCCCAAGGATCTCGATGAATCGCCCATCGCGCGGTGCACGCGAATCAGCGACCACAATGCGATAGAAGGGATTCTTCTTCGCGCCCATACGGTTCAAACGAATCTTGACTGCCATAATTTCACCACCTTTCGTTGGATATTGATATTGTACCGCACTACCTAAAGAACGGCATCTTGGGGAGCCCCATGCCGCCCATGGACGGCATGGCGGGCATTCCGCCCTTCCCCTTCATTTTCTTCATCTTCTTCATCATTTTGCGCATTTCGCCGAACTGCTTGAGCAGTTTGTTGACGTCCTGCACGCGCGTCCCGCTGCCGGCAGCAATACGTTTGCGCCGACTGCCGTTGATGATCGTAATGTCTGCGCGCTCCTTCGGCGTCATCGCGCGGATGATCGCTTCAAGCTGGCGCATCTCTTTTCCATCGAGGTCAAACTCCTGATCGCCGAGTTTCTTCTTCAGACCGCCCATTCCCGGGATCATGCCGAGGATGTTGCTGAGCGAGCCAAGTTTTTTGACCTGCTGCATCTGATCGAGGAAATCATCAAGCGTGAAATCGTTGCGGCGGAGCTTCTCCTCCATCTTCTTCGCGTTCTCGAGATCGAAGTTCTCCTGTGCCTTCTCCACGAGGGAGAGCACGTCGCCCATGCCGAGGATACGCGACGCCATACGGTCGGGATGAAACACCTCGAGCGGCTCAAGCTTTTCGCCCATACCGACGAATTTCAGGGGGCAGCCCGTCACCGCCTTGATGGAGAGCGCCGCGCCGCCGCGCGCATCACCGTCCAGCTTCGTCATGATGATGCCGTCCAGGCCGAGCGAGGCGTCGAACGCCTCGGCGACGTTCACGGCTTCCTGTCCTGTCATGGCATCCACGACGAGGAGGATCTCATGCGGCTTTACTTCCGCCTTGATATCACGCAGCTCCTGCATGAGCGTCTCATCAATCTGCAGACGCCCCGCCGTATCAATGATGACGACGTCGTTGGCGTGGGAGGCAGAATGTGCAATTGCCGCACGCGCAATGGCGACGGCGTCCTCCTGCCCCTGCGAAAAAACGGGCACATCGACCTTGCCGCCAATGACCTCAAGCTGCTTGATGGCAGCGGGACGATAGATATCGTCGGCAACGAGCAGTGGACGCTTGCCCTGCTTTTTCAGCATGAGCGCGAGCTTGCCTGCCGAGGTCGTCTTACCTGAGCCCTGCAGTCCGACAAGCATGATGACGGTCGGCGGGTTGGGGCTGATATTGAGGCGACTTTCCGTCCCACCCATCAGCGCGGTGAGTTCCTCATCGACGATCTTGACGACGGCCTGTGCCGCCGTGAGTGTGTCGAGCACCTCCTGCCCGACGGCTCGCTCCTTGACACGTCTCACGAAATCCTTGACAACCTTGAAGTTGACGTCCGCTTCCAGCAGTGCCATGCGCACCTCGCGCATCGCATCGTTCACGTCGTCCTCGGTCAGCTTGCCGTGCCCGCGCAGCTTCTTGAATATCCCCTGCAGGCGGTCGGACAGATTCTCAAAGAGCATTTCCTCACCTCCTTTGATCTACCGTCTTTATATCTCATTCTGTGATGTATATCGTTCCAATTCATCCGCGATGCGGCGGACATCCCCGCACCCAATCGGCTCGCGGAGCGCACGCAGCTCCGCACAGACGGCGGCAATCGCCCGCTCCTGCTCCTGTTGACGAGCAAAGAGCCCCAGCGTCTCCTCCATCTCCGCCAGTGCACGCTCTGCACGGCGGATATTGTCATGTGCCGCCTGCCGCGTGATGCCGAGCTCCTCGCCGATCTCCGCGAGCGAGAAGTCCTCCGCAATATGTAAATGCAGGCACTCGCGCTGCTTGCCCGTGAGGAGACCTCCATAGAGATCATAGAGCTTCGCACGATAGTAGAGCCGATCCAATCCGTTCCTCCCCTTCCACCACGCGCTGCGTGATCCCCCTTCCCCGCAGGCGGGGCAGGCTATTGTGGGAGACACTTGTGCAAGTATAGCGGGAAACAACAAACCTGTCAAGTATTTTTCTTGACAGGTTCTCTTATCTTATCTTTCATCGGCGAAATTTCTCAAGCGCCTCGGCGTGATCGGTCACGAACTCGACCGTACCGAGATACTCGCCGGTCCCATCGTACATCGCCTGATACTGCACGCGGATGGGCTGCTCGCGGATGCGACGATAGACGACCATCTGCGTGCGCTTCTTCGCCTTGAAGTCTGCGATCAGATTGCGCACGACGGGAATGATCTCGGGCGGATGGCAGTTCATTACATCACGCCCAAGCGCGGACATGGGACGCGTGAAAACCTGCCCCTCGTTGGTAAAGAAGCGGACGACGTCGTCCTTGTCGATGAAGGTGATGTCGACGGGCAGGAGCTTAAAGATCGCCGTCAGCTGCTCCATCGTAAGCGTACCCGTAGGGAATTGCAGTGCTCCCCCGGACGGTGCATCGGCCACGCGCGCCGCTTCCTGATCGAGCCATGCCTGTGCCTCCGTCCACGCGGGAAGATCAACGCCGAAGGACGATCCCATCGTCACGAGATCGTGGTAGGCGCGGTACCACTCCATCTGCGTGAAGTACCGCAGGCTGAGCGGGAACAGAATGCGCTCCTCCTTAAAGGTCATCTCGCGCACGCGCTGTACGAGATCGCGAATACGCGACTCGTAGAGCGGCAGGGTCTCTGCATCCGCCTTAAGTGCCTTGATGATCATGCTGAGCTCGCGCTTCATCTCATCGTCAATGCCCCACATCACCTGCGATGGCCCCGTAACGCCGTAGTCATAGAGCACCGGCATCAGCAGCTCTTCCTTCTTGATGTAGTGCATTCGCAGATCGCCGAGGGAAAGCATGTGCGTCAGCATGACATCCATACGCTTCGCTCCGTCCAGCTCCGCTGTAATCGTATCGAGCAGCTGTTCAAGGGCGTGATTCTCCGCGCGCAAAATCGTCAGCGGATGTCCCTCGGGCAGTGCGTCCATATCATTCGGGTCGACCGATGCCGCCTGCGCGTGAATCTCATCATGCGAAAGTGCACCTGCGGGCGGAGCGGACGCTGTCCCATGAAAGAGTGCCGAATGCACGTCACAGAGACGCTGCACCTCGCTGACCGGCATGCCCTCCTTGATGAGGGACTGCTCTGCATCCATGATCTCATGCGCCTCGACGTGGCTGAACTCCTTGACAAAATCCTTGCGAACGGAGTCCAGTTCCTCTCCATCCGACAGGCGCTCAATAAAGCCGCGCAGACGTCCCTGCCGCGACTGTGCATCGTCACTGAGCACGGTATAGCCGTGCTCCTCGAAGGCGGCAATCACCTTCGCGAGATCAATCCCCTTCACCGCCGCACCACGCGGGATCGTCATGATGCGCCCCATCACGTTGAGCGCGACGGGATTCGTGATCTCCTTGAAGCCGACCTCCGCCATGATCTCCCGCACCTCGGGATACTCCTCCACCAGTTCGGCAACGCTCTTCTTCAGATCCAGTGTCTTTTCCATAATGAAAGCCCCTTTATATCAATTATAATTTTCATCTTGATGTGACAATTATAACGCAGAACGGTGAAGAAATGCTGTAACCGTTGGTACGGAAATTAAGGAAGTACTGATAAATTCAGCACTTCCCTAGGAATGGTTAATATGCGCTTCTACACTGCTTTCGCAGAAATAACATGAATACACCGTCGTACAAACGTGCTCATACAAATTGAAAATTCTCTACGCTAAATGTATTGGCGTGCAACATCAAATATCGCGGCGGTAAGAGGATCAGCTGCTACTGGATAATCACCATTGGATGGCATATTGTCAATAAAGACATTTCCCCACCAAGTCCCACCTTCCAAATAAAATTTTGCAGTTGCAAAATGTGTCTGTTTCCCATTCCTCACGAACTTCACCCCATTAGGTATAACAATTTGATACGGTGATCCCATAATAGAGCCTGTACTCACATAGACCTCATGACCTTCAAAATCACAGGCATAAACATCAGCAGCATAGGTTTTTCCATTCACACACAAAACGACTGCAAAACAGAGCAAGAGTGTGACAGACAGTTTTTTCAAAAACATATAGATGCCTCCTTTTACATACTACGCACATAAAATCTTAAGCC
>CAUTTS010000055.1:0-15688 GCA_963541465.1 uncultured Selenomonas sp.
ATAAGGGCTATGCCCGAAAATGAAAAACCACCCGCTATGCGGGTGGATATTTATTAGGAAGTGTAATATGTATTGCACTTGTCCGCACATACAGATATAATATCGGTAGAATGATTTACGCAAGGAAGAAGGAGGGGCGTTATTATGGCAGCAAAATCCGCCAATCTATATGCGAGAGTCGAGCCGGACGTTAAGGAACGGGCAGAGGAGATACTTGCGGCGCTCGGCATTCCGGCATCCAATGCAATCAATATGTTCTATCGTCAGGTGATCCTGCAGCAGGGGCTTCCGTTCGATGTGAAAATACCGCGCAGACACCCTCTTGATGTGAGCAGGCTGTCGGAGGAGGCGCTTAATAGAGAGCTTGAAAAGGGCTATGCCGATATTGAGGCAGGACGGACGCGACCCGCGCGCGAGGTCTTTGCTGAACTGCGGCGGGAGTACGGGCTATGATGTATCGCGTTGAACTCTCTGCGCAAGCAAAGGAGGATATGCGTGAGATTTATGAGTATATCGCATTTGAGCTCCGAGCCATAGATAGTGCAGAGGCACTCTTTCGACATTTGGAGGAGCACATCTATGCACTTGAAGAAATGCCTGAACGGTATCGGCTCTATGAAGGTGAGCCGTGGTGCACGCGCGGTCTTCGCATTATGCCTGTCGACCATTATCTCGTTTTCTACATACCGAAGCACGAGAGCTGCATTGTGATCGTCATCCGCATTTTATACGGAGGGCGGGATACCGCAGCGCAGCTCGCGAGGTATACGGAAAATAATGATATGGTATGACCGCGTTACAATAAGGACGACAAATCTATTTCAATAGGAGGAAACAACATGAGTTCACTGCACATTGCTGCCGAGAAGGGCGAGGTCGCCGAGCGGATTCTTCTGCCGGGGGATCCGCTGCGTGCGAAGTACATTGCGGAGAATTTTCTCGATGGGGCGAAGGAGTACACGTCCATCCGTAATATCCTCGGGTATACGGGGACATATCATGGCGTACCCGTCTCCGTGCAGGGGACGGGCATGGGGATGCCGTCGATCTCGATCTATGTGAATGAGCTGATGGACTACTACGGCGTGCAGAAGCTCATCCGCGTCGGCACGTGCGGTGGGATGCATGAGAAGGTCAAGCTGCGCGACGTGTTCATCGCACAGGGCGCGACGACGGACTCGGGGATGATCCGCAGCATCTTCGGTGGCTCGATCAACTATGCGCCGCTTGCGGACTATGAGCTTCTCTCTGCCGCCGTGGAGAATGCAAAGCGTATGAATCTTCCCGTGCGTGTCGGCAACGTGATCTCCGTTGACCGCTTTTACGACGAGGAGATCGACAACGACAAGCTCCGCACCTACGGCGTGCTTGCCGTGGAGATGGAGGCGGCGGCACTCTATACGCTCGCAGCGAAGTACGGGCGACAGGCACTCGCGCTCTTTACCGTGAGCGATCATCTGCTGACGGGCGAGAAGTGCACGGCAGAGGAGCGCCAGACGACGTTCAACGATATGATTGAGATTGCCCTCGCAACGGTGGTCGAATAATACAAAGCATCACACAAAAATAACGCACGGGACGGAATTCCCGTGCGTTATTTTTGTGTGGAAACGTCATCATTTTTTTTGTAATCCGGAAAAGAAAACGTTTGCATTTTTGAAAAACATATCGTATAATAAAAACCGTAAATGTAAACGTTTACTATATCGGTTTTGGAAGGAGCAACATCGCGCGCATAACGATGCTGCATCCATTTGAAGGAGGGAGTTTCATGGGGGAGAAAAAGTACATCATCACGGTCGCCCGCCAGTACGGTTGCGGCGGCCGAGAGCTCGCCGAGATTCTCGCGGAGAAGGTGGGCGTGCATCTCTATGATCGTCAGATCGTGCACATGGCGGCGGCAAAGCTCGGGATCAATGATCTGAGCGAGAAGGATCTCTTGGAGCTCGAGAATACGGTGAAACCGCTCTCGTCGCGCTTCATTCCGTTTCATTCCTTTGGCATGGCGATGGGGGAGTCGAGTCAAGGGATGTTCATGGCAGAGTCGAATGTCGTGCGCAAGCTCGCAGACGACGGCCCGTGCATTTTCCTCGGTCGTTGTGCGGACTATGCACTGCGCAAGCGCGACGATGTTTTTTCGATCTTCGTCTGCGCAGATGATGAGTTCCGTGAGGAGCGCGGACGGACGGTCTACGAGGGGAAGTCGCTGAAGGAGCTGAACCGCGAGGACGAGAAACGCGCGCGCTACTATGACTACTATACGGGGCGCAAGTGGGGCGACAGCACAAACTACGATCTCGTGGTCAAGACGGGGCGCGCACCGCTCGCGCAGATTGCGGACGGCATCATTGCCTACATCCGCACGGTCAAAGGCTGAGGAGGGCTTCCCATGTCGGACAAAAAAAGCAAGTTCTGGCCGCGCATCGCTTATTCCTGCGGCACCTTCGGACATGATGTGTTCTATGCTATGCTCGGTACATACTTCATGATTTTTGTCACGAGCAATCTGTTCCACTCTGACAATCACGAGCACGATTCCTATATGATCGGCATTGTGACGACGATCATCCTCGTTCTGCGTATCGCCGAGCTGTTCATCGATCCCTTTATCGGCAATACGATTGATAAGACCAAGACGCGCTGGGGCAAGTTCAAGCCGTGGGTGCTCGTCGGTGCATTCGTTGCGGCGATCTCGCTCGCGATTCTCTTCACGGATATGGGCGGCCTGACGGTGTCGAACCCGATGCTCTACCTCGTGCTCTTTGCCCTCATCTATCTCATCATGGATGTGTTCTACTCGGCAAAGGATGTTGCGATCTGGTCGATGATCCCCGCGCTCTCGTTCGACTCGCATGAGCGCGAGATCACGGCGACCTACGCACGTATCGGCTCGGTGTTTGGCGGTCAGCTGGTCACGGCGATCGTCATGCCCGTCGTGCTCTACTTCTCTCTCAACGAGAATGGCGGCGCGGGCGACTCTGCGGGGTGGTTTGCGTTTGCGGTCATCGGCGGCGGTATCGCAACGCTTGGTGCGATCATCCTCGGCCTTGGGACGAAGGAAGAGGACTCTGCCCTGCGTGAGAATAAGACGGAGACCTCGTTCAAGGATGTGTTCTCGATCCTCATCAAGAATGATCAGCTGCTCTGGGTGGCGATTGCGTATCTTGTTTTCGGTCTTGGGCAGAATGTCATCAATAATTTCAACCTCTATTATTTTATCTATGTGCTCGGCGACGCGAAGCAGTTCTCGTTCCTCGGCATCATCAACGTCATCATCGGACTTCTCGCCGTGGCACTCTTCCCGACACTCACGATGAAGTTCAGCCGCCGGCGGCTTTTCTTCGGCTCGGTTTCGGTGATGCTGATCGGTATCATCCTTTATGCACTTGCGGGGACGAGCGTCATCATGACGCTCTTTGCCGCAGGGCTCTTTGCCCTCCCGCAGCCGCTGATCTTCCTCGTCGTGCTCATGACGATCACGGATACGGTCGAGTATGGGCAGCTGAAACTCGGCCATCGTGATGAGGCACTTGTCCTCTGCGTGCGTCCGCTGGTGGATAAACTCGCGGGTGCGATCACAAGCGGCATGATCGGCATTACGGCGATCTGGGTCGGCATGACGACGGGCGCAACGGCGGCGACGATTACGCCGGAGAACCTCTTCAACTTCAAGCTCGTTATGTTTGCGCTTCCGTTCGTTCTCATTCTGCTCGGTGCGATTATCTATCGTGCGAAGGTGACGCTGACGGAGGCGGAGCATGCACGCATCGTGGAGGAACTGGAAGAAAAATGGGATGAAATGAATCGGTAATCTGCGATAATCATGAAAGGATGTTGCACGAGGGGGTTCTCCCTCCGTGCAGCATCCTCTTGTGGCAATGGAGGTCTTGACATGAGCGGCTTCGATTTTGGGAAACTGAAAGACCCGCAGTATTTCGCGGAGAATCGTCTGCCTGCACACAGCGATCATCGTTTTTACCGTGATGAGACAGAGCTCGCGTGCGGCATATCGTCCTTTGAGTGTACGCTTGGCGGTGTCTGGCAGTTCGCCTATGCGCGGAACATCGACGCCATCCCACAGGATTTTACGGCGGCGGACTACGACTGCCATGACTGGGAGACGATCCATGTGCCCGCGCACATCCAGATGGAGGGACATGGCGTCCCGCACTATACGAATACGACGTATCCGTGGGATGGGCACGAGAGCATCGTGCCGGGGGAGATTCCGGTGCGGGAGAACCCCGTCGGCTGCTATGTGAAGTACTTTGCCGTGCCCGAGGGCTGGGAACATGTTTTCATCTCCTTTGCCGGCGTCGATGCGGCACTCGCCCTTTACCTCAACGGACATTTTGTTGGCTACAGCGAGGACAGCTGCACGCCGGCGGACTTCGATCTGACGCCGTATCTCGTGCCAGGCGAAAATAAGCTGGCGGCGATGGTGTTTCGCTACGCGAGCGCGAGCTGGCTGGAGGATCAGGACTTCTGGCGGTTTTCGGGGATCTATCGCGATGTCACGCTCTACACGAAGCCGAAGCACCACATCGAGGATGTCGCTGTCCGTGCAATGCCGATGGAACGGGACGGATACTCGAACGGACAGCTCGATGTGCACCTCACGTTCAGCGATGCGGCAGAGAAGAAGATCGAGATCCTGCTCTGCGATGAGGATGGGGACTGTATATGGGAGGATGAGGCGAGCATCTCCGCAAAGACGCATACGATTTCGGGGGAGGCCTTCTGTGTGCACCTGTGGAGCGCAGAGTATCCTTTCCTCTATCATCTTCTGATTCGCGTGCGCGACGCGGCGGGGACGCTGCAGGAGGTCGTGCGCATACGCGTTGGTTTCCGTGAGTTCTGCCTGCGCGACGGACTGATGCAGATCAACGGGAAGCGCATTGTGTTCAAGGGCGTCAACCGTCACGAGTTCGACTGCGACCATGGGCGGGCGATGGATCCTGCGCTCTTTGAGCAGGATCTCATTGCACTGAAACGTGCCAATGTCAACGCGATCCGCACGTCACATTACCCGAACAGCAGCCGCCTCTATGAGCTCGCGGATCTTTACGGCTTCTATGTGATCGACGAGACAAATCTCGAGACGCATGGCTCGTGGATGAGGAACGGCGCGTGCGAAAAGGATGCGAACAGTCTGCCGGGCGATCATGCGGAGTGGCTGCCCGCCGTGCTTGACCGTGCACAGTCGATGTACGAGCGCGACAAGAACCATCCGTGCATCCTGATCTGGTCGTGCGGCAATGAGTCCTGCGGCGGGCGCAATATCTACGAGATGAGCGCGTACTTCCGCCGTGCTGACCCCACGCGACTCGTGCACTACGAGGGAATTTTCTGGGATCGCAGCTATCCGATGTCGAGCGATATGGAGAGCCAGATGTATACGAAGGCGGCGGACATCGAGGCCTTTCTGAAGGAGCATCAGGACAAGCCCTTTATCACGTGTGAGTACACGCATGCGATGGGCAACAGCTGCGGCGGCATGCACAAGTACACGGAGCTGGCAGAGCGCGAGCCGCGCTATCAGGGCGGCTTTGTCTGGGACTTCGGCGATCAGGCGATCCGTCGGCGCGGACGCGATGGGGAGGATGTATTCCTCTACGGCGGCGACTTTGGCGATCGTCCATCGGACTACAATTTCAGCGGCAACGGCATTTTCTTTGCCGACCGCCGAGCGACGGCGAAGCTGCAGGAGGTGAAGTACAACTATCAGGACTTCACCCTGCGCCCTGCATGGAACGGGGTGGAGATCGAGAACAGGAGCCTCTTCTCCAATGCGGACGACTATGAGCTGCGGATGACGCTCCTCCTCGACGGGCGAAAGGTCTGGGGGACGCGGCAGCTGGGACATTCTGTGGCGCCCGGAGAAACGAGGTTCATTGATACGGCAATCTACAAGATGCCGTATCTCGGCACGGGGGAGTACGTGCTGACGGCGTCGCTCTGTCTGAAGGATGAGGAGCCGTGGGCCCCTGTCGGCCATGAGATTGCCTTTGGACAGGCGGTCGTCGTACCGCCCGCAGGAGTGACGACGCGCCTCTTTGATGTTCTCGGGCGCTGTGATGCCGCACCATACTGCGTGCCGCTTGCCGCCTGCGGAGATCTGCGCATCGTCGTGAGCGACATCAATCTCGGCGTGCAGGGGGCGGGCTTTTCCCTCATGTTCTCGAGTGCGCAGGGAAATCTCGTCTCCTACCGCTATGGCGGGCGCGAGCTGATCGAGGAACTGCCGCAGCCGAGTTTCTGGCGTGCGCCGACGGACAACGACTACGGCTGTCATGCGCCGGCGGATACGGCGCAGTGGAAGCTCGCGAGTCTCTACCGCCGCTGCACGCAGATCGCGTGGAGTGCGGATGATGCGCCGCTCACCGTCATCGACGGTTATTTCGGCAAGGCAGGAACAGGGGAGCGGTGTGCCGCGCGCGTCACCGTGCGCTTTACCTATGCGCTCGCGGCACAGCCCACCGCCCATTGCACGGTCACGTATACGGTGGACGCTGCGGGGGCGGTGGATGTCGCACTGGACTACGAGCCGACGGACGGGATGCCCACGATGCCGGATTTTGCGATGCTCTTTACGCTCGCGGCGGACTATGACCGCATCCGCTACTACGGCTATGGTCCAAAGGAGAACTACGCCGACCGCCATCGCGGTGCGCGTCTCGGCATCTACGAGAGCACGGCGGCAGAGGAGGTTGAACCGTATCTGCGCCCACAGGAAACGGGCAATCACGGCGGTGTGCGCTGGATCGAACTGCGTGACCGCAGCGGACACGGGCTGCGCCTCACGGGGGCAGCGCCCATGGAGGCGTCGGCGCTGCCCTATAGTCCACACGAGCTTGAGAATGCGCGTCACGCATACGATCTGCCGCGCAGCGCGCACACCTATCTGCGTGCATCGGCGGGGATGTGCGGCGTCGGCGGCGACGACAGCTGGGGCGCTCCGGTCCTCACGGAGTATACGCATCCGAATGCGGCGCGACATCTGCGCTTTACGATGCAGGGAATCTAACGACCTTTGGCGAAATGATAATAAATGGAGGACACTGATATGAAGATATTGGACGAAATGCAGGAGGTCTTTCGGGAGAAATTCGCTGCGGCACAGACGCACGCATATTTCTCACCGGGACGCGTGAATCTCATCGGTGAGCACACGGACTACAACGGCGGGCACGTCTTCCCCTGTGCGATCTCCCTCGGGACGTATGCGCTTGTTGCACCGCGCACGGACGGCATCTCGCGGCTCTACTCGATGAATCTGCCGGAGCAGGGCGTGGTGCAGTTCCCCATGCACGGCGCGGTGAAGAGCGATGCCTACGGCTGGGCGAACTATCCCATCGGCGTTGTGCGCGTGATGGAGGATGCGGGGCATCGGGCGGCGCACGGCTTTGACATTGTCCTCTATGGCACGCTGCCGAACGGCGCAGGGCTTTCCTCCTCGGCCTCCATCGAGGTGCTGATGGCGGTCATCCTGAACGATGAGCTGAACCTCGGCATTGATATGGTGGAACTGGTGAAGTTCTCACAGAAGGCGGAGAATGAATTCGTCGGCATGAACTGCGGCATCATGGATCAGTTCGCCGTCGGCATGGGGAAAAAGGACTGTGCGATTCTCCTCGACTGCCATACGCTTTCCTATCGGTACAGCAAGCTGGCACTCGACGGCTGCAGCATCGTCATCACGAATACGAACAAGACGCACAGCCTCGTCACCTCGGCGTATAACGAGCGGCGCGCCCAGTGCGAGTCGGCGCTGAAGGCGCTGCAGAAGGTAAAGCCGATCAAGGCTCTCGGCGAGCTGACGAATGCGGAATTTGATGCCATCGCCGCGGCGATCCCCGATCCCGTCGAGCGTCGGCGTGCGCGCCATGCTGTCTACGAGAACAACCGCACGCTGGAGGCGGTGAAGGCACTCGAGGCGAACGATGTGAAGCGTTTCGGTGAACTGATGAATGCGTCCCACGTCTCCCTGCGTGACGACTACGAGGTGACGGGGCCTGAGCTCGATACACTCGCGGAGCTCGCATGGCAGCAGGATGGCGTCCTCGGCTCGCGCATGACGGGCGGCGGATTTGCAGGATGTACGGTCAGCATCCTGCGCGACGCGGCCATTCCCGCATTTGAGAAGAATGTGGGCGATGCCTATGCGGCAAAGATCGGCTATGCGCCGAGTTTCTACGTGGCAAATATCGCGGACGGCGCACGCCGTCTCTCATAAGAAAGGGGAAGGATATACATGGCTATTTTGGTCTGCGGCGGCGCAGGATACATCGGCTCTCATGCCGTTCATGCACTGGTGGAAAAGGGCGAGCAGGTCGTGATCGTGGACAATCTCCAGACGGGGCACCGTGGGGCACTGAACCCTGCCGCCACGTTCTATGAGGGCGATATTCGCGATGCGGCGGTGCTCGATAAGATTTTCACGGAGAACAAGATCGAGGCAGTCATCCACTTTGCGGCGAACTCCCTCGTGGGGGAGAGTGTCGAAAAGCCCCTGCTCTACTTCAACAACAATGTCTACGGGATGCAGGTGCTCCTCGAGGCGATGGTGCGCCATGGCATCGACAAGATTGTCTTCTCCTCGACGGCAGCCGTCTACGGCGAGCCGAAGCGCGTTCCCATTCACGAGGACGACGAGACGCACCCGACGAATCCGTACGGAGAGACAAAGCTCACAATGGAGAAGATGATGAAGTGGGTCAGCCGCGCGAACGGCGTGCGCTATGTCTCCCTGCGCTACTTCAATGCGGCGGGGGCGCTCCCCGACGGCTCGATCGGCGAGGATCACGCGACGGAGACGCATCTCATCCCGCTCATCCTGCAGGTACCGCTCGGAAAGCGCGACCATATCACGGTCTTTGGCGAGGACTATCCGACGCCCGACGGAACGTGTCTGCGTGACTACATCCACGTGGTCGATCTTGCGGATGCACATGTGCGTGCGCTGGACTATCTGCGGCAGGGCGGCGAGAGCAATATCTTCAACCTCGGCAATGGGCAGGGGTTCTCCGTCAAGGAGATGATCGCCGCCGCGCAGAAGGCGACGGGATGCTCGATCAAGGTGGAGATCGGTGCACGCCGTGCGGGCGATCCGGCACAGTTGATCGCGTCGAGCGAGAAGGCACGCACAGTGCTCGGCTGGAATCCGCAGTTTACGGATGTGGAGCAGGTCATCGGCACGGCATGGACGTGGCACGAGAAGCATCCGAACGGCTATGGGGACTGAGGGAGGACTGCTATGAGTGACATACAACGCAGCATCAGCCGCCTTCTGCATTTTGCGCAGCAAAAGGGGCTGATCGCCCCTGCCGATGAGGTGTACGCTGCGAACCGCCTAATCGACGTGCTCGGCGTGGAGGAGTATGTGCCGCACGCCGTCGATGAGACGTTCGAAACGGCAACGCCCGTGCTCGAGGAAATGCTCGACGATGCAGCGGCGCGCGGCTTGATCGAAAATACGGTGAACGAGCGCGACCTGTTCGATACACGCATCATGGACTGTGTGATGCCGCGTCCCTCGGAGGTCGTGCGGGAGTTCCGTGCACATTATGCAGCATCGCCGCAGGAGGCAACGGACTGGTACTACCGTCTGAGCATCGCATCGAACTACATCCGCAAGACGCGCATTGATCGGAACATCGCGTGGAAGACGGCGACGGAGTACGGGGATCTCGATGTGACCATCAATCTCTCGAAGCCTGAGAAGGATCCGCGCGACATCGCAAAGGCGAAACTCGCAAAGTCGTCCTCCTATCCGAAATGTCTGCTCTGCCGTGAGAACGAGGGATATGCAGGACGGGCGAACCATCCCGCGCGCGAGACGCACCGCCTCATTCCGCTCGATCTGTGCGGAGCACCGTGGTTCCTCCAGTACTCGCCCTATACCTACTACAACGAGCACTGCATCATCCTGAACGGCGAACATGTGCCGATGCAGATTTCACGCCATACATTTGAGAATCTGGCGTATTTCCTGCGGCTGTTCCCGCATTACTTTGCAGGCTCAAATGCCGATCTGCCGATTGTGGGCGGCTCGATTCTCTCGCACGATCACTATCAGGGCGGACGCTATACGTTTGCGATGGAGCGTGCGGCGACGGAAAAGGAGTACGCGTTCAAGAACTACCCGACGGTGCGTGCGGGGCGCGTCAAGTGGCCGATGTCGACCCTGCGGCTCACCTCGCCGGATGCAGATGCGCTCATCGACCTCGCAGAGAAGATTCTCGCGGCATGGCGCGTCTACAGCGATGCGTCGGTGGAGATTCTCGCGGAGACGGACGGCACGCCGCACAATACGATTACCCCGATTGCGCGGCGGCGCGGCGAGGACTTTGAGTTCGATCTCGTGTTCCGCAACAATCGGACGACGGCAGAGCATCCGCTCGGGCTCTTTCACCCGCACGCCGAGGTGCATCACATCAAGAAGGAGAACATCGGCCTCATTGAGGTGCTCGGACTCGCCATTCTGCCCGCGCGCCTGCGCGATGAGATGGATGCAGTGCGCACGGCACTGCTCGCAGGGACGGCGGACATTGCGGACAGGGCGGATATCGCGAAGCACGCGGACTGGTACCGCAAGGTGCGCGCGGCGCATCCGTCGGTGACGGCGGAGAATGTGGATGGGATTCTGCGCGATGAGATCGGTGCGGTGTTCCTCGAGGTGCTGATTCACGCAGGCGTCTTTAAGCGGACGCCCGAGGGGTTGGCGGCGTTTGATCGCTGGATTGGGCATATCGCGGGGGTGTAGATATCTGCCTACTCCGCGCATACACCTCGTTACGCAAACGGTTAGGATTTGCCTAGGCGTATCATATGACAATGATACAGGGGAAAGAGAGAATGAAGGCGACGATTATCGATGTGGCACAGGAGGCGGGCGTCTCTGTGGCGACGGTCTCCCGTGTGGTAAACGGCAGCTATCCCGTGCGCGAGAAGACGCGTGAGAAGGTGGAGCGCGCGATTGCGAAGCTGGACTACGTGCCGAACATTCAGGCGCGTGAGCTGAACACACAGCGTTCCTCAATCATTGGTGTCGTCGTCCCGGGCTTCGACAATATGTTCTTTGCCGAGGTGCTGGACGGGGTGGAGGAGTATCTGCGGCAGAGTTCCTACTCGCTGCTGCTCGCCTGCGCGCAGAATAATCCCCAGCGTGAGGAGGCGTGCGTGCGAGACTTCATCACGCGCAATGTCTCGGGGGTGATCGTCGTCAGCCCGAATACGGAGACGGCGGCGACGGAGTTCTATGAGAACACGGCGGCGCGGCTTCCCATGGTCTTTATCAACAGCGCGCGGGAAATTCCGGGCATATCGTATGTGACGAGTGATCAGCGCGGCGGAGCCCGTGCGGCACTCGAACATCTATTTCGCTACGGGCACGAGAGCATTCTCTTTGTCCGAGGTGAGAACAGCGACTCCTATCGTGTGAAGGAGGAAGTCTATCGTGCAGTCATGCAGGAGCGAGGGCTGTTCCATGCGGAGGATATCGTCAGCATCGGCGACGGCAATCGCATTGAGACGGTCGAGAACACCATGTTCATACTCATGGATCGGATGCTTGATTTTACACCGACAGCGATTTTCTGCTGCAACGATCTCATGGCGATGGGGGCGGTCAACGCCTGTCAGCGTATGGGACGGCGCGTTCCTCAGGACATCTCGGTGATCGGCTATGACAACACGGCGCTCAGCAAGTACACGGCGCCGCAGCTCACGACCATCGACCAGCACATGGGCGACCTTGGGCGGGAGGCGGCACGCCTCATGCGGAAGCGGATCGAGGAAGGGACGGCGGAAAATATCGTATGCGCAAACACCGTGGTGGAGCGTGAGACAACGGGATTTCACGTGGAGGAAGATACGAGGATGCAGAGGTTCGGACGGCTTGCATAGCGATTTCATCACACAACCGAAGGGGAGATATACATGAATATTATCTATCATGAAAAAGGAAAGGTCTTTCACCTTTTCAACGACACCGTCAGCTACATTCTCATGGTACTGCCGCACGGTGGATTGGGGAGTCTCTACTTCGGCGCGGCACTCCGCGACCGCGAGGGCTTCGAGCATCTCTTTGAGCGTGCACACCGTGGGATGACGGCGTGTGTCTTTGCAGACAGCCGCGACTACTCGCTCGATGCGATCCGACAGGAGCTGCCGACTTATGGCTCGTCGGATTTTCGCCGTCCTGCATTGAATGTATTGCAGGAGAACGGCAGTCGCATTCTCGATCTGCAGTTCAAGGACTGGCGTGTGGAGGACGGCAAGCCGAAGCTCGCTGGGCTGCCCGCCACCTATGTGGAGTCGCCAAGCGAGGCGAAGACGCTCATCATCACGCTGGAGGATGTGCCGACGGGGCTGTGCGTCGAGCTCCTCTACACGATCTTTGCCGAGGGAAATGCGATCGCGCGCAGTATGCGCTGCCACAATGCGGGGATGGAGATGCTGCACCTGCAGAAGGTGATGAGTCTCTCGATTGACCTGCCCGATACGGACTATGAGTGGCTGGAGCTGACGGGGGCGTGGGCACGTGAGCGCCATGTGGAGCGGCGTGCGCTCGCCACGGGCATTACGGCGATTGGCAGCCGCCGCGGACACTCCTCGGGGCAGTATAATCCCTTCGTCGCCCTCGTGCGCCCCGAGACGACGGAGATGCAGGGCGAGGTGCTCGCTGTGAGCCTTGTCTACAGCGGAAACTTCGAGATGCTCGCCGAGGTGGACAATCACGGGGTGACGCGCCTGCAGGCGGGCATCCACAGCACGGATTTTGACTGGACGCTCGCCACGGGCGAGACGTTCCAGACGCCGGAGGCGGTGCTCGTCTGGTCGGACGAGGGGCTGAACGGCATGAGCCACACGTATCACCGCCTTTATCAACGGCGGCTGGCACGCGGCACATGGCGCGACAAGGTGCGCCCCATCCTCATCAACAACTGGGAGGCGACCTACTTCGACTTTACGGAGGAGAAGCTGCTCGCCATCGCGGATGTGGCGGCGAAATGCGGCGTGGAGCTCTTCGTGCTCGACGACGGCTGGTTCGGTGCGCGCACGTCGGATCATGCGGGGCTCGGTGACTGGACGGTCAACCTCGACCGCCTGCCGAACGGGATTGACGGGCTCGCGGAGAAGATCGAGGCGCGTGGCATGAAGTTCGGCATCTGGGTTGAGCTCGAGATGGTCAACGAGGACTCCGATCTCTACCGCGCACATCCCGACTGGGTGCTCTCCGTCCCGGGGCGGAGAAAATCACTCGGACGCTCGCAGTGCGTGCTCGATTTCTCCCGTCAGGATGTCGTCGATCATATCTATGAGCAGATGGCGGCGATCCTCGCGAGCGGCAAGGTCTCCTACGTAAAATGGGATATGAACCGCAGCATTACGGAGTGCTGGTCACACGCGCTGCCTGCCGCACAGCAGGGCGAGGTGTTCCACCGCTATATCCTCGGACTGTACGATCTCTATGAGCGGCTGACGACGGCGTTCCCGCACGTACTCTTCGAGTCCTGTGCGTCGGGCGGCAACCGTTTCGACCCCGGGATGCTCTACTATGCGCCGCAGGCATGGACGAGCGACAACTCGGATGCCGTTGAGCGGCAGAAGATCCAGTACGGCACGTCGATGTGCTATCCGCTGAGCAGCATGGGCAGTCACGTCTCGGTCGTGCCGAACCATCAGGTGAACCGCGTGACGCCGCTGCACACGCGCGCGAACACGGCATACTTCGGTACATTCGGCTACGAGCTTGACCTAGGCAAACTCAGTGCAGAGGAGATCGCCGAGGTCAAGGACGAGATCGCCTTTATGAAAGAATACCGCGAGATATTCCAGTTTGGTACGTTCTACCGTCTGCAGAGCCCGTTCGAACACAATGTCATGGCGTGGATGTGTGTGAGCGGCGATCAAAAGACGGCAATCGTCGGATGGTACCGCACGCTGAACCGCGTGAATGACCGCTTTACGCGCGTGCGCCTCGCGGGACTGCTGCCGGACACACTCTATGAGGACAGCCGCAGCGGCGCGCGCTGCTACGGAGACGAGCTGATGCACTACGGGCTGATGACGACGGATGGGACAACGGGCGAGCCGCATCCCGAGGACGGCCTGACGACGGACTTCGACTCGCGTCTCTACGTGCTGAACGCCGTGGAATAAGACCGATTGACGATAGCGGGGCATTGCATGAAGCAAAAATTTCGTGCGGTGCCCATTTTCTTGTTGCCGTAAGAATCCGTCATTGCAAAATGTGTAGAATTTCGTTAGAATAGAAGTGTGGACCACATGGAAGAAGGGAGATTCTTATGGCTGTCAAGCGAATCTTCGTCGAAAAGCGTCAGGGCTTTTTTGACGTTCCGGCACAACGCCTTTGCAGTGATCTTGTGGAGACGTTCCGTCTGACCGACCTGCGCGCGGTACGCATGATTACGCGCTACGATGTGGAGGGGCTGAGCGACGAGGAGTTCGAGCAGGTTCGCGACATCGTCTTTGCCGATCCACCGGTTGACACCGTCTATGAGGATGCACTGCCCTTTTTCGCCGATGCGAAGATCTTTGCCATCGAGCCGCTGCCGGGGCAGTTCGACCCGACGGCTGCGGCGGCCGCGGAGTGTGTGCAGCTCGTGACGCAGGGGGAGCGTCCCACGGTGCGCACGGCACGCGTCGTCGTGCTCATCGGCAGGATCAGCGACCTGATCGTTGAAAAGATCAAGGCATATCTCATCAACCGCGTGGAGAGCCGCGAGGCCTCGCTCGCCACGCCGGCGACGCTCGAGGCGCAGCCTGCGATGCCGGGGGATGTAGAGGTGCTGACGCAGTTCAACGCACTTTCACGTGAAGAACTGGCTCGTTTTCACGCTGCCCACGGCTTTGCCATGAGCGAGGAGGATCTTGCTTTTGTGCAGGAGTACTTCCGCAGTACGGAACGCCGCGCACCGACGATCACGGAGCTGCGCGTCATCGACACGTACTGGTCGGATCACTGCCGTCATACGACGTTTACCACGGCAATCGACGCGGTGACCATCGAGAATGGCTTTTTCTCCCTGCCGATCATGGAGACGTATCAGAAGTACACGGATGACCGCAAGGCACTCTACACGGATAAAAAGCGCGATATGACGCTGATGGATCTCGCTGTGATCGGGATGAAGGCACTGCGCGCGGAGGGCAAGCTGGACGATCTCGATGTGTCGGAGGAGATCAACGCGTGCAGCATCCATATTACCGTGGATGTCAACGGAAAAAATGAGGACTGGCTCCTCATGTTCAAGAACGAGACGCACAATCACCCGACGGAGATCGAGCCCTTCGGCGGTGCGGCGACCTGCCTTGGCGGTGCGATCCGCGATCCGCTCTCGGGACGTTCCTATGTCTATCAGGCAATGCGTGTGACCGGAGCCGCCGACCCACGCACGCCGATCGAGGAGACGCTGCCCGGAAAGCTCCCGCAGAAGAAGATTACGATTGGTGCCGCCGAGGGCTACAGCTCCTACGGCAACCAGATCGGTCTTGCGACGGGACAGGTGCGCGAGATCTACCATAAGGGCTATCTCGCCAAGCGCATGGAGATCGGCGCGGTCATCGGTGCAGCGCCTACCGCGCAGGTCGTCCGCGCGCGTCCCGTGCCCGGCGATGTCATTATTCTGCTCGGCGGACGTACGGGACGTGACGGCATCGG
>CAUTTS010000056.1:0-15593 GCA_963541465.1 uncultured Selenomonas sp.
CAGGGGAAATTCCTGCCGCGCGGCGGTATCTCGATCGACCCCTATGCAAACTACGGTATCCCGGGGACGAAGTACGAGACCTTGGCGTGGGAGCGTCTCGCGCAGCACGACCGTGTGCCGGAACGGGTGGACAACCGTTGACGGCGCGGCAGAAACGGATCGCTCTCATCAATGACATCACGGGCTTTGGACGCTGCTCAGTGACAGTACAGCTCCCACTGATCTCTGCGATGCGCGTGCAGGCGTGTCCGCTCCCAACGGCGATTCTTTCCGTGCATACGGGCTTTCCGAACCACTATCTCGACGATTACACGGCGCGTATGCGCCCGTACATGGAGAACTGGGCGGAGAACGATCTCGATTTCGATGCGATCCTCACGGGCTTTCTCAGCTCGGAGAAGCAGATCGAGGTCGTGCTCGATGCAGTGCATACGTTTAAGGGAAAAGACACATTGGTCATTGTCGATCCCGTGATGGGAGATCATGGCAGACTCTATTCCTCGTATACGCCCGCGCTCTGTGCAAAGATGCGTCAGCTTATGCCGTACGCAGACGTCGTGACGCCAAACCTCACGGAGGCATGTCAGCTCCTTGGTCTGCCGTATCCGCCGGACGGCGTAGTGACCGATGCAGAGCTGTCCCGCATGGCGTGGCAGCTTGCCGCGATGGGGCCGCATGCTGTTGTCATTACCGGTCTTCACGCGGGCGACTGCGTGCGCACGTACCTCTATGAGGATGGAGAGAGCCGCTGCTACGATCATGTCAAGATCGGGCGCGATCGTTCCGGTTCGGGCGATGTGTTCGCGGCGATTGTCGCAACGTCCCTCGTGCGTGGTATCCCTCTTGCGGACGGGGTGAAATGTGCCGCCGACTTTATCGGTCACTGCCTCGCCTATGCGGAGGAGCTGGATCTGCCGTGGAATTACGGGCTGCCCTTTGAGGAATTTATGGGCGAGTTGACCAAACTGTAAGGGAATCGCTGATAAAATGAGGTCTGCCAGATTGGCGTAGATTTTTTGTCCGATTGAGGCAGCAAACCGGACGCATAGCGAGGGCTATGTGGAGGATTTGCTAACGAAAAGCGGGCGAAAAAGATACGTCAAGATGGCTGTGCCGAATTTATCAGTGCTTCCGTAAGGCTGTGCAACCAAAAAGCTGCCGTAAGGGCAGCTTTTCTCATTTCTGTGTATCATTAGGAGCATATTATGATTGTTTACGCGACCCATGCGGGTGGACGTTATTTGCCGATGGAGGAGAGTTTGCGCGAGCAGCCTGAGGGCAAGCGTGCCATCTATGTCAACATTACGAATTCCTGCAACTGTGACTGCGTTTTCTGTCTGCGCAGCATGAAGGAGATGGCGAAGGAGTCCTCGCTCTGGATTGACCATGATCCGACACTTGCTGAGATCACGGAACAACTCGACCGCCTGCCGTGGGAATACATCTCCGAAGTCGTGTGCTGCGGCTTCGGAGAGCCCCTGATGCGCCTTGATACGGTGCTCGGTGTCCTGCGCCATGTCAAGAAATATCATCCGCAGGTGCCGACGCGCGTCAATACGAACGGACTGGGCGAGCTGGAGCATGGCACCATCTTTGCACAGCACTTTGCAGGGCTGCTCGACACCATCTCCATCAGTCTCAATGCATCGAATGCCGAGCGTTATCTTGCGCTCACGCGCTCGAAGTTCGGCATCGGTTCCTATGAGGCGATGCTCACCTTTGCCGAGCACTGCAAGCCATACATTCCCCATGTCGTTCTCACGGTCGTGGAGAAGGTCGAGAACGAGGAGGAGATCGCTCGCTGCCGCAAGATCTGTGCGGAGCGCGGATTGACCCTGCGCGTGCGCACGTACGAGGACAGCTAAGGACGCACTGTTGTCAGATCGATGTCATTCTCTAAGCCGTTACATTACAGCGTCAGCTTCGCCCCATAGAGCGGCGTTTGCCGATCCATCGCAGCGAGGAGGCGCGGCACGGGGAGGACGCGCAGCAGGATGAAGCAGATCACCGCCTCGGGGATGAGGTAGGTCGCGTTGAACACGAGGGAATACAGATAGGGCGACATCCCCTCCGGCGCGTATGAGCCGAAGAACACAGCACCCGAGATAAAGTGGCAAGCGAAACGTGCCGCAAAGGCGAGTGCGGCTCCCGCGAAGATCCGTCCCGGTACGGCAGCAGCAATCGCGAGTGCCATATAGGGCAGCGGGTAGTCGAAGAGCACCTGCAGGGGGTGCAGGATGAATGCATCCTGCATGAGGTTTATCATGCCGTAGAGGAAGCCCGCGAGACAGCCGATGCCTGCCCCGTAACGGTAGGTGAGAAAGAGGAGGGGAATCATCCCGCCGATGGTGACGCTCCCGCCCTGCGGCATGTGAAAGATACGCAGCTGATGCAGCACGATCGTGAGCGCGAGCATCAGTGCAACGCTGATGAGCATGTGGGTCGTGAAGTGAATGCGCCGCATCTGCAGATAGCCGAGGATCAGGATGAGTACGGCGAGCAGCGCAAAGAGACTGGTCGGCTGCGCGAGCAGATCGGCAGTGCTTTTCATGAGTGCGTCCATGGAGACCTCCTGTGGGGATACAATTTGTGGGGGACATCGGTGTCCGGTACTTCGTATAGAATACTATAAAAGCAAGGTTTGTTCAAATTGGAAATGTGCTCTTTGCAGACATTCACTTCATCTTATCCGCACGTCCATAGATTTTTTGGCGTGAATATGGTAAACTGAGAATTGTTGTTTGAATCGTATTGTGTCGTGACGACGTGCACATACAGGAGGACGTTATGGACGAAAAGATCAGAGAACTCAAGGCACGTGCCCGAGCTGCGATTGCAGAGACGGCGGGCTCGCTGAGTGAGCTTAACGATATACGCGTCAAGATTCTGGGGAAAAAGGGAGAACTGACGGCCCTCATGCGCAGCATGGGTGCAGTTGCACAGGAGGAACGACCGCGCATCGGCAAGATTGTCAACGAGGCGCGTGCCGAGCTTGAGGGGCTCCTCGCAAAGAAGTCCGAGGAACTTGCCCAGCGTGAACTGGCGGCCAAGATCAACGCCGAGCAGATCGATGTCACGCTGCCCGGCCGCACGATGCAGATCGGACATCTCCATCCGCTCACGATTACGCTGAACCGCATCAAGAAAATCTTTCTGCAGATGGGTTTTACGGTAGAGGAAGGCCCTGAGATTGAGACGGACTACTACAACTTCGAGGCGCTCAACCTGCCGAAGGATCACCCTGCGCGCGACATGCAGGACTCCTTTTACATCACGGAGGATATTCTGCTGCGCTCTCAGACCTCACCCGTGCAGGCGCGTACGATGCAGAAGAATGAGCCGAATGCTCCGATCCGCATGATCGCGCCCGGGCGCGTCTATCGCCGTGACTCCTACGATGCGACGCACTCGCCGATGTTCACGCAGGTGGAGGGGCTCGTCATCGACAAGGACATCTCCTTTGCCGATCTCAAAGGAACGCTTGAGCTGTGCCTGCATGAGCTCTTTGACGCCGACGCCAAGGTGCGTTTTCGCCCGAGTTTCTTCCCGTTCACCGAGCCGTCCACCGAGGTCGATATTTCCTGCTCCGCCTGTCATGGTGCGGGCTGTCGCGTGTGCAAGGGCACGGGCTGGCTTGAAATCCTCGGCGCGGGCATGGTGCATCCGAACGTCCTGCGCATGAGCGGCTACGATCCAAATGTAGTGTCGGGCTTTGCATTCGGCATGGGCGTGGAGCGCATCGCAATGCTCGCGTACGGCGTGGATGATCTGCGCCTGTTCTACGACAACGACGTGCGTTTCTTACATCAATTCTAAGGAGGCGGGACTATGCAGGTTTCCATCAAATGGCTGAAGGACTATGTGGAGATAGATGAGCCGGCGGAGAAGATTGCCGATCGCCTGACGATGGCCGGTGTGCCCGTCGAGCGCATTGTGCGTGCCGACGAGGGGCTTGAAAAGGTCATCACCGGGCGCATCGAGAAGATCACGCCGCATCCGGACTCCGATCATCTGCTCGTCTGTCAGCTGAACATGGGCAGTGCGGAGCTGACGCAGATCGTGACAGGTGCATCCAATGTGCGCGAGGGGCATATCGTCCCAGTCGCCACGGTCGGGGCAGTGCTCCCCGACGGCAAGAAGATATCGAAGGGCAAGCTGCGCGGTATTCCCTCGAACGGCATGATGTGTTCGGCGGGCGAGCTTGCCATTGATACCGAGGGCCTGCCTGACGAGCAGGTGAACGGCATCTACATTCTGCCGCCTGATACGCCAGTCGGTGTACCGGCGGCGCAGGTGCTCGGCCTCGACGATGTGATCCTTGAGTTCGAGCTGACGGCAAACCGTGCCGACTGCTTCAGTGTCATCGGGATTGCGCGGGAGGTCGCCGCGCTGACGGGCAAATCGCTTCGCATGCCGACGATTGAGGTGAAGGAGATGGCGGGTGTCCGCGCTGCGGATCTCGTCTCCATTCATATCGACGACAAGGAGCGGTGCCATCGTTTTTCTGCGCGTGTCCTGCGCGATGTGAAGGTTGCTCCCACGCCCGCATGGATGGTGGATCGTCTGCGCGGTGCGGGCATCCGCTCGATCAACAATGTCGTCGACGTGACGAATTTCGTCATGCTGGAGCTGGGACAGCCCCTCCACGCGTACGACTACGACCGTATCGCAGGACATACGCTGACGGCGCGGCGCGCTCGTGCAGGGGAGCAGCTCCATACGCTGGATGATTCAAACCGCATCGCTGTCGGGGATGAGCTCGTCATTGCCGACAGCGAGAAGCCCGCAGGGCTTGCCGGCATCATGGGCGGACTCGATTCTGAGGTGACGGACCAAACGACGACAGTCGTCCTTGAGGCGGCGTCCTTCCATGGGCCGACCATCCGCCGCACGGCGCGGCGCATCGGCCTTCGCTCCGAGGCCTCGGGACGGTTTGAGCGCGGCGTGGATGAGACGGAGACCATTCGTGCCGTGACGCGTGCCGCACAGCTCCTCACGGAGATGGATGCCTGCACCGTGGCAGAGGGGACGATTGACGTCAATCCCGCGCCGCGCGTCCCGACGGTACTCACGTTCAGTGCGCGCGCCGTCGCGGAGCGCATCGGCGCGAACATCCCGGGCGAGTGGATGGCATCGGCACTGCGTTCCCTCGGCTTTATCGTCGAGGAGCAGGGGGTTGAGACCTATCGCGTTGTCGTTCCCTCATGGCGCGGAGATGTGACGCTGATGGAGGACATCTCGGAGGAGGTTGCGCGGCTCTACGGCTTTGACAACATCGCATCGAAGATGCCGTCGGGGGCAGTCCTGCAGGGATCGGTCAGTGAGATGCAGGCGTTTGTCGATACCATGCGCGAGACCTTTGCCTCCCTTGGCATGACGGAGGAACTCTCGTTCAGCTTTACGAGCGCAGCGGCGCTCGACAAGCTCTGCGTGCCCGAGGACAGCGTCCTCCGCCGCGCAATTCCCATCATGAACCCGCTCATGGAGGAGTATCCGCTCGTCCGCACGACCCTCCTGACGAGCATTCTCGAGAATGCGGCGCGCAACGTGGCACGTCGGAATCTCGATCTGCGGCTCTTTGACATTGCGCCCGTCTTCTTCCCGAAGGCACTGCCTGTCACGGAACTCGTCGAGGAAAAGTGCAAGGTGGCAGGACTCCTCACAGGACGGCGCAATCCCATCGCATGGGATACGGATAATGCGATGGTCGATTTCTACGATGCAAAGGGCGTGCTGGAGCACTTCCTCTCCGTCATCGGTGTACAAAAATATACGGTGGAGTGCGGCGAGCACTTTGCCATGCACCCCGGCAAGACGGCATTCTTCAAAAAGGGGCGCGACGTGATCGCCGTCCTCGGCGAGATTCATCCGACGGTCGCCGCGAACTTTGGCATCGGACAGAGTGTCTATGTCTTCGAGATGGATGCTGAGACACTGCTGCGCTACCGCAAGAAAAAGACTGCCATCAAGCCCCTGCCGAAGTACCCCGCATCGACGCGCGACCTTGCGATCCTCGTGGATGCTCACCTTACGACGGCGGAGATCGAGCGCGTCATCGCGAAGAAGGGCGGCAGTTACTTCCGCGGTGCGACCCTCTTTGATGTCTACGAGGGCAAACAGGTGGGCGAGGGGAAGAAGAGCATGGCGTTCCACCTGCATTTCCAGTCCGACGACAAGACCCTGACCGATGAGGAAGTGGATGCGGCATTCGCCGCGATCCTGCAGGCGGCGGAGGAGCAGCTTCACGCACAGCTTCGCGGATAAAAGGCGGTGAGAGCCATGGCAGAGGAAAAACAGACGACCAAGCGTGTTGTCGTCGAGATGTTTGGGCAGAGCTACCAGCTCAAGACCGATGAACCGGATCGCCTCAAGCACCTGGCGGCAGAGAGTGACCGCCGCATCAAGGAGATGTCGAAGAAGGTGCGCAGCTTCGATGTTCAGCGCATCGCAGTGCTCTCCGTGCTCCAGCTGATGGATGAATATGAGCAGCTGCGGCGCGACTACGATGAGCTCGTACAGCTCCTTGAGGAAAAGTAAAAAAGAAGCTATGATGCACACACATCATAGCTTCTTTTTTACTGAATGTTAAATCGGACGTTCGTATCTACGGTTACCGTTTTGCCGGTGGGATTGGGATAGCTGCCGACCGCATACGCTGCGGCGACCGCTGCCTCATCCAGAACACTGTGTCCGGAGGGGGAGGAGACAGAGACACTTGTGATTGCCCCCGAGGCGCTGATCGTTGTGGTGATCGTCGTCGTGCCCTCCAGATGGCGCTTGAGCGCCATATAGGGGTACTCCTTATTCGCGTTGACCGCTGCCCAGAACCCGTTTGTGTCAAACGGCGCACTGCCCGTACCGGATACATTTGCGTCGCCCGTGCCTTGCCCTGCGCCTGCGCCCTCACCTTTGCCCTGACCGTCACCCGTGCCGTCGCCGCTGCCATTTCCCGTACCGGATCCTGTGCCGGTACCGCTTCCACCGCCGCCGCCGCTGCCCGATGACGAGCCCGTACTCGCGGCAGACGGCGCAGAGCTGTCCACAGCCGAAGCAGCGGGGGAGGATGCCTGCGGAACCGTCACGGCATCCTGCGCCGGGATGGCGGCCTCGCTTGCCGTCACGGGGACAGTCTGCTGCACTGTCTCGACGCGCTTTGCGACCTCCTCCGCCTTCAGCGGCTCCGGGAAGAGACTTTCGGCACTGCCGCCGCCCTCATGGCCGCTGCCCTGACTGAAATCCGATGCCTGCAGATCGATCTCATAGACCTGCTGCTCCTGCTTTGCGACGACGGCAGCAAGTCCGACGGCGAGCAGGAGAAAGATGACGACGTGAATGGCGGCAGAAACGATATATGCTTTTCTCCATGAGAGATGTTGCTCCATCGATCTATCCCTTCTGCTCTGCTGCGATCGAGAGCCGTTTGACCCCCGCTCCTTTGAGCATGTCCATCACGGCGACCACCTGCCCATGCGCCGTGCGCTGATCTGCCTGCAGGACGACCGCCGCGTTCGGATTCTCCTCCATGTGACGCTTCATGATCGCCGCGGACTCCGTGATGCTCACGGGATTGTTGTCAATCGTTATATGTCCGTCTGCATCGAGCGTCATGATGATCGGCAGCTGTGCCGGCGCAGTTGCCGTCTGTGCCTGCGGCAGCTGAACGGCGAGAGCCTTCTGCGCCACCGTCTGCAGGCTGTTCATCATAAAGAAGACGAGCAGGAAAAAGATGATGTCGATCATCGGTATAATCATGAACTCCGGCTTCTTTTTGAGGCGGTGATTGCTAAAATTCATTACGCATCCCAGCTTTCTTTCTTTGCAGTCACAATCGTCGTGCAGAGACGCTCCGTATCCGTCACAATCGTATCCAGCTGATGGCTGAAGTAGGTGTAGACGCAGAATGCGATGATTGCCACGCAGAGTCCCGATGCCGTCGCAACCAGAGCCTCACCGACACCGCCCGTAATGGCGGATGCGCCGCCGCCCGCATCGAGGACGCTGAACGTTTGAATCATGCCTGTGACCGTGCCCAAGAGGCCGAGCAGCGGGGCAATCGTAACGATCGCACTCAGATAGTCGAGATAGCGGCGAAAGTTAATCGACTCCATCGACATACGGTCGGAGAATGCGTTTTTCATCGAGGTCTCTGTGCGGGCATTGTCCATGCCGCTCTCGATGATACGGGCAATCGCGGAGGGGAACTCCTTGCAGAGTTTGCCGACTGTGTCAAAGTCCTTCTGCATGGCAGCGTGATAGACTCCGTGGAAGAACACACGCGAACCCTTGCGGTTGATGCGGTAGTAGTAGAACCTCTCCACTGCAATCGCGAGCGTGATGAGCGAGAGAATCAGAAGGGGATACATGACGAATCCGCCGCTGTGAAAGAGGTGGACTGCACTTTCAAAACCTGACATAAGTTGAGCTCCTTTGTATAGATTAGAACATCATGCGCATACCGAGGCGGTAGATGCGCCCGCCCATTCCGAGGAACGGGTCATAATGGTTGAACAGATTCGTGACGCCGGCGTAGAACGTGAGGAAGTGGTGGTAGTCCTTCTCGACCATCAGATTCCACAGGCCGTAGTTCTTCTCACGGGCGACTTTCTCGCGGGTGTAGCCGTGCTCAAAGTCACCTCTCATGAGCCTATTCGCCTCCGTCTCGTTCTGAACCAGATGATACACCTCACCTGTGTTTGGATCTGTGAAATCAACATGCTCCAAATTCTGAACACCATTGGCACCGATGATGCGTCCCGTTGCGATGCGGTCACGGATATCGAGGTAGTTGCGCGTGTAGTCACCCCAGAGGGTCGCGCGCCAGCCGTTCTTCGGATCGCTGTAGCTCATCGTGAGGTTGAGCATGTGGCGTCCGCGTCCTTCGAGGCGCTTGCCCGTCTGACGGTCATAGGCATCGAGATACGTATAGCCTGCTTTGACCGTAAAGTCACGCGATACCTTATGCGTCACCTCTGCCTCAATGCCCTGTGTGCGTGCCTTGGAAATATTTTCGTACGAATAGACATCATCTGTTGCGGGAACGCCGCTTGCATAAGCTGACTCATCGATGACGTTGTTCTCGATATCGCTCCAACTTGACGCAGCGTTCAGTGCATTCACGAGATCGTTATAGCTGCTGTATCCCCATGGATCCGGGTAGCGTATATGCGTATCGTAATATGTGCGCCCCTTGAGATTCTTGCTGTCCTTTTCCCCTTTATACATGATCTGCATATAGTCTTTGTAGTCGTTGCGGAAGAGTGTGATCTTTGCACTCGTCTTTTTGTCGAAGTCCTTTTCGACGGAGATGTCCATATTGAGTGCCTTCTCAGGTTTCAGCTCAGGATTGCCCTCGAACAGCCAGCCATTTCGAATGGGCGGTGAGGCGTTCAGTGACGGCTCGTACATCTCCCAGTCGTGGTACAGCTCGGCGATACCGCCCGTGGCGAAGCTTGTGCCAATGTTCGCCTTGATGCGGACGTTATTGCGTGGCTTGTACGTCGCGCCGATGGATGGGGAGACGTTCACGCCGAAGTGGCTGTGATTCGTATAGCGCAGGGAGGGAATGACGAGCAGTTTCTTGCTGACCTGCCAATCGTCCGAGATATAGGCGCTGTAGTAGTTCAGGGATGTCTCATAGATATTGCCGGTATAGGAGCGTTTATTCGGATTGGATGGATCCGAGGGGTTCGGGAATGTGTAGATGCGTGTCTCTTGTCTTGGCGTCTGTCCCGGTACCGTGATGCGCGTTCCCTCGCCGTATTCGTCATGATAGTCGGCACCGACAGTGACATAGTGCTTGTCGTGCGCCATTACACCGACCGATGCCTCAATCACATTGTCCTTGCGATTGAAATTATCGAAATAGAAATGACGATAAGGGACCCCTTTGCCAAAAACATGATAGTTCACGTCGGAATCATGCTCCGTCTGATAGAGGCGCACGCGGTAGTCCGCATGACTCGTTTGCTTCTTCCAGTCGATGCTGAAATTATTGCGCCATGCGTCCTCCGACGCTACCATGGCGATCCCTTTTCCCGCCGTAAATTTTCCGAGCGTCGTATCCTTTTTCAGATCCTCCGTCTGGCGGTCTGCCGAGAGGGTGAGGGTTTCATCTTTGCCGAGTGTAAATTCGGCGCGCAGGCTCATCGGATTGCGCTTGCCGTAGTACTGCATCGATGTGCCGTCATTGTCGTAGAGGAAGGGAGCGGTCTTGCTCCAGCCATAGGAGAAGTCCATGTACGTGCCGCCGCCGAGGTCGCCCGTAGAGTAGCCGATGCTGTGGTTATACTGGCTGCCGCCCGCCTCGATCAGCGAGCCCTCGGTCGTCAGGCGAATGCGCTTCTTATGGGAGATCTTCGTGACGATGTTGATGACGCCGCCGATGGCATCCGCCCCATAGCGTGCCGTGCCTGATCCGCGGATGATCTCGATATGATCCACATCATCGAGACCGAGGCGATTGACCTCGTCCGTTGCGCCGTAGAACTTGCTCAGTCCTCCTGCGAGCCTGCGTCCATCGACGAGAATGAGCGTGTGACGCGCATCTGCGCCGCGGATGCTGACAGTCTTTCGTCCCATATTGTCCGTGCCCATCTGGATGCTCTGCTCGGCAGAGAGCGCATCGGACAGTGTTCGCGCGCCTTTTCTGTCGAGATCGGCACGGGAGATGATCGTCTTCGTTTCAGGGGCTTCCTTCAGCATCTCCTTATCGAAATCCGCATCCACATGGATATCGTCAGTTGATACGTGTGTTCCCTCATCCTCCGCTGGTGCAGCGTACGTGATACTGCTGCCCATACAGGCGAGTATGGCAGCGGTCACCATCACATGCCTTCCGTGTCGTAGTTTAGCATGAAATGACATTGTTCGTCTCTTCCTCCTTCTTGCCATTTATGAATGTGATTATCATTATAGACAAAATAATGTAAGTGTCAATAGAAAAATTCATATTTTTAAATTTTATCTTGGGCATCATGAATAAAACTTGTCAGATACGCGCAGATTTTTACAGGAACAAGGCGGCGAGCAGAATGCAGAATGAGGCTCTGCCTAGGATTTTTGTTGAAGTGAAAGAAAGGAAACATTAAGAAAAAGCCGAAAATCTCCGTGCTTTCTTTGTTCACTCTGTTTTGACAATGGGATTTTTTTTTATTATACTGGGCATGTTGGGGAGATTGTGTTTATGGCATTTTCCCAATCTTTCGGATGAGAAGGGAGGTGAATGTTTGTTATTCGAACGAATTTTACGCTTTTTCATCGTACTCATTACGGCAGTTGTCGGTGCGACTGTCTTTGAGCTTGCCGTTCCGACGGCAAACGCCTATTTTTCTGCGCCGCTCTGGCATACGGAGCTCGGGATCTTCGACCTGTCGCTTGCGGGACTGCTCTGCATTCTGTGCGGGACACTGCTCGGCGGGGTGATCGGCTATCCGTTGGCTCCATTTTTTACCGGACGGCTGCGCAGCCTCTCCGTCTGGGTGGAGGGGCAGCTCGCGAAGATGCCGACACGCGATGTGATTGCCGGGGCAATTGGGCTTTTTATCGGACTTATCATAGCACGCCTCCTTGGTGATGCATTTTCTACGATTCCCATTGTCGGTGACTACATCCCCATCGTGTTCAGCATTGTGATCGGGTATCTCGGTGTGCACATCATGGTGCAGAAACAGCAGGAGATCGCCGAGGTCTTTGACTTCGTTCCGCGCTTTTTGCGCGAGGTGATCCGCATGCGCCCCGATGTGCGTACCCCCATGCCGCCGACGGTGCGGGATGGGCAGGAGGACAGGCAGTACAAGCTCCTCGATACGAGTGTTATCATCGACGGGCGCATTGCAGATATCTGCGAGACAGGCTTTCTTGAGGGGACGCTGCTCATCCCCGTCTTTGTACTGGAGGAGCTGCAGCATATCGCTGACTCGCCGGATGCTCTGAAGCGCGTGCGCGGACGGCGCGGGCTCGATATTCTGCAAAAGATCCGCAAGGAGTCACGCATGAAGGTGGAGATCACGGAGGCGGACTTTGAGGACATCACCGAGGTGGATTCCAAGCTCCTCCAACTTGCACAGGAGGTCGACGGGAAGATCATCACGAACGACTTCAACCTCAACAAGGTGGCGCAGCTGCGCGGTGTTCCCGTGCTCAACATCAATGCGCTTTCGAATGCGGTCAAGCCTGTGGCGATTCCGGGTGATCTGATGTCCGTACAGATTGTCCGACCAGGCAAGGAACATGGACAGGGGCTTGCCTATCTCGATGATGGTACGATGATCGTGGTGGATGGTGGATTCCGCTGCATGAATGAGGTCGTCTCCGTGGAGGTGACTTCGGCACTCCAGACGGCAGCGGGACGGATGATTTTTGCCAAAATGGCACGATGATGGAGTGCATCGGGAGGAATGTATGGTAAGTGTAGTTTTGCCGGCGGCAGGACGGGCGCATCGGATGCAGGTCGGTCTCAATAAGGTCTTTCTGACCCTCGCGGGAAAGCCGATGCTGCTGCGGACGTTGCTGACCTTTTCAAAGGTTCCGGCGGTCGGTGAGCTGATTATCGCAGTCGGCGCCGATGAGGTGACGGCAGTGAAGGGGTTGCTCAGCCGTGTCAAGGGGCTTGCTCCGTGGCGCGTGGTCGAGGGCGGTACGGAGCGGCAGTATTCGATCCGCAACGGTCTTGCCGTTGTATCGGAGGAGGCGGACATCGTCCTCGTTCACGATGCGGCGCGGCCGCTCATCCGCCGCGAGACCATCGAGGAGCTGATCCGCGTCGTACGCGCAGAGGGCGCAGGCATCGTCGCCGTGCCGGAGAAGAATACGATCAAGATTGCCGCTGCGGACGGTACGGTCGCTGCGACGCCGCCACGCCAGACGCTCTGGCAGGTGCAGACCCCGCAGGGATTCCGCAAGGAGATCCTGCGCGAGGCGAACCGCAGGGCGGAGGAGGATGGATTTCTCGGTACGGACGATGCGAGCCTAGTGGAGCGCATCGGTGTTCCCGTCCATATTGTGCATGGGGAGTATAGCAACATCAAGGTGACAACGCCAGAGGATATGGTGGTCGCAGAGGCGATCCTGCGCAATGACATGGGCGCGGGAGAGCTGATGAAGACCGCCGTCCACGAGGCAAAGCGCCTGCTCGGCGGCGTCGTCCGTCGGCGCAAGGAGGACAGCGTATGACGAGAGTGGGCATCGGCTATGATGTGCACCGTTTGGTGGAGGGACGCAAGCTCATCCTCGGCGGCGTGGATATACCGTATGAAAAGGGGCTGCTGGGGCACTCGGATGCGGATGTGTTGCTGCACGCCATTTCCGACGCGCTCCTCGGAGCGGCGGCACTTGGCGACATTGGGCAGCATTTTCCTGATACCGATCCGCACTATGCGGGCGCAGACAGTGGAAAGCTCCTTGCCGAGACAGCACGGCTCGTCCGCGCGGCAGGGTTTTCCATCGGCAACGTGGACGCTGTCATTGTGGCGCAGGCACCGAAACTGCAGCCGCATATTCCGGTGATGCGTGCGAACATCGCCGATTGGCTCGGCATCGACCTCCGCAATGTCAGCGTCAAGGCGACAACGGAGGAACGACTTGGGTTCACCGGAGCGGGCGAAGGGATGTCCGCCCATGCCATAGCAGGCGTAGAACGTATATAGGAGGGATTCACATGGCAAATCAGCTGAAGGAACTCTTGGGGATCGATGTACCCATTCTGCAGGGAGGTATGGCGTGGATTTCAGAGGCGAACCTCGCGTCTGCCGTATCCAATGCGGGTGGCGCAGGCATCATCTCAACCGGCGGGCGCACGACGGAGTATACGCGTGATGAGATTCGCCGCTGCCGCAGCCTGACGGATCGACCGTTCGGGGTCAACATCATGCTCATGGCACCCAACAAGGAAGAGATCGTGGATGTCATCTGCGAGGAAAAACCTGCGTTCGTCACGCTCGGGGCGGGCAATCCCGTTCCGTACTTTGAAAAACTTCATGCGGCAGGGGTCAAGGTCATTCCCGTCGTGCCGAGCGTAAAGCTCGCAAAGCGCGTCGAGGAAAAGGGTGCCGATGCCATCGTCGTCGAGGGCATGGAGGCAGGCGGGCACATTGGCGTCCTCTCGACGATGCCGCTGATGGAGCAGGTCATCCCCGAGGTCTCACTGCCTGTGATCATGGCGGGCGGCTTCGGCGACGGACGCGGACTTGCTGCGGCTCTGCTTATGGGAGCGGCCGGCGTTCAGATGGGAACGCGCTTCCTCGTTGCGGAGGAGTGTGTTGTCCATCCGAATATGAAGGAAAAGCTGATCGCAGCGGTGGACACGGATACCATCGTGACGGGCATCACCATCGGCGGCGCAGTGCGCGGCATCAAGAACAAGTTCGCCGAGGACTTCGTCGCGCTTGAGTACTCGGGCAAGGCGACGAAGCAGGAGCTCCTCGACCGTGCGACAGGCACGAACAAGCTGGCGGCGGTCGACGGCGATGTCGTCAACGGCATGATGCAGGCGGGTGAGACACTGACGCTGCTGCGCAAGGTCGAGCCGGTCAAGACCATCATCGACGACATTGTGCGTGAGGCGCGTGCGACGCTTGCCCGCGCACAGTCGATCACAGTCTGAGAGGTAAGATGGGGGAATGGGAACCGACGAACTGACACGGATTCATGAACTCGCGAAACGTGTCACGCTGCTCGAGAAGATGGTACTGCGTCAGCAAAGCCGTATCGACGAACTGACGCAGGTGCTTGAGGCGCAGCACGCTGCAGGGGCGTCAACACACCCTGCGCAGGAGAGGGAAGATGCGAAGGAACGTGCCGCACAGGAAGAGGCGGCACGCTCCGTTCCATCGGTGAGCGATCTCCTCGATGAGGAGATGAAGCGCGAGCTGGCGCGTGCCTATACGGGAACGCAGCCATCAAAGCCTCCCGAGAAGAAACTGGAAAAACCGCCGAATGCCATGCAGCGTGCGGCCGGCAGCTACGCGCGTGCCGGCGGCGGCAGGGAGTCGGCGGTCAACGATCAGGCAAAGCAGACGGAAGCCACACGCAAAAAGACCGCTGCGGCGACGCTGGCGGGAATTCCGCAGCATGAGCTGCGCGAGCGAACCCCAGAGGAGCGGACGGCGGACTTCGTGCGGGACTATAATGCCCTCTATGATGTGCCGGGAACAATGTTCCAGAAGAAGAAGGCACAGGATGATTTCATCCGAGACTATGAGGTGCAGGGGATGCGCTGTACGAATATGCAGCTGCGTCACAGCCGCCCCGAGCTTGAGCCGCGCTTTGTCGCCGTGACGCCGACGCGGGATGCGGACTACTGGGGTATGCCGCTCGGCAATAATCTCTTTGCCGTTGTGCCGAATCCCTTTCTCGTTTACGGCGAGGAGATGCATACGGCGGGCGGGATGCGCGAGGCGTTCAACTCGAACTATCGTCTGGGGAATACCTATGGACGGTACACGATCAAAGAGGTGGCGATCTTCCAGTTCGGTACGATCGGCAAGGTATTTCGGCGCGGTCAGTTCGAGGCAGAACAATAAAAAACGGCAGATCACTGTCGTTTTATTGTATAAAGAAAACCACGCGATAGTCGCGTGGTTGGAAAGAGCTTAAGC
>CAUTTS010000057.1:0-15567 GCA_963541465.1 uncultured Selenomonas sp.
CAAGGAGCTCGGCCTCGACAAGGACGAGCGCGCCTTTGTGACCATCCATGCCGTACACGACATCGTGGGCGGACGGTTCAAGAAAAAGGCGATTCACTGAGGATGACCAAAAGATTCCCCCGTACACGCGGGGGGAGGGGCCTGCGACGTGGTGGAAGGGGGCATCGTCTGCGGTGCATCCGTGCTTTCTTGGGGGGAGATCAACGATGAAATCTTTTCTGAGGTATATGGCTCTGCTGAGCTTCTTTCTCATGCTCTTGCCCACGTCGTCCGCGTTCGGAGCTGCGCGCATCGCACAGCTGCCGCTCGTGGTGGAGGGCGGTGCGGCAGATGTTGATGCGGAGACGGTGGATGCGCTCGAGGAGATGGTCGCACGCGATCTTCACATGCCGCTGAACGATACGATGGGCTGGCTCACCTATGTCGATGACCGTGCGCTGCTCGATGCGTATGATAGTGCCTGCGGGCAGTACGCCGCGCGGCGCGGCTGCGACTATCCTGCCGCCCTGCGTGCAACGGCAGATGCCGTGGAGGCAGACCTCGTCGTCCTGCCGATCCTCACGACTTACTATGAGGAGATATATTATACGAGTATCTTCTATGAGGAGAACTTTCTTCGCAGCGGTGCCGCCGTCCGCCTTCTCGTCTATGATCGCGCAACAGGGGAGGTCATTGACCGCAGGGATGCGCGCTCCTATGCAGATGCGGATCAGCCGAGCGGCAGGGCGTATGTCCTCGCGGCCGAGGTGATGCGTAACGTCCTCGCCGCGGCTAATCTCCGTGCGCACGTGCGTGACCTGCGCGAGACGGCACGGGGGGGATCATAGCACACAAAGAGAGAGGCGGTTATACCGCCTCTCTCTTTGTGTGCTGAGGAATCGGAGATCCGTGTTTCCATAAGAAAAAGTTGCACTTGACTTGATCATGCGCCAGAGATCATGATGTACCATTCTGCAGCTTCGGATAGAGCCGCGCTGCGTTCTCTGTCGTATAGCGTGCGACGTCCTCGATGGTCTCACCGCGGACCTCGGCGATCTTGGCGGCGATATGCGTGACGTAGGCGGGCTCGTTGCGCTTGCCGCGCAGGGGGACGGGAGCGAGGTAGGGGCAGTCCGTCTCGATGAGAAGTTTATCTGCCGGAGCCTCGCGCACGATGTCGGGCAGTTTCGCTGCGTTCTTGTACGTGAGCGGCCCGTCGATGCCGATGCAGAAACCCATCTTCCACAGTTCGCGCGCCATTTCGAGACTGCCTGAATAGCAGTGGAGGACGCCCGCGAGCCCCGCACCCTCGGCGTGCAGCATGGTGAGCGTGTCGCCGTGCGCCTCGCGGTCATGGATGCAGACGGGAAGCCCCGCCTCGCGCGCGAGACTTAGCTGCGCTGCAAAGAGATCACGCTGCAGGGCGCGGCGTGATGCGTCCTTTTCCCAGTAGTAGTCGAGTCCGATCTCGCCGATGGCGACGACCTTCGGATGTCTTGCCCATGTGAGGAGCTGACGGCGCATCTCGTCCGTCAGCACACATGCGCTCTCGGGGTGGATGCCGACGGCAGCGTAGAGTGTGGGATGTTCCTCCGCATCCTGCACCACCTGCGCGGATGCCGCCATCGTGTCGCCCATGCTGATGATCTTCGTTACGCCTGCCTCACGCGCGCGTGCGATCACGGCGATGCGGTCATCGTCGAATTTTTCATCGTAGAGGTGGGCGTGCGTGTCGATGAGTGTCATTCCTTCTCGACCTCGATGCGCGGGAAGAGCTGCTCCGCCGTGCCGACCGTATGTCCGTCAGGTGTCGCGCCCCATGCGGCGATGTCCGCCAGCTGCACACCGTCGAAGTCCGCATGGAATCCGAGCTGCTCGTGGATGCGGCGTGCCGTCGTCGGCATGAACGGCGTGATGAGGACGCTGACGATGTGCAGCGTCTCGACGAGGTGATAGAGCACAGCGTCCAGCTCCGCCGCCTTCGCCTCGTCCTTGGCGAGCGTCCACGGGGCGGTCTCGTCGATGTACTTGTTTGTGCGCGAGATCAGCGCCCAGACGGTCTTTACTGCGGCGGAGAGTTCCATCGCGTCCATCTGCTCCGTATAGTCGCGCACCGTCGCCGTCGCCATCGTTTCAAGTGGCGCGTCGAAGTCCGTATGTCCTGCACCCTTTGTGATAACGCCCTTACGATATTTTTTCGCCATGGAGAGCGTGCGGTGAAGCAGATTTCCGAGATCGTTCGCGAGATCGGAGTTGATGCGCCCGATGAGCGCGTCGCGCGAGATATTGCCGTCCTGTCCGAGCGCGATCTCGCGCAGCAGGAAGTAGCGGATGGCGTCCGCGCCGAACTCCTCGATGAGGGCGACGGGGTCGACGACGTTGCCGACCGACTTCGACATCTTTGCGCCGTTGACGATGAGCCAGCCGTGCCCGTAGACTTTTTTCGGCAGGTCGAGTCCGAGCGCCATGAGCATACAGCCCCAGATGATCGTGTGAAAGCGCACGATTTCCTTGCCGACGAGATGCACATCCGCCGGCCAGTATTTATGGAACATTTCCTTGTCGTGGAGGCAGCCGATCGGCGTGAGGTAGTTCGTGAGTGCGTCGAACCAGACGTAGACGACGTGCTTCGGGTCGAACGGCACGGGGATGCCCCAGTCGAACGAGGTGCGCGAGACGCACAGATCCTCCAGCCCCTGCTCGATGAAGGCGATCATCTCGTTGCGGCGCGAGACGGGCTGGATGAAGTCGGGATGCTCGTTGATGTAGGCGAGCAGACGATCCGCATACTTGCTCATGCGGAAGAAGTACGCCTCCTCGGAGACCTCCTGCACGGGGCGGTGGCAGTCGGGGCAGCAGCCGTTCTCATCCAGCTGCAGCTTCGTCCAGTAGCTCTCGCACGGCGTGCAGTAGAGTCCCTTGTACTCGCCCTTGTAGATGTCGCCCTGATCGTAGATGCGCTGGAAGATGTCCTGCACGAGCTCATAGTGGCGCGGCTGCGTCGTACGGATGAAGTCATCGTAGGAGATGCCAAGCAGCCGCCACAGCTCCTGAAAGCTCGCGACAATGCGGTCAACGTACTGGATGGGCGTGATGCCCTCCCTCTCCGCTGCCTGCTGGATCTTCTGCCCGTGCTCATCCGAGCCGGTCAGAAAGAACACATCGAAGCCCGCGAGCCGCTTGTAGCGTGCAATGGTATCCGCAACCGTCGTGCAGTAGGCGTGACCGATGTGCAGCTTCGCACTCGGGTAGTAGATGGGGGTGGTGATGTAAAATGGAGTCTTTTCGCTCATAAATCATGCCTCGTTTCGATTTGATGTACTATATAGTAGCACAGAGTGTGCGGGGTGACAACTGTGGCGGTGTTCTAATCTACAAGTCCTCTCCGGACACGAGGCACACATTCTCCTGTGCGGCGGCATCACGCAGTCGCTCGGTGAAACCATAGAAGGAAAAGATCATATAGTGATAGTTTCCCGGGTATTTCTCTTGCGGCCATTTGCCCTGTAGCTGTCGGAGTACGTCAAGATCGGCGGGTGTATGGCGAAATTTACATTCCACGAGCAGAAAGTTCCGCTCCGCGCGATCTGCGGCGACAATGTCGATCTCCTCCGATACCGTGCGCCTTTTCCCATCGGCGGTATGCGTGACCTTCTCCCACCAACGGCCAATCTTAACAAAGTGAAACGGCAGGTCATTTGCACGATTGCGGCTGCGCAGATACTCGATGCAGATTTGTTCGTAGGCACGAGAGGTGAATTCGTGCAGCCGGGGTGAAATGAGATGCTCCCATACGCCCACCGCGTCGCCCGCCTCAAGCTCCGAGTGGCTGCCGTAGAGAAATGCGTACCAGAAACGGAAGTATGCGTCCGTCAGCTGATACAGTCCACGTCCGCTGCCCGCCCGCTCCTTTACCGTGGAGAGCACAGAAAACTCCCGCGTGACGATGCCGATCTCCATAAGGTTCTTTAGGTAGACGCTGATTTTCGTCTTTTCGATCTGCGTCTTGCTGTGGATGAGGGCGAGCGTATTGTTGCCGAGCGCCACCGCCTCAATGATGGCGTTGTAGACGCTCGTCTCGCGCAGCTCCTGCCGCAGCAGGAACTCCACCTCGCTGTAGAGGACACAGCCCTTTTGCAGGATATTGGTGCAGATATTTTCTTCGAGGGATTTCCGGGGTTGAAACTGAATTAAATAGTAGGGAATACCACCGAGAATCGCATAGACTGCGACCTGATCCTCCACGCTGTACTGTGGGAAAAACTCCCGTACGTTTACAAAGGGCAGCGGCAGCAGCTTGTAGATGCCCGTCGCCCTGCCATACAGCGGATTGCGCTCGGCGAGCAGCTCGTTCTCGATAAAGCTCATCGCACTGCCGCAGAGGATGAGCATAACGTTTGCATGCGAGAGCGCATGATCCCAGAGATTTTGCAGGATGGACGGCAGCTCCGGATGGCTCGCGCACATATAGGGGAACTCGTCGATGATGAGCAGTTTCTTCCCCTCAGATGGAACATCCTGTATGCTCCTGAGCGCCGTCTCCCAATCCGAAAATGAGGACAGAAAATGCGCCGCAGGGATGCCTGTCTGCAGGATGCGCTTTGAAAAGCGGGCAAGCTGCTCCTGATCGGTACATTCCGTACAGGCGTAGAATACGGCAGACTTATCCCGCGCGAACTGCTGCAGCAGCTCTGTCTTTCCAATGCGTCGCCGTCCATAGAGCACGATGAGCTCGGCGCGTTCCGAGTCATAGTGCTCCTGTAAAAAATCCAGCTCACGTTCACGACCGATAAACACAGTACCACCATCTTTCTAATCACGATTATTATAATCGTGATTAGAAAGATTATACAACGGCACTGAGAAAACAGCAAGGGAAACGCGGATAAAATAGTCCTTCAGATGGGTGCGGATCTTTTATCCTCCTCCGCCAAGAGCGCCTGATACACATCCCGCCGTGAGATGCCAAGCTCCTGCGCGGTACGGCGCATGGCCTCCTTCTTGTCGAGTCCTGCGGCGATATGCGCCGCGTAGCGCTCCGTGAGGGACACCTCCTCCGCCGCATCCGCAGCGGCGGCAGTATTCTCGTCCGCGCCCGCGACGACGATCACGAACTCGCCGCGCGGCTCGTACTCCCGATAGTGCGCGAGGAGATCGCCGAGTGTCGCGCGGCGAAGTTCCTCGAACTTTTTCGTGAGTTCGCGCGCGGCACACGCACGACGCGCTCTGCCAAGGCTCTCTGCGAGAGCGTCAAGCGTCTCACGCAGACGGTGTGGCGCCTCGTAGAAGATGAGCGTCTCGGGGTAGGCGGCGACGCGTGCCAGCACCTCGCGCCGTTTCTTTTCCTTGCGCGGGAGAAAGCCGACGAAGGTGAATCCCTCGAGCGGAAGTCCCGCGCAGATGAGCGCGGAGAGTGCGGCGTTCGCGCCCGGCAGCGGGGTGACGGGGATGCCGGCGGTGATGGCGCGGCGCGCAAGATCCCCGCCGGGGTCTGCGATGCCCGGGAGCCCGGCGTCACTGACGCAGACGATGGTTTCCCCCGCCTGCATCCGCGCGATGAGTTCGGATCCCTTACTGTCCTTGTTGTGCTCATGGTAGCTGGTCATGGGGGTATGGATGTCATAGTGTGCGAGGAGTCCGCGCGTATGGCGCGTGTCCTCGGCGGCGATGAGATCCGCCGCACGCAGCATCTCAACGGCGCGGTAGGTGATGTCACCGAGGTTGCCGATGGGCGTTGCACAGAGATAGAGCCGTCCGTTTTCGTTCACTGCTGTTCCTCCGTTTTTGTCATTCCTACCCTGTTTTATACGGGACGGACGCCCTGTTGTCAAGGAAAAACGAAGGAATTAAAATTTCTATTATATTTTACTTTTTTCGCTTTTCATTTTTCCTGCATTCATATATAGTATAGACATTAAGGAATCACTGATAAATTCAGCACTACCATCTTGACGCATCTTTTTCGCCCGCACTTCGGCGGAAAATCCTCCACATAGCCTTTGCTATGCGTCCGGTTTTCCACCTTGTTCGGACAAAAAATCTACGCCAATCTGGCAGACTTCATTTTATCAGCGATTCCTTAAAGACATCAATCAGGGAAATGATGTGAGGTGTTTCAGATGGAAGAGAAGACACATGTCCTCATCGTGGAGGATGAAACGCGAATTGCTCGTTTTTTGCAGATGGAATTGGAGCACGAGGGCTTTACGGCCGAGATCGAGGGGAACGGTACGCGTGCCTATGAGCGCATCATTCAGGAGAATTTCGACATTATCCTGCTCGATGTGATGCTGCCCGGCATGGATGGGATCGAGATCTGCCGCCGTGTGCGCACGGTCTCGAACGTGCCCATCATTATGCTGACGGCACGCGATGCGGTGGAGGACAGGGTCGAGGGGCTTGACATCGGTGCAGACGACTACATCACGAAGCCGTTTGCTGTGCCTGAGCTGATCGCACGCATCCGCAACGCACTCCGTCGCCGCGATATCTCGACGGACGATGCATCCGACCGTCTGACGGTGAAAAATCTCATCATGTTCCTCTCGCGCTACGAGGTGCAGGTGGACGGGGAGACAGTCGCGCTCACGAAGCGCGAGTATGACCTCTTGGAGTACCTTCTGCGCAACAAGCGCACGGTGCTGACACGCGATCAAATTCTGCAGGAGGTATGGGGCTTCGACTACACGGGCGAGACCAATGTCGTCGATGTCTACATTCGTTACTTGCGCGCCAAGCTGGACGACCGCTTCCATAAGAAATACATTTATACGGTGCGGGGCGTCGGCTATGTGGTGCGCGATTAGGAGACGCCTGTCGGACTGGGCTGACCGCTGTCTCTATATCCGCATCTCAACCAAGATCACATTGATGTATGCCGCTATCCTCTTTTTCGTGCTCATTCTTTCGACGACGATTCTGGGGATGGGCGCATACATCTTTTTTTATCGGCAGGCAGAGGTCGATCTCGACCGCAGCATCCGTCATGTGATGAACAACATCGAGAGCGGAAATGCGGCCGAGTCAAAGTTCTGGTTCGAGGAGTCCGTGATCCCCGGCGTGATCGTGCGGATCACGGACGATGCGGGGCGGGTTGTTCTCGATACGGATTCGCACTTTCCATCGAATGCAGTGATTGAGCAGGGGAGGGTGCCGACACCGTTTTGGGCAAATCCCGAGATGGAGGTCTCCGAGTTCCGGAACGGCTCGGTCTACCATGCCCAGCGCACGCTCGAGTATGGTGGTACCACCTATCGGATTCATTTTTTCCGCACGATTACGACGGAAAAGGATTTTTTCTATTCGTTGCAGCGGCTGCTCTTCTATACCGTTGCGATCTGTTTTGTGCTCGCGCTCATCGCAGGGCATTTCATCAGCCGGCGCATTCTGACACCGATTCGCGCGATCACGCGGACGGCGGGCAGCATCGAGGTGGAGCGCCTCGGGCAACGCCTCACGATCCCGCGCGCACGCGACGAGCTCTCAGAGCTGGCGCGTACGTTCAACCGAATGCTCGAGCGCCTGCAGGAGGGCTTTGTCCAGCAGCAGAGGTTTGTCTCGGATGCCTCCCATGAGCTGCGCACGCCGCTGACGGTCATCCTCGGATACTCTGACATGCTCTCGCGCTGGGGGCGTGAGGACAAGGACATCCTCGAGGAGGGCATCACGGCGATCCGCTCTGAGGCGGAGAATATGCAGCAGCTCATCGAAAAACTGCTCTTTCTCGCGCGTGCCGACCAGAAGCGGCAGGTGGTGCGCAAGGAGGCGGTGCTTCTCACGGAGATTCTCGCCGACACGATGGAAAAGATGCAGATGGTGACGAGCTCGCACAAGGTGACTCTGGATAGGAACGACGAGGCTGTGGTCAGTGCCGATCCCGTCCTCCTGCGTCAGCTTTTCCGTGTATTCCTTGAGAACAGTCGAAAGTACACGCCTGCCGGAGGTCACATTCGTGCGTCGTCCATCCTGGCAGAGGACGGCAAGTCCGTCACGGTGAAGCTTTCGGACGACGGTATCGGCATTGCACCGGAGCATCAGGCACATATCTTCGAGCGGTTCTACCGCGTGGACTCCTCGCGGACGAAGGAGACGGGCGGCTCCGGGCTGGGACTCTCGATCGCACGCTGGATCGCCGAGCAGCATGGCATTCGCATCGCGGTGAAGAGCGCAGAGGGAGAAGGGACGACCATTACACTAACCATCCCTACTATCAGCAATAAACGTGCATAGTGTATACTGAAAAGGCGTCGCCCATGGGCGGCGCCTTTGTGATACAATAAGAACAAAGAAATCATGGATCATACGCATGGAAAAGAAAGGACGGATTGCGATGAAAATCCTCATCACGGGAGCGACAGGGCAGCTCGGCTATGACTGCGTGAAGGAGTTCCGTGCGCGTGGGCACGAGGTACACGGCGTCTCCTCGGAGCTCTTTCCGCTGTCGGACGAGAATGTCATGCGCGCCGTCATCGAGGCGACCGAGCCGGATGCCATCCTCCATGCGGCTGCATACACCGCCGTGGACAAGGCGGAGGACGAGTCTGCCCGCTGCCGTCTCATCAATGCAGCAGGGACGGAGATCCTCGCACGTCTTGCCGCTGAGCGCGGGATCAGGCTGCTCTACATCAGTACGGACTACGTTTTCCCCGGGACGGGCACGACGCCGTATGAGACGGATGATATGACGGGGCCGCGCAACGTCTACGGTGCGTCGAAGCTCATGGGCGAGGAGGCCGTCATGGCGCATCTCTCCCAGTACTTTATCGTCCGTATTTCATGGGTGTTCGGCATCCACGGCAAGAACTTTGTCAAGACCATGCTGAATCTCGCGCAGGAGCACAAGAGTCTCTCCGTCGTTGGCGATCAGGTCGGCTCGCCGACCTACACACATGACCTTGCGCCGTTACTTGCCGAGATGATCACATCGGAGAAGTACGGCATCTACCATGCAACCAACGAGGGATTCTGCTCGTGGGCGCAGTTTGCCACCGAGATTTTCCGCGCGGCAGGGAAGACGGTGCGCGTCACCTCCGTGCCCACGCACAGCTATCCGACGAAGGCGGTGCGCCCGCTGAACTCGCGCCTCAGCAAACAGAGTCTCGATGCGGCGGGATTCCACCGCCTGCCCCCGTGGCAAGATGCCGTGGCGCGGTACATCGAGGAACTGCGGCAGGAGGAGGGGGAGGAGCCCCGTCCATCATGCGGCGCACAGGCTCCATGAGAATACAGTAGGGCTGACGTTGACAGGGGCGTGACAAGACACGCCCCTTCTGCTATAATAATGGATGTTTTTTACATCCCATCATCGATTCTCTAAGGAGGAGATTTTTTGCTCAGAAGTATCAGCCGCACGTACCGTGAGACGGCACTCATCAAGCTCATCGCGGTCGGACTCATCATCGGTATCCTCATAGCACTCTATGCACCTGCCGCGATCCCGCTCGTCGCCGTGCTCGGCGACGTGTTCGTGCGCGCCCTGAAAGGCGTCGCACCGATCCTCGTCTTTGTGCTCGTCATGAATGCCATGGCGCAGCGCACGGTCGGCGCGGGCGCAGCACTCAAGCCCATCGTGCGCCTCTATGTCATTGCGACGTTCCTTGCGTCCATCGTCGCCGTGGCGTTCTCGTTCGCCTTTCCCTCATCTCTCCACCTCGTCGTGGCAGAGGCATCGGTCACGCCGCCGAGCGGCATCGTCGAGGTCATTCACAACCTGATCCTCAACGTCGTCGACAACCCGCTCCACGCCATTGCGAACGCGAACTACATCGGCATCCTCGCGTGGAGTATTCTTGCAGGCGTCGCCCTGCAGAAGGCAAATGCAACGACAAAGAATACCGTGCGTGACTTTGCCGTCGTCATGACGCAGATCGTCCTCTGGGTCATCCGCTTTGCCCCGTTCGGCATCATGGGACTCGTGGCGGACGCGGTCGGCACGAACGGCACGGATGCGATCATCAGCTATCTGCATCTGCTCGCCGTTCTCCTCGGGGCATTCTTCTCTGTCGCGCTCATCATGAACCCGATCATCGTCTGGCTGCACATCCGCCGCAACCCGTTCCCGCTCGTTCTCACGACGCTGCGTGAGAGCGGCATCTACGCGTTCTTTACGCGCAGCTCCGCGGCGAATATCCCGGTCAATATGCAGCTGTGCAAGCGTCTCGGACTGAATCCCGACGTCTACTCCATCTCTATCCCGCTCGGTGCGACGATCAACATGAGCGGCGCGGCGATCACGATTGCCGTGCTCTCTCTCGCAGCAGCTCATACACTGAACATCCCCGTTGATCTGCCGACGGCACTCCTGCTCTGCCTTGTCGCCACCGTCGGTGCGTGTGGTGCCTCGGGTGTTGCGGGCGGCTCGCTGCTCCTCATCCCCGTTGCCTGCTCCTCGTTCGGCATCAGCAATGACATTGCGATGCAGGTCGTCGGCGTCGGCTTCATCATCGGTGTGCTGCAGGATTCCTGTGAGACCGCACTCAACAGCTCGACCGACGTGCTCTTTACTGCGACGGCGGAGTTTGCCGACCGTGCACGTGCGGGCACACTCAAGGATGAGGACATGGTACCGAAGGACGAAATCGTATAAGAGATGTAAAAAGCAACCGAAAAGGAGCAATCGCCACGTGGCGATTGCTCCTTTTGCTTGCTCCGTTTGTTTGCTGTCAGGTCTTGAACTTGGCGGCTGCCGTGTTGAGTTCGTGCGCCATATCCGAGAGTCCGCGGCTGCTTGCCGCGATCTCCTCCATGCCGGCCGCCTGCTCCTCGGTCGCCGCAGAGACCGTCTGCGACTCCGATGCGACCTTGGACGCTGCGTCGTGGATCTCGCCCGTCGCGGTGTCGATCTTCGCGGCACGCTGACCGAGATCGTCCATCGTCGCCTTGATGGAGCCCGCATTCTCCTGAATGCGGCGGATCATCGAAAGGATCTCCGAGAACCCTTCGCCTGTTGCCGCGACGTTCTCGCGTCCCTTCTCCGCCTCGATGCGTCCCGTCTCCATGGCGGTGACGGCTTCCTCCGTCTCCTCCTGGATGGCGCGGATGAGGTCGCCGATCTGCTTCGATGCGTTCTGCGACTCCTCGGCGAGCTTTCTGACCTCCTCGGCGACGACGGCGAACCCATGTCCGTGCTCACCGGCGCGCGCTGCCTCGATGGCAGCGTTGAGGGCGAGCAGGTTCGTCTGCCCCGAGATGCCCGAGATCACTTCGACAATATTGCCAATCTCCTTGGAGCGCTCGCCGAGTTTGGCGACAACCTCCGAGGAGGAGACGACCGTATCGGCGATGGCATTCATCTGATCGACCGTCGCCACGACAAGCTGGTTGCCCTCCTCTGCCTTCTGCGAGGTGTGCTCGATGTCGTCGGCGACGTTCTCGATGGCGCTCGTCGCATCCGAGAGTCCGCGCGTAAAGGCATGCACCTGATGCTTTGCCTCCGAGACCGAGTCCATCTGGCCGTGCGACGCCTCCGCCACCTCCGTGATGGACTGGGCGACGCTCTGTGTGGCGTGTGCCGACTGCTCCGCCGTATTCGTCAGGGTGCCCGAGGCATCGGCGACGGACTCTGCTGTCTTCTGGATGGTCTTCGTCATATTGCGGATGTTTTCGAGCATCTTATTCGTCTCATCCGCCATCTGGGCGAACTCATCCCCCGAATCCGTCGACAGATGGATGCGGAGATCGCCCTGTGCGATCTTACGCAGATTCGTGAGCACCATGTCAACCGAGCTCGAGATGGTGCGCAGCAGGAGGAATCCGCACACACAGGTCAGGAGAATGACGATGACCGCAACGATGATGGTCGTCGTGATGACGTTCTCATAGACGGCAGTACCGTTGTCGTTTGCCTCACGTGCGCCGGCAATGCAGCGATCCCGGTCTTTGGTGATCAGCTCGGTAAAATTCTTGTATTTTTCCAGTGCGGGGCCGTCGAGGTAGGCGAATGCCTCGTCGTTCTTTCCCTCGGCGAGCATCGCATCGACCTCACTGTCCGTAGCGCGGTATGCCGCCCATGCCTTGCGCTCGTTCTCCAAGATGGCACGGTCTTCCGCTGCTCCGTCCGGTGTCGTGTAGACGATGCCCGAGAGTGCCTTCTCGTACTTGACGAAGGCGTCGTCCGTCTCCTTTTTCAATGCTGTCAGTGTATCTTCGATCTCCGCGCGCTTTGCGGGATCCTTTGCTGTGACGCGGATGATGGCAACCCTGCGCTCTGCGCTGGCTGCGTCTGCGACATTTGCCACGGCCGCCAGATTGTCCGTCCAGCCCACGAGATCCACCACGGTGTCGTGCAGCTTCTGCCCCGAGTAGCAGGCGAATGCGCCGAAGCCGAGGAACATCACAATGAGCAAGGCAAAACTCAGAATGATCTTCTTTGATACGGTGATTCCATTCATTTCATTCCATCCCTTCTGATTATTTCAGTGAAAGTGTAGAACCGCTCCCTTTTTTCTGCAGAGCCTCCTCTCCTGCTGTCGTCGATCATACCCCCCCGGCGTGATAGCCGTCACATACCCTATTTTATGGCAGTATAACTAATGCTATTATAACGCAGAATATACCCTTTCACAACCTTTATTTATAGGAAAATGAGAGAGATGAAGGAATGTTTCGTCTAAGAAAAAGCTCCCGCACGGGCGGGAGTTAGGACGCTATGGAATATTTTAGGGGATGATGGAAATTACCGCTCCTCCTCAGAGGAACTGCAGGCGGCGGTTCAGGCTCGCGCCGAGTGCCGCTGCGCCGACTGCCTTGATGAGGTCGCCCGGGATGAACTGGACGAGCGCCATAAAGGCGGCACTGATGCCGACGAATTTATCGCCGAAGAGAATGGTCAGCCACAGCGTAGCAAAGAGATACGTGACGGGGACGCTGATGAGTGCACCGACGACGGCATAGCGCGAAAAGGAGGGCGTATGTCCCTTGAGGAGGCTCATTAGCGTATAGGCGACAAGAAAGCCGATGAAAAAACCGCCGCGCGGCCCCATGATGATGCCGAGTCCACCGACACCGCCCGCAAAGATGGGCAGGCCAATCGCACCGATCAGTGTGTAGCCGATGAGCACAACTGCCGTCTGGCGCGGCGTCAGGACGAGTGCCGCAAGGCACATGACAAAGGTCTGCATCGTCAGCGGTGCCATGAAGGGGACGGGAATGGCGATATAGGCGCTCACGCAGATCAGTGCGATACAGAGAGCCATCCGCGTGGTATTCCGAACGGAGAAAAAACGATCATCGTACGATGTCATAACAAGAATGCCTTCTTTCTTATAGGGGGGGGGATTATTTGCGGCACAGGCGGATGATGATGTCCTCGAGCAGTTCGTCGCCTGCCTGTCCCGTCTTCAGGAGAAAGTCGGCATCGGCGAGGGCGAGGACGGCATCCCGTAGCGTGGACTCCCGAAAGCCGCGCGCGTGCCCGCCGAGCTTTTCGGCGATGAAGGGATGCAGCCCCATGGTCTTGCCGAGTCCCTTGGGCGGCGTTCCACGTGCGAGGAGGCGATGCGCCTGCCAGAGCTGACGGACGTGCCGCGTGAGGAGGGCGAGCAGCACGGTGAAGTGGACGCCGTCCGCGCGGCAGCGGGCGAGGAGCTCCATGGCGCGCCGCACGTCACGCGCACTGACGGCATCCATGAGCGCAAAGACGGAGACCTCGGGCATCTCCGAGAACGCCGCACGCAGATCCGCCTCCGTGAACTGTTTGCTGTCGGTGTAGAGCGTGAGTTTTTCCAGCTGCCGGTCGAGAAATTCCAGTGAGATCGTCTGCATCATGCCGACGACATTCAGAAAGAATGTGCGCGCCTCACGCTGCATGGAGCACCCCATCTCGCGCAGACGCTCGCTTAGCCATCCCTCGACGTTCCACGGACGCACGGCCTCGCTCTCGAGGATGCGCCCCGTCTTCTGCACTGCTTGATAGAGCTTGCGCCGCTTGTCGGGCTTTGCATTGAGGCTAAATACGACATAGGTCGTCGGCAGGAGGTTCGTCAGGAGGGCGAGCAGACGCTCCACCGCGGCGTCCTTCGGCGCAGGTGCATCGCCCTCCGCCGCCTTTTTTCCCGCGCGAAAGACGGCGGCGTCATGGACGAGGACGATGATCTTATCCGTAAAAAAGGGCGCGGTCTCCAGCGACTCGGCCAGCGCGTCGATGGCGGGCATCTCCTCATAGCGGATGAGCGCGTCTGCGCGCGCGGCGGCATCGGGCAGGAGACGGCGCAGAATCGCCTCCTCGGCACGGCGGATGTAGTACGGCTCCTCCCCGGCGAGGAGGTAGATCTGCGGTGGAGTGCCCTGTGCGAGCGACGCCATAAACTCGTGATACGTCATCGGCGATAGCGTGCCAGCTCGGCGCCGACCGTCGTCGGCTCCGTATGCCCCGAGTAGAGCACGGTATTGGGCGGCAGGGTAAAGACCTGCGTCCGAATGCTTTCCCAGAGTGCCGCCGTGTCGCCGCCCGGGAAGTCCGTACGCCCGACGCTCGCAAAAAAGATCGTGTCGCCGACGAACGCGATGCCGTCGTGTGCGCTGTAAAAGATGCAGGAGTCTGTCGTATGCCCCGGTGTATAGCGCACCTCAAGTGACATCGCGGGATTTGCTGCGAGTGCGATGTGCGCACCGTCGGCGAACGTCTCCACATTCGCGAGAGTCACGGGCGCATCGCCCCATGTGGAGAGGTTCCAGTTCGGGTCGCTGCAGTAGCGCGGGCTCTCTGCAGCGGCACAGACGGGGCAGGGGATGCGCGCACGAAAGTCGTCCACGCCGCCAATATGGTCGAAGTGGCAGTGGGTGAGGAGCAGCCGCTCGATCGTCCAGCCGCGCTCTGCGGCGTGTGCAGCGAGGCGGCCGCCCTCCGCCCCCGCGTCGATGAGAAAGCCGTGCTTTGACGTATCGTCGATGTAGAAATAGGAATGGGTCGGGATCATATCGCCGACGGTGACGCATTCGATCATGGGTGAGACTCCTTTATCCATTCATAGGCGCGGCGCGGCGTGCCGTCCGCGACATAGATCGTGCCGCAGAAGACGAATCCGGCCGCGCACAATAGATGCTGCATGGGATGATTGTCCTCGTGTGTATCGGCACGCAGATGGCTGTACTGCGTGCGTGCAAAGTCCAATATGGCGCGGAATGTGCCGCGGTGGGAGCCGTCGCTGCCCACGCGGTGGAGCGTGGCGTACGGCGTATTGTCGCGCCACGCGCCGTTCTCCATGTGCGTGTAGGTCGGATCGTCACCCGCGATGAGGGCAAAGGCGGCATGGGGCGCAGCATCCGCATCGTGGAGGACATAGCTCACGCCGCGTGCAATGTCCGCACGGAGAAGCTCCTCTGCGGGATAGCCGCCGCTCCACTGTGTGGGGTTACCCGCCGCGCGCATCGCTGCGCGTGCCGCGTCGTAGATGCGCAGCATCTCCGGAATGTCCTGCACCGTTGCCTGTCGTATCATGAAAACGCCCTCCCCATAGTTCTCTCTTATTCTACACGATTGGGAGGGATTTTGAAAGGGGGAAGGCTTGCTGCCTTGATCGGCGATGCGAAAACGGCTGAAGTGGTAAACTAAAACTGGACACAGAGGGGGTAGAAAATGGACACTGCTTG
>CAUTTS010000058.1:0-15502 GCA_963541465.1 uncultured Selenomonas sp.
GAAAAGATCCACTACCTTCATGAAGGTGTGATGCAGGATGTGAAAGCAATCTACAGGAGGCACAGGAAACGGCGCGGACGCTCGAAGTATCTGCTGTCGGTAGAAGCAGCTGTGTGCAAGGGGGACGAAGCTCTTCCCGTACGCCTCGTCTTCGTCCGCAACCGCAACAACCGGAAGGACTGGCTTGTACTGGTGACGACGGATCTGAGTCTTACGGAGGAGGAGGTAATCCGTATCTACGGGAAGCGCTGGGGAATCGAGGTGTTCTTCAAGGCATGCAAGAGCTATCTGCGTTTGGAGAAGGACTGCCGTGCACTCTCGTACGATGCCATGACAGCGCATGTATCCGTTGTGTTCGCGCGGTACATGTTTCTGGCGGTGGAGCAACGTGAATCCAAGGATGACCGAAGTATAGGGGAGCTGTTCTACCTGTCTGTGGATGAGCTTCCTGATGTCTGCATTGCACAGGCTCTACGGCTTCTGGTGTCGATCTTTGCCAAGCGTCTACAAGAACATCCGATGTATGATGAGGCGGAGATACAGGAGCAGCTGGAGCTTTTCCTGTCCGAGCTGCCGTCGCTGCTGTCACAAAAGCTGCGAAAATGTGCATGACGAGGATGTTTTTCCAGCCGCAAAGCTATGGTTTTCAAGCCTTGACAAGTGTTTTTGATGTGCGAAGTTTGAGTTTATGACATGAATTCTACGTATCAATGACGCAGGAGACAGAGTGATATGAAGGAATCCCTGCAGCACAAGCTGAGTAATCTCATCGGCCTAGTCTCATTCGCCGTCGTCATCGGCGCCATGCTCTATGCGTGGCAGCTGCTCAGCACGGTGCCATACGCCAACCTGACCCCCGAGTACGCCCTCATCAACAAGGATCTCTCGTACGACGAAATCATCCACTTTCATGCAGCGGATCACGACTGGCAGCCCTACACAACGCCATCCCCCCCCACGGCCGATGCACAGACGGTTTACATCTCGTGGGAGATCCCGCCGCATACACCCATCACCATCGACCACATCCTCGCGGCGACGACGAATCAGGATCTCTGCGTCTACATTGACGATCGTCTGGTCTACGTGCACGGTTCGTGGGAGATTCTCAGCAATGCCTACGGCCGCACGCTCCACTTCATTAACGCCGGGGAACCTCTTGCGGGAAAGCGTGTGACTTTTCTTCTACACTCACGCTATTCTGAGTGGCTCGGCAGCTTTGACTACTTCTTCATCGACAGCGAGGCGGCACTCTTTCAGAAGATCAGTATCACCGATGCCATCTACACGGCGAGCCTCTCCATCGCCGCCTCGCTCATCGTCTTCCTCCTCATGGATCTCGTCTGGCGCGGGTATACGCGGCGGCGGCATCTGCAGCTCTACCTCATCGCCTTCCTCCTGAGCTTCATCCTGTGGACGACGGGCACCTCCTCCCTCTTTCCGCGCCTCTTCGGCACAACGCAGATCTGGACGGAGCTGCACTACATCATGCTCTACCTCATGCCGATGCTCTTCCTCAAGATCGCCGAGCACATCACCGCACGGCGCTACGCGCGCCCCCTGCGCATCATCCTCTGCCTCTACGGCATCGTCTTCGCCATTGCTACGACGATGGAGATTTTCGGGCGAAGCGGCTACATAAACATGCTCTTCGCCTTCTACCCCATCCTCGGCCTCACCTTCCTCTACCCCATCTTCGTCCTCCTGCGCTCCTCGTGGGTAAAGCATCCCGCGTGCCGCTACGGCGTGATTGCGGCGATCTCCCTCATGATCTTCGTCGGCATCGATGCGCTGCACTTTGAGTACCACCTCTTTACCCCGATACTCTCGACCACCGTCTTCTCGATCTACGCCCTCATCCCGTTCGTCTTCTTCCTCATCCGCGAGCAGATGATGCAGGATGCGCAGCTCGCGCGGGAAAACAGTGCCCTCGCGCAGGAGCTGCAGGTAACGCAGGACGAGGCAAAGCATGACTTCCTCACGGGCTGTTACAACCGCTTCCAGCTCGAGCCAAGCTTTGAGCGGTTCGCGGGACTCGCGGAGAAGAACGGCTTCCCCTTCTCCTACGCCATCTTCGACATCGACCACTTCAAGGAGGTCAACGACACGCACGGCCACCTCGGCGGCGACCAAGCGCTGCGCGGCGTCGCCGAGATCGTACAGGCGCGCATCGACCGCCGCCACATCTTCATCCGCTACGGCGGCGACGAGTTCATCCTCCTCTCCCTCCATCACGACCTCGCACAGATGGCACTGTTCTGCGAAACACTGCGCGCGGCGATCGAGGCGATGATGGGCGGCATCACGATGAGCTTCGGCGTCTCCACATGGCACGGCGCGGGCGACTCGATGCACAGCCTCATGGAGCGTGCCGACCGTGCGCTCTACTGCTCCAAGGAAAAGGGACGCAACAGCGTCTCCACCGAGGGCGAGGCAGCGTGCTGCGATATCTGTGCGAACGCGAATGCCGAGCACCATCACTGACGAGTAATATAAAGGCAGCGCTGATAAAATAAGGTCTGCCGGATTGGCACAGTGTTTCTCCGAACACGGCGAACGCCGATCATTCCAGCGCATCAGAGGACTGCTGTGCGAAACGAAACGTTTCGTGCAGCAGCTTTTTTGTATCACTTCCACTGTATCATTGCTTCTGCGGAAATCGTTTTTTCTATTGTTTTATCGTACCTAAATATGCTATAATGTTAGAAAATCCACACAAATTACTACGAAAGTCCCTCATCCTCTTCCGAAAGGAAGGTGCTCCCCCATGACGAAACTCCGCACATTCCTGCAGGACAATGCCGCTGCACTCCTCTGTACGGCACTGCTCGCCGCCATGTGTATCATTTCATGGCGCCTCCTTGCAGCGCCCCCCGACCGTCAGCTCCCCCCCACGTATGCCCTCGCGGATACGACCTCCCCGATGCTCCGCGACTTTCGCGCTGACGCGCTCGACTGGCAGTCCTATGACTATCCCGTCCCGCCGCCGCTGCCAACGGATGCAGCGGCGGTCTATCTTTCGTGGGAGATCCCGTATACCTCGCTGTTCATGAACTGCAACCTGCTCTTTACCACGACGAATCAGGATATCGCCGTCTACCTTGACGACGACCTCGTCTATCGCTACGGCGACTGGTCGGGACGCACGGAGACGCGCGGCCGCACGATCCACTATGTACCGCTCGACAACAAGGCAGCAGGACGGCGGCTCACGATCCTCCTGCACACGACGGATATGGGGCGGCGTGGGAGCATCGACGACTTTGAGATCGGCACGACAACGCAGTTCATGAAGAACATCTCCTTCGCCGACGCGATCTACATCTCGGCTCTCTCCATCGCCCTCGCGATGATCGCCTTCCTCAGTCTCAACCTCTCGTGGCGCGCCCTGCAGGATCTGCACCGTCGCGCACACATCTACCTCATCGCCTTCCTCGTCGCATTCGCCCTGTGGACGACGGGCAACACCTCCCTCTTCCCGCGTCTCTTTGGGATGCCCGCACTCTGGTGGGAGCTGCATCTCGCGATGATCTATGCGCTGCCGATCTGCTGGGCACTCGTCGTGCGCGAGATCGTCGCTCCGCAGTACCACGCGCGCATAAAGAACATCCTGCACATCTTCGTCGGCATCTTTGCAGCGGTGACCCTCGCCGAGATTGTCGGACGAAACGCATACAGCAGCGCGCTCCCGTTCTACAATATCCTGCTCTTTTCGTCAGATCTCATCCTGATCCATGCACTCGTCCGCTCCCACTGGGCATACCACCCTGCGTGCCGCTATGCCGCCTTTGGGCTGATCGCCTTCACCGCGCTCTCCCTTGTTGATGTGCTGCACTGGGAGTTCCATCTCTTCACGGGGATACTCTCCATGGCCGTGTTCTCCGTCTACGCCATGGTACCGCTCATCCTCCACCTCATCCGCATCCAGATGATGGAGGAGGCGTCACTCGAGCGCCAGAACGAGCGCCTCGCGCAGGAGCTCGCCGCCTCACAGAACGCCGCCAAGCGCGACTTCCTCACGGGCTGCTACAACCGCCATCAGCTCGACGCGGGCTTTGATCGATTCTCCGTCCTCGCGCACGAGCGCGGGTTTAGGTTCTCCCTTGCCCTCTTTGACATCGACCACTTCAAGGAGGTCAACGACACGCACGGCCACCTCGCGGGCGATCAGGTGCTCAGAGACATCGCCGCCATCATCCACGACGAGATCGACCGCCGCCACATCTTCATCCGCTACGGCGGCGACGAGTTCGTCCTCCTCGGCCTGCACTACGACCTCGAGGCGATGACCGCCTTCTGCGAGAGACTGCGCGCCATCCTTGAAGAGCGCATGGGCGGCGTCACGCTCAGCTTTGGCGTCTCCACATGGCACGGGGGATCCGACTCCCTCCCCGGGCTCATCGCACGCGCCGACCGCGCCCTCTACCGCTCCAAGGAAAAAGGACGCAACGCCGTCTCCGACGAGAGCGAGATCGGTGTGGCGTAGGGAGATATGCGCTCACCGCTCAAGTCAAATGCTGCCGACAAAGGGGGCTGTTGCACGAAGTCGCAAACTTCGTGCAACAGCTCCTTTTTTATTCTCTCTTTCGTTTTTAATACTAGGTCATATCTTTTTCTTGTAAATCACAGACGACTATGCTAGAATGATTGCATCCTTGGGAATCGTTTTCCTTAGACAGTGATTCCCTCATCAACGAAAAGGAGAATCATCATGTTCCAAATCGACAACATTCGGGAAATGTTCTTCTCGTGGGAGGGGCGTCTCAACCGCAAGCCCTACATCCTGCGCTGCCTCGCCCTCGGTCTCATCATGACGGCGATCTACATCCTGCTGATGGTGATCACCTTTACCACGGCAGCGGCACAGATGGGGAATGACCTCCCCATGATGGGCGCATTCGGTGCGACCTATATCCTCTACCTGCCCTTCATCATCTCGGGCTATCTCCTCGCGATCCGCCGTCTGCACGACCTCGACCTCTCGGCATTCTTCATCCTGCTGAGCTTCGTCCCCGTCGTCAGCTTCTTCTTCGCCCTCTACCTCATCTTCAAGAAGGGCACGGAGGGACCGAACTCCTACGGCCCTGATCCGCTCAGCACGGAGGGTGAGATGCCTGTATTTAGTACGTCTGCCATCAATACGACAAATAGTACAGAAATGGACACTGCGCAGACAGACAGCGATACATCGCATGACAGCGGCGTATCGCGCAGCTGAGGACTGCGTATGAATCATGCACTCTTTTCCCGCACGGGCAGGCTCACGCGGCGCGACTTCGCCCTGACGCTCGGCGTCATCAGCGGCGGCGTCTTCTTTGCCATGCTCGCGCTCTGCTATCTCCTCTTCCCGCTCACCGCATCCGCTGCGGTGGGCTTTTTCCGTGATTCGACAGAGGTCTTCTTCACCGTCTACATCGCGGCGTTCCTCGGGCTCAACCTCCTCCTCTACGCGCTCATCCCGCCGCTCGCCATTCCCGCCGTCGTACGGCGTCTGCACGATCTGGGACACGGCGGCGGCTGGGCGGCGCCCATTCTCCTCCTCTGCGTCCCCATTCTCCTCCTCATGCTCCTGCCCGTCTGTATCTTCATCGGCATCCTCAACGAGATGATAGAGCCGTCTTTTCCCCTCTGGAACGGAGCGACGGAGACATTCGCCTCCGCCGTCGTCACGAGCATGGGCATCGCGCTGCTTCTCTTCTTCCTCCTCTTTGTCCCGCTCGCCTGCTGGCTCGGCTGGCTCTTCCTCAAAAAGGGAAAACCGGAGGCGAACCGCTGGGGCGATCCCCCCGTCGAGGAGGTACTGCCGCCCACGCGCGCAGCGTATTTCTCCTGTGCGGGAACGGTGACGCGCACGGCGTTCATCCGCCGCAGCCTCCTCCTCCTCCTCGTGCTGGGGCTTGTCATCCCGCCGGCGGCACAGCTCATCCTGCAGTCCATGGTCGGCGTGTTCATGATCCTTATCGCGGCGATTCCGGAGGCAGGGCGGATCCTTGCCACGATCATCATCATCCTCTTTGTCCTCCCCTTCGTGCTCTTTCCACTCCCCCTCCTGCCGCTCGTACGGCAGCGCCTGCGCACGCTGGGACATTCCCCCTATGAGGCGTTCCTCCCCTTCGCCGTACTGCTCCCACCCCTCATCACCCCGCTGCCGTTTGCCCGCCTTTTCTCCTCCGAGGTTCTGACGGAGAGCAGCACTGTCACGGCCGGCGCGCTCCAGTCGGCAGCGGACAGCATGATCGGCGTGCCGAGCATCCTCCTCTGGACACTCTGCGGCATCCTCTCGCTCATCGGTATTATCCGACTGCTCGCAAATGACGATATATCCTATAGAAGGGAATCGTCCGACGAAAGCGAGGTCCATGATGTACTGCCCAAAATGTGAAAAATTCGTCCCCTCCACCGCCACTGCCTGCCCGCACTGCGGCATCCCCATCATCTCGGGATTCTCGCCAAACTACGGCGCGGGCTTCTCCCTCGGTGACGATGACACAGAGAGCCGCAACGACGCGCCCCCGGCGAAGGTCGTGAACTCCGACCTCTACGACGACGTGCCCGACACGGATGCACCGCCCACGGAGGGCATCGGCAGCAAGCTAAAGTCGCTCTTCGGATTCGGGAAGAAGTAATACGTCCATCGACAGAAAGCCCCTCGGCCATGTGCCGAGGGGCTTTTACACGTAGGGAAGCGAAAAAAGACTCCTCCCGAGGAGAAGTCTTTGTATATGTCCGTATGGTGCGATTGGCGCGAGTCGAACGCGCGACCCTCTGCTTAGGAGGCAGATGCTCTATCCATCTGAGCTACAACCGCAGGAAACGTATTGATTCTACCAAAAACACGCGAAAAGTGCAAGCCGTTCCCCGTCTCCATCCACAGAAGCGGCGACAGAGCACAAAAAGGGACACTGGACGAAACGTTTTGCTTCGTCCAGTGTCCCTCATCATGTCCTGCCGATGCAGTACTCAGGCAAGCTGAGCGCTGTCTACCGTCTGGACACTGATGTCCTTGATGGAGACAGGGTATGCCTCACCGAGCATGATCGCCTTCTTTGCGATGACATCCTGCAGGCAGGTCTCCACCGCCGCCTTCGTCAGATCATCCTTTGGATCCATCAGACTGACCGTGTGGTTCTTGCCCGTCGAGAGCGCCAGCGTCATGCGGAGCTGTTTCTTCGTCGACATGGTCGTACCTCCTTTCTGCGTTCCTCACATCATCTGCCGCGCGGGGGCTCAGTCCGTCAGGACAGCCGTATCCGTGCGCATCACCTGATCGAGCCCGTGCTTCTGCAGATTCGCGAACCCGCGTCCGACCGCGAGCGCATCCGCATCCGTGAGCACAGGCGCAAGCCCTGCGATTGTGCGGTTCTTATAGAGGTTCTTGCCGTCTGCGCCGACCCCCGTAATCACCTTCAGCGTGAGCTTGCTCGCTGCTTCTTTGCGTGCCATAGATGTCACTCCTTTCCGTTTTGTTCGTCCGCTGTAAGCTGCTTACACCCAAATACCTGCTGCGGCGAAAAAAAAGAAGAGCCTCCACGCAAAATTTTCTTTACATACGAACATATTTTCTCTATAATAGCATTCAGAAAGGAACAGGAGATCCAGAATCGTGTCCCGTGCCTGTGCGCCCCGCCAGCGGCAGGCAGGAGTCATGGAATCACAGCATTTTGCCGTGATTCCCCAAAACAAAGGAGATCCACTATGAATCGTACGAAAAGAGAATGCTTGATGCAGCGTCTGCCCGCTCCGGCGGACATCCTCGCCCTCATTCCGGCGCAGGACGACACGACGCGCACCGCCGTGATCTGCGCGCACGGGAGCAGCCTGATGCTCGGCGCCACACCGGAGCACGTGCTCGCCTGTCTCGCCGAGCGCGAGGACAAGGCACTCCGCCTCATCCGACGCAACGCCGCTCGTCTCATGGCACGGCGGCGCAACATCATCCTCCCCATCCTGCACGGCTGCGTCCTCACCCCCGTCAAGATGTATAACATGCGGCGCGGCGGCATCGGCTACGTCAACACGGCGTACGCCGCCCTCGTCCTGCGGCGGCGCGGCATGGGGAGCGACATCGCCCTGCAGAACGGCGACATCATCCACAGCCTATGGACCTCACCCACCGTCGAGCGGCTCGTACACGAGGGGCGTGCCGTCCACTTCAAACTGCTCAACGACGTGCGGCGCCAGCTCCGCTTTGCCGAGGACTTGGCTTAGGGAATCACTGATAAATTCAGCACCATCATCTTGACGCATCTTTTTTGCCCGTACTTCGGCGGAAAATCCTCCACAGAGCACCACTCTGCGTCCGGTTTTCCACCTTGTTCGGACGAAAAAATCTACGCCAATCTGACGGGCTTCATTTTATCAGTGATTCCCTAGAAAGCTCCTTGCATTTCCCCTCCATCCATTGTATGATACGAATATCGAACAATGGAGGGTACAATATGCAGATTTCAAGCCGCTTCACCATCGCCGTCCACATCCTCATCTGTGTCGATCTCTTCGGCAAACACGAGCCAGCGACGAGCGAATCGCTCGCGGGGAGCATCGGCGTACATCCCGTCGTCATCCGTCGCATCCTCGGTCAGCTCCGCCGCGCGGGGCTCATCACCGTCGCACGCGGACGCGAGGGCGGCGCACACATCGCCAAGGAACTCACGGACATCACGCTCGCCGACATCTTCCGTGCCGTAGAGAGCATCAGCGGTCAGTCCCTCTTCAGCTTCCATGAGAACCCAAACCCCGCCTGCCCCGTCGGCAGCCATATCCACGATGTCCTCGACCACCGTCTCATGGACATCCAAGCCGCCATGGAGAAGAAAATGGAGGAGACCACCCTCGCCGACGTTGTCAAAGAGGCACGGGAAAAGCTCATATAAGCTTTTCAACAACAATATAACAGGAGGATAAAATGATCGTTTGTCATAGCAAATATCATACAAAAAACAGCTCTGTCAAACTTCATACAACCATCCCAACGAGCCACTTGCATGAACGCGAAAAAAATCTTCCGGCAGCGGCTCTGCACACCGTCATTGAGCTCTTTGCCGGAGCCGGCGGACTTGCCCTTGGGCTCGAACGCGCTGGATTTCAGTCGCTCGGACTGATCGAAATCGACAAGGATGCTGCCGCCACGCTGCGGCAAAATCGTCCTGCATGGCGTGTCATCAATGAGGACATTGCTGCGCTCTCACAGCTGAACCTCCCTTCCTATTTCCATATAAAAAAAGGAGAACTCGATCTTCTCTCCGGCGGAGCACCCTGCCAGGCCTTCTCTTATGCAGGCAAACGCCTCGGACTGGAGGACGCACGAGGAACTCTATTTTATCACTATGCAAAGTTTCTCGAACAGCTCCAGCCAAAGATGTTTCTCTTTGAAAACGTGCGCGGACTCAAGACCCATGACAAAGGGCGTACATACCGTACCATCACGGACATCTTTGAACAGGCGGGGTATATCGTAACAAATCGTGTCCTCAATGCATGGGACTATGGTGTAGCACAAAAGCGTGAGCGCCTCATCACCGTCGGTATCCGCAAAGACCTTGCGGAACGCATGAGCTTTTCCTTCCCCCCGCCGCATGACTATAAACCTGTCCTGCGTGACATCCTCTCCGACTGCCCGCCAAGTCTAGGAGCTGTCTATGGAGAGGAAAAACGTCGTATCTTTGCCATGGTTCCGCCAGGTGGGTACTGGCGGGACATTCCGGAGGAAATCGCAAAGGCATACATGAAGACCTGCTGGTTCATGGAGGGGGGGCGCACGGGCATCCTGCGACGACTCAGTCTTGATGAGCCATCACTCACTGTCCTGACATCGCCTAGTCAAAAACAAACAGAACGATGTCATCCGCTTGAGGCACGTCCTTTTAGTGTTCGTGAAAATGCCCGCTGTCAGAGTTTCCCTGATGATTGGCAGTTCTGCGGGAGCATGATGCAGCAATACAAACAGGTCGGCAACGCGGTTCCAGTGGCACTCGCCTATGAGATTGGCAAAACGATTCGCACAGCATTGGAGGAACTCTCATGTGGGAGCTAGATTTCATCTCCGAGGAAGACTTCACGGAACATGTACGCATGACCATCGAAAAATATGGGGAAAAACTGACCTCGTACGATCTCAAACGATTCAACAAGAACATCGTTGACCCCGTAAAAATGCTCTTCGATAAAATCGTCTATCGTACGTCGTGGGAGGAGATCATCCGCAGTGAGATTTTTCGCCAGCGCGACAAAGCCAATAATAACAGCATCGGCTACTTTCACCAAGGCATTTTTCAATATATCTCGCACTGTCGCGTCCCCGCCAACGGCACGGAGGGCGGTTGGGATGTCATTGTGGAGCGAGCGGATGGCATCATGATTCCTAACGGAGGCACAGTGCACACTGTCTACGTAGAGATGAAAAACAAACACAACACGATGAACTCTGCCGCTGCGGGGAAGACGTTCATCAAGATGCAGAACCAGCTCCTGCGCGATGACGACTGTGCCTGTTTCCTCGTTGAAGCCATTGCGGGTCGCTCGCAAAACATCAAATGGGAAACGAGTGTGGATGGCGAAAAGGTCGGACACCGCCTGATCCGCCGCGTAAGCATCGACCAGTTCTACGCCCTTGTCACAGGAGAAGAGGATGCGTTCTACCGTATGTGCAGTATTCTTCCCGAGGTGATTGCCAAGGTGGTACGTTCACTCCCTCAACATGCCGTTCCTGTGGATACCGTGCTAGACGAACTGCGCACGCGCGCCGCAAAATATAGCACATCCGATGATATTGCTATGACAATGGCAGTCTATCTGCTAGGATTTGGCTCATATATTGGCTTTTCACCATCAACGGTATCACAAGAAAGCGAGACATAGCACCATTATGACATGGGTATCGCATGTTGCACTCACGGGCACGATTGCCTACGCGGTGAGTGTCGATCCGCTCGCGGCGGCGGCGGCATGTGTCGGTGCTGTCCTGCCGGACAAGGTGGAGGGCACCCCGGGCAGTGTCGGATGGCGTACATGGCGCAGCCGGCACCGCGGCTGGTCGCATTGGCCGATGCTCTATCTCGCCCTCATCGGTGCGCTCCTCCACAGTGAGACGTACATCGGGAGCAGGACGTTCCTCACGTTGCTCCTATGGGTATTCCTCGGCGCACTCCTCCACATCGCGGAGGACGCGGTCTGCGGGAAGGTGCCCGCCGTCCTCCCGACGCAGAAAATCGGGATACGCCTCTTTACCGTCGGCTCGCTGCGGGAATATCTATTCACAGCTCTATGTATTGGCATTGTCTATGCAGGGAGTTGTTTTCTAGCGAATCAGTAATAAAACGAGATGTTGCAAAACATGGATGGATTTGCTATAATGATCATAGAAAGAAACGTCCTTTGACGGCATCTTTCCAAGTTCACTAATTATTTTTTAAATAACCGTTCACTGGTCAGAATGGGCGGTTATTTCTTTTGGGTTATCGCGAGTATGTAGCCTGTGGCAACGACCAAGAAAAGAATCGCACCGATCTCAGACATCTCACTCACCCCCTTTCGGGGGAAAGACACCGCCACGGGATTTCTCCCGCCCAAGGACGTTTCATTCTCAATATAACATATATACGCAAAGATAGCAAACATATCTTCCAAAAAGACCTGTCCAGCGAAATCACAGACTTCGTCGGGCAGGTCTTTTTCGATTGCTTAGTGATTTGCCGCCGTATAGATGGTGATGGCATCGGCGCGTGTGAGCGGATGGAAGACACCGATGCGGATGCGGTCTCCCTGCGTCGCATCGTCGGCGAGCTGCTCGATCGTCCCCGCTGAGAGGGTGCCGATCCCCAGAGCGCCGATGCTCGTCGGCATTCCGATGGAGGCGAAGAACTCCTCCATGTGACGGATGCCCGCGCGCGCCCGCTCCTCATCCGTGCCCGCATCAATGCCGAAGAGGGCGGCGGCGAACTGGGCAAAGCGTGCCGGGTCGTAGGGATAGGCAAACCGCGCCCACGATCCCCAGAGCGCGGTGAGCGCACGCCCGTGTGTCACATCGTAGTGTGCAGAGAGCGGATGGCTCAGCTTATGTACGGAGAAATCCTTACCACGTCCAAGTCCTGTCATGTCACTGTGCGATATACTGCCGCAGTACATGAGCTCACTCATCGCATCATAGTCCTTGCGCGAGACGAGGAGACGGCGCACAGACTCCATCGCGGTGCGCAGGAGGTCAATCGCCACACGGTCGGTGAAGACATTCGGCTCCTTGACATCCGTAAAGAACCGCTCCATCGTGTGCATCATGATGTCCGAGGCTCCCGCAGCGATCTGCTCACGCGGCAGGGTAAAGGCAAGCGTCGGGTTCATAAAGGCAAAGACAGGGCGGTTGAGCGGCGCGTTCAGCCCCAGTTTCTGTCCCGTGTCCTCATTGGTCAGCACGGCGGAGTCGCTCGTCTCACTGCCCGCAGCGGGGATGGTGAGCACGGACGCGACGGGCATCGTGCGCGTCAGCTCTGCCTTTTTCGTCCAGATATCCCAGATGTCCACGTCAGGGTTTGCGATGCCGTGAGCGACCGCCTTCGCCGAGTCGATCACGCTGCCGCCGCCGATCGCAAGGATGAAGTTCACATCCGCCGCGAGCCCCTCGCGGATCGCCTCGCGGACGAACGCAACGCGCGGGTTCGGCTGTACGCCGCCCATAACGAGGAACGCCAGCCCCGCCGAGGTCAGATGCATCTCGATGCGTGAGAGCAGCCCTGAGCGCTCCGCACTGCCGCCGCCGTGGAGAATGAGCACGCGGCGCGCCCCTGCCGCACGCAGTTTTGCGGGAACGGCATCCTCCGCCCCCCGCCCAAAGATGATCTCTGTCGGACAATGATAGGTAAAGCTCTGCATGAAACTCCTCCTTTAGTTGGAACGAAACATACCGTATTCGCTTTTATTATAGCAGAACAATCAGGAAAAAATCATGTTATTTAAAGAAAAGTGTTGCAAAAAGACTTCAAAATTTCGTATAATAAAACATATATAGGAATTATCATTACTTCCAGTAAGGAGGCTGAAAAAATGAGTGGAGATCAAAGCAAAGAAGCCCAACAGATACATGAGGCTGAGCAGAAATTTGATCGCACGCGTCGTCTCGTCGGTCTGATCGGTGCGCCAATCCTCGCGATTCTGGTGCTTCTGACGCCGATCGAGGGACTCACGCTCGCATCCCACAAGCTGCTCGCCATCATGGTTCTGGTGGCGCTCTGGTGGATCACGGAACCCGTGCCCATCCCCGTCACGTCCCTCATCGGACCGACGCTCGCCGTCGTGACAGGCGTGGTTACGGCAAAGGACGCCTATGCGGCATTCGCCAATCCGATGATCTTCCTCTTCATGGGTGGATTTATCCTCGCAAAGGCGATGATGGATCACGGGCTCGACAAGCGATTCGCCTACTGGCTGCTCTCGCGCTCGTGGGTCGGCTCGAATCCACGTCGCATCTTTCTCGCGATTGGTCTTGCCGCAGCGCTCTGCTCCGGCTGGGTGAGCAACACGGCGACCGCCGCGATGATGTTCCCGATCGCCCTCGGCCTGCTCGCCGCCGTCAAGGAAATGATGGCCGCGAACGGCAAGGAGATCGACCTGCATGACTACAAGTACGCGACCGGGCTCATGCTCATGACCGCGTATGCCTGCTCGATCGGCGGCGTTCTGACACCGATCGGCACCCCGCCGAACATCATCATGCTCGGCTTCCTCGATCAGATGGCGAACATCCACATCTCCTTCTTTGAATGGATGACATGGGGTGTCATTGCGATGGTGGCCTACTTCATCATCGCCTATGTGGTTCTCATCCGTATGTTCCCGCCCGATGTCGATCGCATCGAGGGTGCAGAGGAGTTCATCCGCGCGCGTGTCGCGGAGCTCGGCGGCTGGACGCGCGCCCAGAAGAACACGCTCTTCTGCTTCCTCGTCGCCGTCTTCCTCTGGGTGTTCCCGGGCATTCTCTCAATGACGCTCGGCAGCACCTCCCCCCTCCTCAAGATGTATTCGCGCCTCTTCCCTGAGGCAGTCGCAGCAATGGCAGGCGCGCTGCTCCTCTTCCTCCTGCCGATCAACTTCAAGGAGCGCAAGTTCACGCTCGAATGGAAATCGGCGGTACAGGGCATCGAGTGGGGCACGCTCATCCTCTTCGGCGGCGGCCTCGCCATGGGCGGCATGATGTATAAGACGGGACTCTCGCAGTGGGTCGGCGACCGCATCGTCGGGATGCTCGGCGGCGAGCCGTCCGAGTTCGCCCTCGTCGCGATCTTCTGTGTGGTGGCGTTGCTCCTCTCCGAGCTCACCAGTCACACGGCGGCGACGAACATGATCGGCCCGCTCGCCATCACGGCGGCGATGTCGGCAGGGTTCAGCCCGATCCACGTTGCGATCGGTATCGCCCTCTCCTCGTCACTCGGCTTCATGCTGCCGGTGTCTACGCCACCGAATGCGATTGTCTATGCATCTGGCTACATCCCCATCACAAAGATGATCAAGACCGGTGTCTACATCGACTTTATCGGCATCTTCTGCGTGACGATCCCGCTCGTGCTCTACTTCGTGGTATGGCTCGTCGGGTAAAACAATCCATCTTCCACATAAAAAAAAGAGCCGCTGTGCGGCTCTTTTTGATCTACTCTTCTGCGGTAAAGCGGACCGGCACCTCCGTCAGCTCCGTCTCCATGCGACGGCAGGTGACGTTCGCCGAGGCGAGCATCCGCTTTGATGCCTTCGTGCTGTCCGTCCCGGCGTACTTATCCGAGAGGTAGATGACCTCACGGATGCCGCTCTGGATGATCGCCTTGCAGCATTCGTTGCACGGGAACAGTGATGTGTAGATACGGCAGCCTTTCAACGACGTGCTTGCATTGAGGATCGCATTCAGCTCTGCATGCACGACATAGGGGTACTTTTGCTCGGCGAACGCCCCCGTCCGTCCCCATGGATACTCATGGTCGTCGCAGCCGTTCGGCATCCCGTTGTAGCCGACACCGACGATATGCTTGTCCTCGTTGACGATGCAGGCGCCGACCTGCGTATGCGGGTCCTTGCTGCGGTAGGCGGAAAAGAGCGCCACGCCCATAAAATACTCATCCCACGAGATGATCATGACGATTCCTCCCTGTATTGCATGGCATACACTTGTTTGCTATAATCATAGTAGGCACTGATAGGCGCAGTGGTAACTCAGCCCCCGAAAGGGGGGGTTGGTATGGAGACCTACGAGTTCCTAACTTTTCTCGTTGTGTTCACCGTATTAGTTTTATCCATTAAACGATAAATGAGAAAGCCCCGCCTTGCGTCTCCAAACAACAGGCGGGGTATCTCGCATGTATTAAGGGGGCAACCGCTGAGCGGCAGTGCCCTTTTCTATGTTTATTCTACTTCAATTCGCCAATTTCGTCAAGCATTGCACAGCATACATTTGTTTGCTATAATGAGAAAAGGCACTGCTATCAAAAACGGTAGGCGGCTAATCTCGCCCCCGAAAGGGGGAATA
>CAUTTS010000059.1:0-15075 GCA_963541465.1 uncultured Selenomonas sp.
CACGGCCCTCGTTGTTGACCATTCCTTCTTTACTGTGCCGCCGCTTCCTTTTGGTAGAGTGCGGTGAGCGCATCCTGCAGCACCTTGGAGACGTTGAGTTTTTTCTGCTCGGCGAAGGTGTTCAGCCATGCGGGGATGGTGAGATTCTTGCGGATGGATTTACTGCCGTACTTGGCGGCATAGGCATCCATATCGAGGGAGAGGAGGCTGACGAATCCCTCACCCATCTCGGGGTCAGGGTGAATGTCCTCAATGCGGCTTGCGGGCGGAGCGCTTTTCCCGTCCTCCAGCTCGCCGAGCACCCAGCCCGATGCTGCGTCCTCGCCCATCGCGATCGCCTCGGAGAGACTTGCACCCTCACTGACACAGCCGGGGAGATCGGGGACAACGACACAGAAGCCGGGGTTCACTTCACAGGGATAAAAAATGGCAGGATAGACCAGATTCATAACAATGCCTCCTCACTTTAATCCTGCACTGCGCAGGACAGATCTGACGGTCTTGGGATCGAGGTCGCCTGGGTGATTCGGTATCGTGATTTTTCCCGGCTTATCATCATGTATATATTGCATATGTGAGCCGTTCGAATTTTTGAGATATCAACCATTCTTTTTTATCAGACGCTCAAGTTCGATAAATCGCATCTCATCACCTCTATCTCATTATATGTATCGTGCGCATTTCTGTCCAGAATAAATTTCTGCCCCTCTGTTGCGCGTATGAGAGAATCGTTCTATAATAAGATGCGTCCTTCGCTGGGACAAAAGATTTGAATACGAGGTGATATGCGTGAGTGATACATACAGTGTCGCCATCAGCTACGGCGACGTTCTCGGTTGGATTGATTACGACGGCAGTGCGCATCGTGCGGAGGTTCATCTTGCCGATGAAAAGGGGCGCACGGCAGTGGAGGAGTTCCTCGCCAAAGACCATGAGGTCGAGGTGCCGCACAAAACGCTGATGGATTTTACCAAGGAGACAATCACGCCGCTCGCGGACAAGGAGAGCCTGACGCTCGCGCTGACGCGTCTGTGGAATGATACGGGCGTACAGGTGGATTGGTCGCGGCCGGTGGACTACGTGAAGGAGCACCCGCATTACTAATCGGCGGTAGATTCTATGCCGTCGGGGGACGGCAAGGGAGGAAATATGATTCGCATTGGTATTCTTGGCTATGGCAATCTCGGACGCGGCGTGGAGTATGCCGTCGAGGCAAATCCTGACATGGAGCTGGTCGCTGTCTTTACGCGGCGCGATCCCGCGTCGGTGAAGCCGCGTACGAACGTGCCGGTTGTCCACGCGGACAAGGCGGCAGAGTGGAAGGACAAGGTGGACGTGCTCATCCTCTGCGGGGGATCTGCGACGGATCTGCCGAAGCAGACGCCGGAGTTCGCGAAGCTTTTCCATGTGGTGGATAGCTTTGATACGCATGCCAATATCCCGACGCACTATGCGGAGGTGGATGCAGCGGCAAAGGCGGCAGGGCACGTCGGCGTGATCTCGGTCGGCTGGGATCCCGGTATGTTCTCGCTCGCGCGTGTCTATGCGAATGCGGTGCTGACGAACGGTGCGGACTACACGTTCTGGGGGCGCGGCGTCAGCCAGGGACACTCGGATGCGATCCGCCGCATCCCGGGGGTAAGGGATGCCAAGCAGTACACCGTTCCTGTCCCCGCGGCACTCGAAGCCGTGCGCAGCGGCTCGAATCCGACGCTCACGACGCGCGAGAAGCATACGCGTGAGTGCTATGTCGTGCTCGAGGAGGGGGCAGATGCGGCGGCGGTCGAGAAGGCGATCGTGACGATGCCAAACTACTTCTCGGACTATGATACGACGGTGCACTTCATCAGTGAGGAGGAGCTGCAGCGTGACCATGCGGGGCTTGCGCACGGCGGTTTCGTCATCCGCTCGGGCGCGACGGGGGAGAACAATGCGCATAAGCATGTGATCGAGTTCAGCCTGAAGCTCGACTCGAACCCCGAGTTCACGGCATGTGTCCTTGCTGCATACGCGCGTGCGGCATACCGTCTCGCTGCTGAGGGCGCGAAGGGCTGCAAGACGGTGCTCGACATCGCACCGTGCTATCTCACGGTGCAGACGGATGCGGAGCTTCGTGCGGCTTTGTTGTAAAATCCAGTGCCTCGTGCATTTTTGCACGGGGCACTTTTGTATTGGCGCTGTGGCATTCGCAGAAAGGAGGAGCAGCGTGGGTCTGCTTCGTAAATTTTTCAGCAATATGGGAAACCCCAAAGGGAAGATGGGGAAAATTGTCATTGCCATGATGAATCGCGGTCATGCGGGCATTGCGGCGTGGGGCTTTTCGCATCTCGACCTGCAAGGGAATGAGCAGGTGCTTGACTGCGGCTGCGGCGGTGGTGCGAACGTCGCCGTGTTCCTGCGGATGGTGGACGAGGGGCATGTGACGGGGCTGGACTACTCGACCGTCTCCGTGGAAAAGGCGCGGGAGGTGAACCGCGCGGCAATCGAGGCGGGACGTTGTGCGATCATTCAGGGGAATGTACTGGAGCTGCCCTTTGAGAATGAACGGTTCGATGTTGTGACGGCGTTCGAAACGGTGTATTTCTGGCCGGAGATTGCGCGCTGCTTTACCGAGGTTTATCGCGTGCTGAAAGCGGGCGGCGTGTTTATGATAACGAACGAAACAAGCGGTAAGACGGGCGCACATGAAAAGTGGCAGAAACTCGTTGATGGACTGTCTGTCTATACGGGTGAGGAGCTTGAAAGCCTGCTGACGGGCGCAGGATTTGCACGCGTGGAGATTGACGAGGATTTGAAGGCGGACCGCCTGAACGTTCGGGCGTATAAGGCGTAGCAGTTTTTTTGATACGATAAAAGCGTCCCACAGCTGGTGGGACGCTTTTATACTTTCATCTGAGCCGTTTTTTTGCTATGATAGATTCGGTTCGGGCTTCATAGGCGTGATGGAGAGTGTGTAGCCCAGCGGCGTGAGGACTTTGAACAGGGTATCCAGTTGGGGGCTGCCCTTCATGCGCTCAAGACGTGCAATCTGCGGTTGCTTTATGCCGCTGAGCTCGGCAAGACCGCGCTGTGAAAGACCTTTTTCTTCGCGTGTTTCGATCAGTTTTCCAATCAGATCGGCTTCGAATTCGATGCGGTTTCGTTCAGCAGCACTTACTTTACCTTCGTCATTCATATAGTCGGAAAAGGTACGGTATGTTTCGCCATTGATTTCTACGCTCATGATTTTTCGCTCCGTTAGATCAGTTCATACATGAAAATCCCTCCACGCACATGATAACAAATTCGTTATTAAAAGTCAATCGATATGAGAAAGGAGGTGCGCCATGGCGATTACACCGCCGACGCCGCCGACACCGCCGACACCGCCGAAGATCACGCTCGGCGACGCAGCACAGGGCGCGCAGTCGAATACGACGCATACGACAGGGGACGCGCAGGCGGAGCAGCAGGCGCGTGACTCGGTCGCGCAGGGGAACGGTGCGCTCTCCAAGACGACGACAGGCGCACCGCAGGACGGCAAGGCCCAGCAGGGCAAGACGGGGAATGCGGGTGCTCGTTCCGATGCGGCAAAGGGCGGTCACGTCAGTACGTCTGCGTCGCATGTTGACCACGGCACGAAGACGGATGGACAGACGGGGGCAGATGTCGCGAACGGGCTGGATATGGCGCAGGAGAATGCGGCGCTCAAGCAGCAGCTCAGCCAGACGGGGGCTGAGCCGCCGCCAAAGTCCTATACGGCGACGAGCGGTGTCTACTGGGCGGGGATGATCGTCCTCGCGGCAGCGGTCGGGGCGTTTCTCTTTTTCCGTTTCTTTCGGAAAAAGGGGGATGCGCAGACGGCAGAACCGTCGCTCGGCGAGCGCATCCTCGCGCATGAGAGTGAGCCGCAGGCACCGCCATCGCCGCGCGCTCATGAGGATCTCCTCGCAGCGGCAGAGCGGGCACGGCAGAGACGTACGCCGCAGGGCGAGCTCCTCCCCGAGTACACGGGGCTGACGGCAGGCGAGGTGCTGGAACGACTGGCGGAGGCGGAGCACGCTGCACCTGCGGCCGCCCCTCCGCCCGTACGCGCGCCGAAGCCGCCGCGCCGCACACCAGCCGCACATCCTGCGGCGGCAAAGCCCAACCTGTCTGCCGCCCCTCCCAAGGCTCTGCGCGTGCCGCCGCCTCCCGCACCCGCGCCGAAGGCAGGGCAGGCGGGGGAGACCCCTGTGGAGGAGAATGCGCCACATTTTGAAGTGCGGGTATGAAGGAAGCACTGATAAATTCAGCCGCGCCATCTTGACGCATCTTTTTTGCCCGCACTTCGGCGGAAAATCCTCCACAGAGCACCACTCTGCGTCCGGTTTTCCACCTCGTTCGGACGAAAAATCTACGCCAATCTGACGGACTTCATTTTATCAGCGATTCCTGAAACAACGGCACGCATTGTATTCACACGCACGATATGCTCCACACGGAAAAACCTATTGACAAATGGAAGCGTGAAGGAGATAATAAAGGAGTTTTCCCGAAAAGAACGTGCCGAGAAAGGAGGCGGATGACCGTGAAACATGTGCTGTCCGTCTTTGTCGCGAATCAGACGGGGGTTCTGGTTCGTGTTGTCAGTATGTTCTCGCGGCGTGAGTTCAACATCGACAGTCTGGCTGTCGGCGTGACGGAGTCGCCGGATTTCTCACGCATCACGGTGGTGATGCACGGGGATGGGAATATCGTCGAGCAGATGATCAAGCAGCTGGAGAAGATGCCCGTCGTGCGGGCTGTCCAGCGTCTGGACGAAAAAAATGCGGCGTGCCGCGGCATGACGCTCATCAAGGTGCGTGCGGGCGATGAGAATCGGCTCGATGTGCTGAAGATGGGCGAGCTGTTCCGTGCACATGTCGTCGATGTGGAATCCTCCTCGATCATCTTTGAGATCACGGGCGGTGATGACAAGGTGACGGCATTTCTGAAGGTGCTGAAACCCTACGGCATTGTCGAGGTCATCCGCACGGGGCTCATCGCGCTCGAACGAGGAGAACACACCATATATGAACACTGTGAGGAGAGGGAGTACTATGGCAAAAACTTACTATGACCAGGACGTCAACTGGAGTGCAATCGAGGGCAAGACGATTGCGATCATCGGCTATGGCAGTCAGGGGCATGCGCATGCACTGAACCTCAAGGAGAGCGGCCTCAATGTCGTCGTCGGTCTCTACGCCGGCTCGAAGTCCAAGGCGAAGGCTGAGGCACATGGTCTGAAGGTCACGTCGGTTGCCGATGCGGTGAAGCAGGCAGATGTCACGATGGTGCTCATCCCCGATGAGAAGCAGGCAGATGTCTACAAGGAAGAGATCGGGCCGAACCTCAAGAAGGGCAGTGCGCTCGCCTTTGCGCACGGCTTCAACATCCATTTCAAGCAGATCGTTCCGCCCGAGGGCGTCGACGTGTTCATGGTCGCGCCGAAGGGCCCCGGTCACCTCGTCCGCCGCACGTTCGAGGAGGGCTCGGGTGTTCCGGCCGTATTCGCTGTCGAGAAGGACGAGACGGGTAAGTGCTTCGATCTCGCGCTCGCCTATGCACGTGGCCTTGGTGCGACGCGTTCCGGCGTGCTCCAGACGACGTTCCGCGATGAGACAGAGGAGGATCTGTTCGGTGAGCAGTGCGTCCTCATGGGCGGTGTCTGCCAGCTGATGCAGACGGGCTTCGAGGTGCTCGTCGAGGCGGGCTATCCGCCCGAGATGGCATACTTCGAGTGCTTCCATGAGATGAAGCTGATCGTCGATCTCTGCTATGAGGGCGGCATGACGAAGATGCGTCAGTCCTGCTCCGATACGGCGGAGTACGGCGACTACATGGTCGGACCGCGCATCATCACCGAGGAGACGAAGAAGGAGATGAAAAAGGTTCTGAAGGAGATCCAGGACGGCACGTTCGCGCGCAACTGGCTTCTCGAGAACCGTGCTGCCGGCCGTGCGAACTTCCTCGCACAGCGTCGTCTCCACAAGGAGCATCAGATCGAGCAGGTCGGTGCACAGCTGCGCAATATGATGCCGTGGCTGCGTGACAAGAAAGAGCTCAATTTCTAAACGATACATGTATTTTATGAAAAAGAAGTCTTTCCGCGCGGAGAGACTTCTTTTTTCAAAGGAGAGCTTTTCCTGTCTGTTCCACGCGAATCCTTCGTCATGCAAGTCCAACTTGCTTTACTGGGATTCGCTTAGGAGCACGGCAGGGAGTGATTGCCATATCGTAATTTCAGGAGGGCTATATGGGCATGAACATGAGCGAGAAGATTCTCGCACGCCATGCGGGGCTTGACCATGTGGAGCCGGGGCAGCTGGTTGTCTGCCAGCTCGACATGGTGCTCGCAAACGATGTGACGGGCCCCCCGTCCATCAAGGAGTTTGAAAAGACGGGACGTCCTGTCTTTGATCGGACGAAGATCGCGCTGATTCCCGACCATTTTCAGCCGGCGAAGGACATCAAGTCCGCCGAGCTGGCGAAGATTATGCGCGATTTTTCGCGCAAACATGACATCCTGCACTACTACGAGCAGGGGCGCGTGGGCATTGAGCACGTTATCCTGCCCGAGCGCGGCATCGTTGGGCCGGGTATGCTCACGATCGGCGCGGACTCGCACACCTGTACCTACGGTGCGGTGAACGGGTTCTCGACGGGCGTCGGTACGACGGATCTCGCGGTTGGGATGGCAACGGGCGAGGCATGGTTCAAGGTGCCCGAGGCGATCCGTGTGCATCTGACGGGGAAGAAGCCACAGGACATCAGCGGCAAGGATGTCATCCTCACGCTCATCGGCATGATCGGCGTGGATGGTGCGCTCTACAAGAGCCTTGAGTTCACGGGCGAGGGTGTGGCGTCACTCTCCATGACCGACCGCCTGACGATTGCCAATATGGCGATCGAGGCGGGAGCGAAGAACGGCATTTTCCCGTATGACGATGTATGCAAGGCGTACGTCGAGGGACGTATGACAAAGCCGTTTGAGCCCGTGGCTGCCGATGCTGATGCGCACTATGCACAGACGGTGGAGATCGACCTCAGCGCACTGCGTCCCGTCGTCTCGTTCCCGCATCTGCCCGAAAATACGAAGCGTGTCATGGATATCGCGTCGCCCATCGCCATCGATCAGGTTGTGATCGGGTCGTGCACGAACGGACGCCTTGAGGATATGGAGATTGCGGCGTCGATTCTGAAGGGGCACAAGGTACATGAGCGCGTGCGCTGCATCGTGATTCCGGGCTCGCCGTATGTCTATGAGGAGTCGATGAAGCGCGGCTATTTGGCGATCTTCATGGAGGCGGGGGCGGCGATCTCGACGCCGACCTGCGGCCCGTGTCTCGGCGGATATATGGGGATCCTCGCGGCAGGCGAGCGGTGCGTCTCGACGACGAACCGCAATTTCCGCGGGCGCATGGGTCATGTGGACAGCGAGGTCTATCTCGCGGGGCCGCACGTCGCGGCGGCGAGTGCAATACTGGGGCGGATTGCCGCTCCCGAGGAGGTGGCGTGATGTTCGAGGGCAAGGTCTGGCGCTACGGCGATAACATCGACACGGATGTCATCATCCCTGCACGCTATCTCAACACGTTCGAGCCGAAGGCGCTCGCGGCACACTGCATGGAGGACATCGACACGACGTTCGCGGGCAGTGTTCAGCAGGGCGACATCATGGTCGGCGGAAAGAATTTCGGCTGCGGTTCCTCGCGTGAGCACGCGCCGGTTGCGATTGCGGCATCGGGCATTCCCGTTGTGATCGCGGCGAGCTTTGCGCGCATCTTTTACCGCAATGGCATCAATATCGGGCTGCCGCTTCTCGAGATCGGCGACGATGTGGAGAAGATCAGCGCGGGTGACCGCCTGCGTGTCGATACGGAGACGGGAACGATTGAGAATCTGACGACGGGGGATACATTCCATGCACATCCCCTGCCGGGGTTCGTGCAGGATATTGCGCGTGCGGGCGGTCTTCTGAACTATATCAAGGAGAACGGGGGATTCCGTCATGGGGTATAAGATTGCGGTTGTCCCGGGCGACGGTATCGGGCAGGAGATCACGAGTGAGGCGGTACGCGTCCTGAAGGCCGTCGATACAAAGTTCTCGCTCGGACTTTCCTATGAGACGCGCGATGCGGGCGGTACGGCGTATGATGCATACGGTACACCGCTGCCCGAGGATACGCTCGCCGTCTGCAAGGCGTCGGACGGCGTGCTCTTTGGTGCGGTCGGCGGGACGAAATGGGACGCGGTGGAGCCTGCGCTGCGCCCCGAACGCGCCATCCTCGGCCTGCGCAAGGGGCTCGGTCTCTATGCGAATCTGCGTCCGGTCAAGGTGGCGGATGCGCTCATCGAGCACTCGCCGCTGAAGCCCGATCTCGTGCGCGGCGTCGATCTCGTCATTGTGCGCGAGCTGATCGGCGGCATTTACTTCGGCGAGAAGTGCGAGAGCGAGCATGTGGACGGTGTGGAGCGTGCATGGGATATGGAGAACTACTCCGTGCCCGAGGTGGAGCGTATCGCGCGCCTTGCGTTTGAAACGGCGCGTCTCAGACGCTCCAAGGTCACGTCCGTGGACAAGGCGAACGTGCTGGCAACGTCGCGTCTCTGGCGGCGCACGGTGACAGGACTGGCAAAGGACTATGCGGATGTAGCGCTCGATCATCTCTACGTCGATAACTGCGCCATGCAGCTTGCCGTGCGCCCGACACAGTTCGACGTCGTCGTGACGGGCAATCTCTTCGGTGATATTCTCTCCGATGAGGCGGCGGTGATCGGCGGCTCGATCGGTCTCATGCCGTCGGCGTCGATCGGGACGGGCACGAGTCTCTTTGAGCCGATTCACGGCAGTGCGCCCGACATCGCAGGACAGGGAATCGCAAACCCGCTCGGGACGATCCTCTCGGCGGCGATGCTGCTGCGCTATGCGCTCCATGAGGAGGCGGCGGCCGCTGCGATCGAGGCGGCGGTGGATGCGGCACTCGCCGATGGGATGCGGACGGCGGATATCTACCTCGCGGATACGGGCTGCACGAAGGTCGGCACGCAGGACATGACGGATGCGGTGCTCAAGCGCCTATAAGGTGCTTCCCTATCGGCATGGTGGGCTGCTTCCCTGATTGCGATCAACGGCCCCCATGCTGGGGGCTTTGCCAATGCCAACAAAAATGCTGTACGAAGTGTTTTGCATTCGTACAGCATTTTTTCCATGTTATTCCACCGCCGGATGGCCCTTTCTCACATAGCGCCACCAGATAAAGGCGGCGAGGATGAGGAGAATCATGCCCGAGGTCGGGAAGAGGTAGTGCATTCCAAGGTAAGTCGCAACGGCGCCGCCGAGCAGCGGCCCCGCGGCAGAGCCAATCTGCTGGGCGGAGAAGAGCAGCCCGAAGACGCTTCCCTTGAGCTGCGCGGGCGTATGCTGAGCGATGACAGCGTTCAGCGAGGGCTGAATCCCGGCGAGGAAGAGCCCTACGCCGAACTGCATGACGGCAAAGGGGACGAGGGTGTCGGGGATGCCCTGCAGGATGAACATGCCTCCCGCGCACAGCATGGCGAGGAACATCGCGCTGAAATAGCCGCGCCGTGTGCCGTAGATCCCCCAGAGCGGCGCGGAGATCGCTCCTGCGATGCCGCCAAGAGAGAATACTGCGCCCGCGACAAAGACGATGTTGTCCATCGCGCCCGCGAGCACCTTGATGTAGGTTGTCAGGACGGGCATGAGAATGTAGAGCACCACCTGCGCGAGCGTACTCACGATCATCATCGTGCGCAGGATGGGGATATGCCAGAGGTGCATCGGATTTTTTTCCTCTGCTGTAAGCGGTGCGGTCTCTTTCGGCATCGGCGGTTCTTTGATGATAAACGTAAAGGCAAGAAAGTTGATGAAGAGTGCCAGACCGCCGATATAGAAGCTCGTGCGCATCCCGAACAGCTCCGCGAGGACACCGCCGAGCAGAGGCCCGACGACGCCGCCCGCCGTGAGCGTGCCCTGCATGATGCCGAGGGAGAAACCGAGCCGCTCCTGCGGCGCGTAGAGCGTCATGATCGCAAGATCCATCGGCCAGAGTCCTGCGGCAAAGCCCTGAAAAAGGCGCACGATGATGAGCTGCTCGGGGGACGTGACGAGTCCGCCGAGCAGATAGCTGATCGCGATGAGAAGGCTCGCGCGCATGGCCATGAGACGCTTTCCCTTGCGGTCGGCGATACGACCCCAGATTGGAGCCATGACCGCGGAGACGAAAAAAGTCACCGAGAACGCAAGTCCTGACCAGAGATTCACGGAGGCATCGTCCACACCAAGTTCGTTCGTCAGATACATCGGCAGGAACGGAATGATCATCGTATAGCTTGCGGACATAAAGAGCACGTTGCATGTGAGCAACGCGAGCACCACTTTCCAGTTCATGACAGACCCTTTCTCTTTATCGTGTTTCTACGATCATTCTACCACGTTTCATTGAAAAAGTAAGCGATGAATATAGGACTAAATACCCTTAAACATTGATTTTCACACGCCATTGTGCTATGATTGAAAAACGACGTGACGATATCAAAAAATCTAAACTACTGCAACACCATCTGCCGCGCGTCACTTACGGCAGATAATTTTCGAAAGTAAGGGTTGTCATGAAACACATCGTCGTAGATTTGGAAATGAATCCTGTGGGGAAGGAATACCGGGATATTCGGAGGAAACTGAACGGAGAGATCATCGAGATCGGCGCGGTGCGTCTGAATGAAGATTTTGTGCAGGAGGACGAATTTCAGTGCTATGTCTGTCCTGAGTATGGGATGGTAAAGAAGCACATCACCGAGCTGACGGGCATCACGCAGGAGAAGGTCGCAGGGCATCCCGCGTTCGCCGACAGCTTTCACGCATTCGTTGCGTGGATCGGCGAGGCAGAGACGAAGATCTACTCGTGGAGTATGTCCGACATCAAGCAGCTGCGCAAGGAGTGCCGTCTAAAGCTGCCGGACTTTGACATCACGTGGCTCGATGCGCGCTGGGTCGACCTCCAGCAGGAGTTTGACGACCGCCTCGGGCTCCACAACAGCCTCGCACTGAAGCATGCGCTCGGTGCGATGGGGCGCAAGTTTGAGGGGAATCAGCACTCCGCGCTTGCCGACGCTGTCAATACGAGCGCCGTCCTCGCGCTCATGCAGGACGATGCAAAGTTCCGCGAGACCATGCGCCCCGTCCTCGAGATCCTAGAGCCGAGCGACGGCCTCTCGGACTCGATCGGCGAGCTGTTCCCCGATCTGGAAAAATTGAAACGAAATCTGTGATGAATTGAACCGCTGTACGGAGAACTGTGCGGCGGTTCCTTGATACAAAAAAGCCGCCCGATTGGGCAATGTCATTAAGTTAAGCCCCAACCTCGCCAAACAGTCCCCTCTTCATTTTTGAGGGGGCTTTTTTTGTTGTCCTTTTTCGGCGGACATTTAATAAAGAAGATGGAAGCCATTTCGCTATTGTCGAAAATCACTCCCCACCGTCACAAAACTCAGTCACCATCTTGTTGAATTTCGAGACCCCCGCATACGCACTGGCGTAGAGGGCTATTTGGGTCATTTTCAGGGCCGGGAAAATTTAACACCCCCATCAGGAGAGTTTTGGGGAGGAGAATCCGCTTGCCGAAAAGAATATACTAGAACAAAAGTTGTTCTGGCATTTGACAGGCGGTTTGAGCCTGTCAGCGATTTAATCGAACAGATAGACTAATAATCGTACATGGAGGGATATTCATGAGTAATGTAGGCGTAACAGACGCCCCGCTGCTTAGTATGGACGAGGACTTGTTTTCCGTAAAGCCTTACGTCACGGGGCTAAGCAGCTTCATAAACACCTGCGAAACGCCGATGACCATTTCCATCCAAGGAGACTGGGGCAGTGGCAAGACAAGCATGATGAACATGATAAAAGAGAATATGCTTGATACCGTCTGGCCTATCTGGTTCAATACATGGCAGTTCTCCCAATTCCGCATGGGTAATGGCTTGGCCTTCTCCATGATTGATGTCCTGATAAAAGGTCTAGGTGGCAAGAAGAACGTATTGTCTACCGTCGCCAAGGGGGTTCTTGGGTTCACCCGTAAGGTAGCTTGTGTAGCCACGGACGCTGTTGTTGGTGGAGAAGCAGCAGGCATGATTAGGGATGTTACCACCCCGACCGAGGACGTGGACGTTGCTCAAGAGATATTACGCCTGAAAGAGAACTTCCAAAAGCTGGTGGACGAGAAACTAGCCAAAGAGAAAAAGAACCGTGTGGTAATATTCGTAGATGACCTAGACAGACTGGAGCCAGCCAAAGCCGTAGAGCTTCTGGAGATTCTGAAGCTGTTCCTTGACTGCAAAAACTGCGTGTTCATACTTGCTGTGGATTATGAGGTGGTTACGACTGGGATACGGGAGAAGTACGGGGATAATGTAAGTGCCCAAAAAGGAAGGAACTTCTTCGACAAAATAATACAGTTGCCATTCAAGATACCCGTCGCCCATTATTCCGTAAGCAAATATGTGGGCGATATGATGAGCAAAATCGGAATAAGCGTCGAAGGCAATGATAATGAGCTGTTTACGGCTCTTATCAGGACATCCATAGGATTCAACCCCAGAGCAATGAAACGATTGTTCAACACCTATCAGTTGTTGGATTTTGTATCTCGTGGAACCGTGATGAACATTCCGAACAACATCAGGCAGAGGATATTGTTCACAGTGGTCTGCTTGCAGACTGGCTTCGAGGAGCTTTATACCTATCTGGTTTCAAACGATGTTGACGCACAAATCCTACAGGAATTATCGGGGACTGGCGACAACGACGATATATTCGATGAAATCCTCCCCAAGGATACTCCAGTAAATATGCTCCAAGAAAAGAGGGCCAGCATACAGAGATTTATGCCCCACTTCATAAAGGCTCTGCAAATAGATGATGATGAGACCGTATCGGAAGAAGAGTTACGCAACTTGCGGGTAATCTTAAAGAGTTCCTCCATAACGTCCACAAACAGCTTGGAAACGTCTGCAATGGAAGATGAAGTATGGGCTAGACGCAACTACAGCAAGGACATTGTAAAATCTGTATGCGACAAACTCCAAGACATAGATGACTTCAGGGTTAAAATCCCCAGAAAAAGAGACGAGAAGGGAATGCTGCCTACCTTTGCTTATTGCTGCGTAGACAGGCAATCCGCCAACGGGGTGAAATATACGCTGTCCTTCTATGTTGACTGGAGTCCCGACAACATGATTGAACTGGGAGCCGAGCTGGCAAGAGCCGATAACCACAGCGTTCAGGAGTTCCGTGATATGATGGGCGAAAATCCCCTGAATATGAAGAAGAAACCCGCCTTCTGGGATTGGGGCGGGTACTGGTATAAAGACCTGATGTGCTTCAACAGGAACGACTACACCATAGAGCAGCAAATCATAGACCTGATAAGGAATATTGTCGCTGGTCTGAAGTAGGCAATCCAGAAAGGAGGCTGTTTCCGTATGGTCAGCCAAATGCTTGATTATGTATGCAGAATGCTGGACAAAGACGAGAAAGAAAAATTATATGACGTCTACAGTGTGCTGGGGATAAGCACGAAGGAAGTAATCATGTGCAGGTTTATCTGCGACATTATAGGCCCGCATGGGAAACACAAAAAGGGCGACAAGTATTTAAGGGAGTTCCTGAAGCTGGTGTTGAAGATTCCTCCAAATGAATTGGACGAATACTTGGACGGAGCTAAGGTCTATAAAGAATATCCTATACACGACAAGTATCTGGGCAAAGACAGGCGGATAGACCTAGTTATATGCAACGCCAAGCATTTCATCCCCATAGAGGTCAAAATATATGCGGAAGAGCAGGAAGCCCAGTGCCTTGTCTATTACGACTACGCCAAGGAACAGGACAAGGACGCAAAGATTTATTACCTGACCATACATGGTACTCCTCCGTCCGATTATTCCCAGAAACTTAGCAGGAAAGGTCTTGATTTAAGGGTAGCCCTTGATGACTTGGTGTGCATTTCGTTTGCCAGAGATATTCTGTCATGGCTGAGATATATTGCTGACAATGAAGATGACTTGCTGATGAGGCAGAATATCAGCCAGTACATGTACGCCGTAAAGAACTTTGCTGGGAGGTTTGATGTCGTGGAAAGAAGCAGAATTATAGACGAATTGCTGAGCGACAAAGATAAGCTCATCGCTGGGATTGAAATAAGCAACACAATAGATGACGCCAAAGCTAAAGTTATGGAGAATATGTTCACGGCCCTCGAAAGGGAAATGGCGGGCCTTGCCAGCGAATACCATCTGGATAAATTAGGCAAGGGCTCATTCGTTTCGTGGGAAAACCTAGTTGGCAACTATTACAAAGCGTCAAGTGTTTATCCGGGGATAAACTACCATCTGAAGGATATTGTTATCTCTACAGGGGTTGATGTCTGGCTCAGAATCGAGATATTCAACAATCTCTTTGTCGGATTTTGTGTGACACGCAACGGCGAGCAACTGAATGTCAAGGACGTAGACAAAGCCGATTTGGATAAGATTTCCGCTACCCTATCCATAAAGCCCATGATGAACGAGAGCTGGTGGCTGACGTATGAATATCTGCCCAGTGGTGGTAGCAGTGCCTCTGACGAAACTCCAGATTTCAGGAGATTCAATGACGCAGCTATAGCCTTATCCGACAGCGAAACCCTAAACAGATTTTGTGGCAAGTCCGTGGAAACCATAAGAAGGAACCTTTTGGAGAAAATAAGGAGATGAATCATTATGGTGGTGGCAGAGCAGGGGTGTATTATCGTAGAAGACAAGGGAACTATGATGAAGTTCAAAAAGAAATGCGAAAGATGCGGATTTGTTGAAACAGGAGGTGGCACATTAACAACTGCCCCTAGAAAGTGCCAAAAGAGAACCTCGTCCTTCAAGTGTCCCAAATGCAAAAACATGCAGAAAGTTGTAATTGGCGGGGCGTAATTATTAGGTATGCCCCAGAAATAAGGCATGAACGACAAAATAAATATCCACCCGCATAGCGGGTGGTTTTTCATTTTCGGGCATAGCCCT
>CAUTTS010000060.1:0-15002 GCA_963541465.1 uncultured Selenomonas sp.
TTCAAGGCTTGCAGTACGTTATTTATCTGCGAAGTTTGAGTTTATCAGTGTTTCCTTAACTTTATCAGTGCGAGCTTAATAATTACGGTGCTTGGACAAGGAGGAAATAATATGGGAACGATTAAAAAAGAGGTCTTTCTTGGACGACGTGATGCATATAACAGCAAACTGGAATATTTGGCAAAGATGGCACAAGAAGAACCCTGGACATTCAAAAGCATTGCGCAAGAAGATCCGTATCGTATTTTGCGCAATTATTTTCAATTCACCTATGACCGTTTGTATGAAGAAAAGAAAATAATGTTTTCGGACGATCAGGACTTTTCTTGTATCAATACAGGGCTTTTGACAAAGTACGATCGTGACATCATAGCGATATTTTCTCGCAGTCAAGATGACAAGCTTTTGCCGTGGCGTTTGGTTGGTTTTTACCATGACGGAGAAAAATATTTTAAGGAGCGTTTTTCTGCCACACCAGAAATGGCAGACTATTTTACTGATGTAAGTGAAATCATTTACGATAAAAAAATACAAATCGATTTGAATATTGAGCATATTATTGATGACAATATAGGCCGTTTTCAACAGGCTGGTTATGGCGACAAACAACTTATTCATGCGTTGATGAGGGCTGCTATTGAGCAAATAAAAAAGAAATTGTCGAGAAATTTTAAGCTTGCGGCGCCGTTTTATTATCATAATACTGAAACGGGCGAAAGAAAAATTCAACTTTTGATTCCACTCTATTTTCCGGGGGCTCCTGTTCGTTTAGCTTTAGTTTTGGACAAAGTGAAGTATCCTCAAAGAGAACCATATTATATGGCGATTACTGTGTTGCCGATAGAATGGGCGTATATGAATGCCAGACTCATTGTTAAGCCGGATCCTGAGTGGACGAAGATTATTGAAGAAATAGGAGCGGGAGGGGGAGAGATAGAGTTCGCTTAAATTTTCGCCAAGGCATTGACAAAAATCCATGCATTTAGTATAATGCCAATACAAACAGATTGAACATACAAATAGCTCAAGCATACAAACATATTAAACATACAAATAGCTCAAGCATACAAATAAACCAAACATACAGACAGGGAGACAGAAATGTCTCCCATTTTTATTGTAACTTTGATCAATGCCTAAAAGTCTTGTTTCGGAGTTTTTGATGGCGAATACCACACCTTTGAAAAACTACATCGTCACAGGCGCGGCGGGCTTTTTCGGCTGCAATCTCGTCGAGCGACTGATGCAGGGAGCTGATGTGCATATCTATGCCGTTGTACGCCCCAACTCGCCGCACAACGCACGCCTTATCCCGTCGGAGCGTCTGACCATCGTACCCGCCGACCTGTCGGAATATGCGCGTCTGGATGAGATGATTGATGAAGCGTGCGATGCGTTCTTTCACCTCGCGTGGCAGGGCGGTCGCTATGACTTTGCGGAGCAATATGGGAACATTGCGGACACGATCGGTGCACTTGGAGCGGCGGCGTGCCTTGGCTGCAAACGGTTCATCTGTACGGGGGCGCAGGCAGAGTACGGGCGGCAGACCGCACTTATCACGGAGGAGACCTGTCCGCACCCCGCCGATGCGTACGGTGCTGCAAAGCTCGCCGCGTGTGCGCTCTCGCAGCGGCGTGCGGCGGATCTCGGGATCGAATGGATCTGGGGGCGCGTATTCAGTCTCTATGGAAAGTATGAGCAGGCGGGGCGTATGCTGCCCGCACTTGTGAACTCCCTGCGTTTGGAACAGCCCTTTGCCCTCTCCTCCTCGGGTGCGCAGAACTGGGACTATCTCTATGCCGCGGACGCGGCAGACGCACTCCTTGCGCTTGCCGAACGGGGGCGTACAGGCGAGATCTACAATATCGCACATGGCGGCTATCGTCCTCTGCGGGACTATATCGAGGAGGTGCAGCGCGTCCTCGAATCGCAGAGTGATGTGACCTATGGCGCGGCGGATGAGGGCGTGTTCTCCCTGCAGCCGTCCGTGGATAAGATTTGCCGTGATACGGGATGGCGGCCTGTAACGGATTTTGTCGATGGGCTTCGCAGGGGATATGGGCGGATGCTGTGAGCAGGTACGGCAACGTGGCCTCTTGTATACAGGTTAAGGAGCATTTGTTATGATTCAACAGATAGAAATTGATAATTTCAAGTCGATTCGTCACGCCGACTTGGAGCTTGGTAAGATCAATCTCTTTATTGGTGAGAATGGTGCAGGGAAGACGAATATACTGGAAGCCATCGGTGTTGTCTCTGCCGCTGTATACGGCGTGGTGGATGATGAGTCTCTCCTGCGGCGTGGGGTGCGTCCCGGTGTTCCACGCCTGTATAAGACTTCGAATCAGAAATATAAGACAGGACCACACATTCATTTTTCAGTTCGGCACGAGTCCTGCCTCTACAGCGTTTCTCTGTTGAATCCGTTGAAAAACCCCAAACCGTGTTGGAATTTCAAGACGGAGCGTTTGGCATCCGATGATTTGGAGAAGCCCTACACGAGGGGGGTGAAGCGGAATCCGAACCCTGAGATGGGCGGCTTGCCGATGATACTGTCTGCTTTGCCGAAAGATTGTGTTACCACGCGTTTTTGTTCGGATTTGCGTGATTATGCGCTTTACAATCCAAATACGGCGGCACTTCGCGGTTTGGTTCAGGACATTCAAATGCGACTACCTGTTGGTCTGGCAGGTGGAGGTCTATCTGAGGGGTTGAATCATCTGCTTAATTTGGCCAACAAGGATGAGCAGATGGAAGAAGTTGTGGACGCTGTTGCTGCGTTGTTTTCTTGGGTTCGGGAGGTTTCGACATCAACGCATATTGGACATATTTTGTCGGATTCTGTACCGAGGGCAAAACGTACAATCACCTTTACGGATCGCTACATGAAGCAGGACAACAATCGCCTGACGGCGGCAGATGCCAGCGAGGGCGTGCTCTACGCACTCTTTCTTCTTGTTCTCTGTATGTCCCCGAATGGTCCTAAGATTTTTGCGGTCGATAATATCGAGCAGACGCTCAATCCTCGCCTCGTAAAGTGTTTGGCGGCTATGCTGCAAGAGTGGTTCAAGGAATATATTGCGGAGAAGCAGATGTTCTGCACAGCACACAATCCTATGATTCTCGATGGGTTTGACCTATTGGACGATACGGTTCACCTCTTTGTTGTGGAACGTGATTCCGGTGGTCTGACGAAGATACAGAGGGTTACTGTGACGGAGGAACTGGTTCGGAGGTCGAAGGAAAACCATATCTCGTGGAGTCAGCTCTGGGTCGGTGGATATATCGGGGGTGTGCCGAATGTCTGAATATCGTGTCGGTATCATTACCGAGGGGCCTACCGATATACACCTTATTACGGGAATTTTGGAGAACGGCTTTCCGTCGCATCGTTTTCTGCCTACGTTGTTGTCTCCTACGCAGGAAGAGCTGGATCTGCAGAAGAAAGACGGTGGTTTTGGTTGGCGAAGCGTATATCTGACGTGCAGAGAACTAAAGGATCGATTGGCCTTTTCAACCTGTGTCGGAGGTTTCGACTTTCTTGTCATTCATATTGACGGAGATGTTGCCTATCATAGGTATGAGGATGCCGGAATCGTCGATGCCCCCGGGGTTCTGCCCTGTGCCGCGCTGGGGGATGAGATTGGTTCTGTTTGTGCGAAATTGGAGGGCGTACTCTCTGAATGGATTGGTAACATGAGCGATACGCCGCAGATCGTGTTCTGTATTCCCTATATTTCAACAGAGACGTGGGCGGGTGCGCTCGTTTTCCCGGAATCGTGGGGAGATGTTTCCGAGGACTGTAATGAGGATTTCGTTTCTAGGAGATTGGTTGCGCTCGGACGGCCGAAAGCGGAAAAGGCGCGCCGCCTCGTGCGTCAAAGCGGTGGTCAAATTAAGAAAGTGAACGGTACATATTCACGAATTGGGGAATATATTACTTGCAAGGGATGGAGAGCAGGCGTGTGTCGATATCGTCAGGCAGAGAAGTTTGATAATCAACTGAAGGGATCGCTGATAAAATGAAGTCCGTCGGATTGGTACAGATTTTTTGTCCTGTCAAGGAGACAAACCGGACGCATAGCAGGGACTATGTGGAGGATTTGCCCTCCAGACAGGGCGAAAAAGATGTGCTAAGACGGCGCGGCTGAATTTATCAGTGCTTCCTGAAGAAGGTTCTGTAAGACTTGGCTGTGTATCGGGTATGTGTTGAGTTAGGGAGAGCAAAATGAGCGAGCAGGAGATGCGCGGGGAGATTCTTGCGTTGGTACGGGTGTATGCGGAGAAATATCATGCGCCGAAGGAGGGCTTTGTGTCCGGGGATCGGCTGCCGTATGCGGCACGCATCTACGATCACGAGGAGATGGAGAACCTTGTAGAGAGTGCGCTTGAGTTCTGGCTGACGGCAGGGCACTATACGGAGGAGTTCGAACGCGGTCTTGCCGCATTCTTGGGTGTGAAGCACTGTTCACTCGTCAATTCGGGTTCGTCGGCGAATCTTCTCGCCTTTATGGCACTCACCCCGCCGCTCCTCGGGGAGCGAGCCGTTCGGCGCGGCGATGAGGTCATCACGGTCGCGGCGGGATTTCCGACAACGGTTGCGCCGATCATTCAGTATGGCGCGGTACCCGTATTTGTGGATGTGACGGTGCCGACGTATAATGTGGATGTTTCCCTGCTCGAAGGGGCTCTTTCGGAGCGGACAAAGGCGGTCATGATCGCGCATACGCTCGGCAATCCGTTCGACCTTGCGGCGGTGAAATCATTCTGCGATGCACACGATCTCTGGCTCATCGAGGACAACTGCGACGCACTCGGGTCGCAGTATACGTTGGATGGGAGGGAGCACTATACGGGGACGATCGGCGACATCGGCACGTCGAGCTTCTACCCGCCGCATCACATGACGATGGGCGAGGGCGGCGCGGTCTATACGAATGATCCGCTCCTCCACCGCATTGTACGCTCTCTGCGCGACTGGGGCCGCGACTGCGTCTGTGCGTCGGGACAGGACAACCGCTGCGGACACCGCTTTGATGGACAGTACGGTGCGCTGCCGCGTGGCTACGATCATAAATATGTCTATTCGCACTTCGGCTACAATCTCAAGGCGACGGATATGCAGGCGGCGATCGGTGTGGCGCAGCTGAAGAAGCTGCCGTCCTTCGTCGAGCGGCGCCGTCATAACTTTGCGCGGCTGCGCGCGGCGCTTGCCGATATGGAGGAGTTTTTCATCCTGCCCGAGGCAACAGAGAACACCGATCCGAGCTGGTTTGGCTTCCTGCTGACCTGCCGCGAAGGTATCGAACGCGCAAAGGTTGTACGCTATATTGAGGAGCATGGCATCCAGACGCGGATGCTCTTCGCGGGGAATCTGACGAAGCACCCCTGTTTTGATGCCATGCGTGCCTCGGGTGAGGGCTACCGTGTGGCAGGGACGCTCGCGACGACCGACCGCATTATGAACGACACGTTCTGGCTCGGCGTCTACCCCGGGCTGACGGATGCGAAGATCGACTATATGGCACAGGTCGTACGGGATGCTGTGCACGCGGTGCGGTAGCACCAAATTTATCAGAGCTTCCCTAAAAGGATCCTGACGCAGATCAGAAAGAGGTGAGTCCATCGTGCGGAGATACATTGTCACGGGAGCGGCCGGCTTTTTTGGCGGCAATCTCACCGAGCGGCTCGTGCGGGAAATGGATGCACATGTCTATGCCGTTGTACGTCCGAACTCACCGCATAATGTACGCCTTACACCATCGGAGCGGTTGACTGTGGTACCTGTCGATCTCTCGGCTTATGCACGGCTCAATGCGATCATTCCTGCGCCCTGTGATATGTTCTTTCATCTCGCGTGGCAGGGGGCACGCCGTGATTTCGCCGCCCAGTACGGCAATATCCGCACCACGATTGATGCGCTAGAGGCGGCGGTGCGCCTGGGGTGTACCCGCTTCATCTGTACCGGTTCGCAGGCGGAGTATGGGCGGCAGGCGCAGCTCATCACGGAGGAGACATGTCCACATCCCACGGATGCCTATGGTGCGGCAAAACTTGCTGCCTGTGTTCTTTCGCGCACGCGTGCGGCGGATCTTGGTATAGAATGGATCTGGGGGCGCGTGTTCAGCCTTTATGGGAAATACGAGCAGGACGGGCGCATGCTACCGGAACTTGTGCGGGCGCTGCGCGCAGGACAAAACTTTGCACTTTCTTCATCGGGTGGGCAGAACTGGGACTACCTCTATGCAGTGGATGCGGCGGATGCACTCCTCGCACTTGCAGAACGGGGGTGCGCAGGGGAGATTTATAACGTTGCCCATGGTAGCTATCGGCCTCTGCGGGATTTTGTCATGGAGGTGCAGCGCGTAGCTGCTGCACAGGCGGAAGTCTCCTACGGTGCAAGGGAGGGCGCGGTTTCCCTGCAGCCGTCGGTGGAGAAACTGTGCCGTGATACGGGGTGGAAGCCGACAACGTGCTTTGTCGATGGGCTGCGCATGGGCTATGGAATCGAATAGCTCATTTCATCGTATCAACATCGACATGGGGAGTGCCGTGTGTGGGACGCCGTCGTAGAGGAGAAAGGTGAGGATGATGGATCATACGCAGATGTCGGAGTTGCTGGACAGTGTCGTGGAGGCAGCGGAGTATCTCTGCGGCGCGATGGAGCGGCAGGAGACTGCGCCTGCCGTCGCAGAGGTGTTGTCTCTCCTGCATCAGGCTGCTGCTGCCATTGCGCGGGAGACGGAGGAAAATGACCATGTGCTCAGGCATGTTCATCTGTATGGGAAGAACATTCAGGCCTCGATTGATGATCTGCAGAATAGACCGATGCATCGCAGAAGGATCGCACACTACGAGATTCGTCCCTTTGCCCTCGAAATGCGCCGGCTGTGGCACTATGCGACGGAGATTCTTCCCTATCCGGATTGGCGTGCCGTACATCGGAAAGAGCAAATGGCGGCGTCGGAAGCCCTGCATAAGGCGGCAGAGCGGGGGGCCGCGTGCGATGTGAGCATCATTTTGTTTGGCTATAACAAGCTGGAATATACCCAAAAAGCGGTCGAGAGCATCTTTGCACACACGAATCTTTCCGATGGAAAAGTCGAACTGATCCTTATCAATAATGGCTCGGATGACGGAACCCGCGAATATTTTGAGCGCCTTCCACACGCGAAATGCATCAATCTGAAATATAATATTTTCGGCGTCAATGTGGCACAGCACATCATCGAGGGGCGGTACTGTGTAGGCTTCTCCAATGATGTCGTGGCGACACCGCATTGGCTGGAGCATCTGCTCGCATGTGTGCAGTCCGATGCTCGCATCGCCATGGCTGTACCGACCTGCAATGAGGAGAGTATTGCCTGTTTTCAGGGGGTGCCTGTCTCCTATCCGAATACGTTTGATGGGCTGGAGGAGATGCAGGCGTTCGCCGCTGCGTACAATCAACTGGATCCAAGGCGCTGGGAGGAGCGCAGTCAGCTGATGCCGTTCTTGGCCATCCTGCGGACAGATCTTTATCGCATGGGTCTCCTTGACCCGATATATACGCGCGGAGAGTTTATCGATGATGATATGTCCACGCTGCTTCGCCGAACGGGGTGGCGACAGGTTCTCATGAAAGATACCTTTATGCACCATTTTGGCGGCGTGACACTCGGGGCAGGGCGTAATAAGGATACAGGGAATGCGCTTGATGCGATGCGCCGTGTCTACTATGAAAAATGGGGCATCGATGCGTGGGAGTCGCGCGGTGGCTTTGCCAATATGGAAGTAGTGTGGACACAGCAGCATTTTCGCGATGATGATCGCGTACTTATTCTTGAGCCGTGTTTCGGCGATTTGGCGTGCAGCTTGGTCAACGCCTATCGTCAGCACGGCTGTGTTCCTCACATGACGGCAGCTGTTTTTGACCGCCGTTATCTGGAGGATACTTCATATATTTTTGATGAGACCCGCATGATGTCGCGTGTTGACGATGTGAAAGAGGACGGGCAGGTATATGAGATCATCAGTGCGGGACGTTACCTGGATGAGCTCCCCTCGGATGAGGTGATCTCTGATCTAGAATGTCTCTATGATTGCCTGAGCGACGGTGGGCGATTGATTCTTCCGGTGCGCAATCCGAGCTGTGCCGACGAGGTTATATCCCTCCTGTATGAGGGCGGGCGGAGTCTCTACACCGGTATTGATGAGGTAAGAAGAACGCCTGTCGTTTCCTATCGTCACCTGATCAAGGCACTCGAGCGTCATGAAATACTGCGTCACTATCGCATGATGGCGGTCGCATTCCAGGAAGATGAGGCTGCTGCCGCACTGCTGCGGGAGTTCTTTTCTGCCCGAGCCCGCCTGCCGGAGGATGTGGATCGAAATCTTTCGGTGCGGATGGTGTATCTTATCTTTGAGAAACGTGGGGAACCCGCGAAAAGGATGGGGCATTCATGACAGAGCAGGAATACTTGAGGGAAGTACGTCAGATTCAAGCGTGGATTGCGTCGGGCGATGATGTACTGCGGAAAAAGGCAGAAGCTGCCATTGAACCATTTCGTCATATTTACCCGCAGCGGCTGCCCTATCTGTGCGCCGAGATCGCATTGATGATGGCACATGGAGTATCGGCAGAGCAATGTCGGGATGCCGTGGATAATCTTGTACAGGAGTTTTATCCCCAGGAGGGACTTTCCGATCTGTTTATGCTCAAGAGCCGTACCTATCGGGAGGGATCTCCCGAATGGCGGCAACTGCAGTTTATCGCAGCGTTTTACAGCAGTGGGAAACTGCTGCAGCAGCCCCTGATGAAACTCGCTGAGATGAAAGCTGCGTTTCTGCGTGGTGTGCTGTCGGATAAGGAGCTGCACGATCTCGCAGAGCAGTATTATGTGACACGTAATACATTGCTTTCTGCGGTTCTGATGCTGGCATGGTGCAGACGGACAGCCCGTTTGGAGCAGTACGAGGAGCATATCCTTCAAGATGCGGGTCAGCCGTTTCCGCACCCCTTTTTCTGTGGGAATTTTGGGTATCTTGCGCGCATGCTCACGGATGGCAACAGCTATACCTTCCTCCTTGTCGATGATGCCTCGGACGCGCACGGCGATATGGAGGTGCTGGCGGAGGCACTTTGCGTCCTTGGACAGCATGCGATTATGCTGCGCGTTTGTTCCAATGGACAACCCGCACAGGATGAGCAGAGCTATGCGATGAAATGCATTCAAGCGGCTCGGACAGATGGAAGCCATATTGTGATTTCCGTTGGTCTATGCCAGCTTCCGTCTGGCACGTCGGTCGATGCTCTTCCGGCGGTACTTCGGCTACTGGCACGCAGCATTACACAGGATGCCCCGCTGATCGTTTTCGCCCGTGACGGCCGTATGGATCAACTCCATGGAGATGAGGTTCTAGGGGGGGCGATTCAGCGCCTTTCGCACTGCCTGCCGCCGGGGTTCGCGGACGGCTTGAGTTTTGCTTGGCTGGGCGATTATCTGAAGTATATCAGCTATCTCTATGGTGAACCTGCCGAAGATTTGCTTACGGCAGCTCCGCGCTGCGATATTTCCATCGTCATCCCTGCCAGGAACTCGGTGCATACGCTCCGCCATACGCTGCGGACCTGCTTGGCAGTGGAGTTCACGGGCAGCTATGAGATCGTTGTCAGCGATAATTCAGATACCGACTATGATGAAATACGTGAGCTCTGCGAGGAGCTCAATGACGCGCGGATTCGTTACTACCGCACACCAGTAGTGCTTGCCCTGGATAAATCCTTTGAATATGCGATGCTCCATGCGCGTGGAACATTCATTTTTTCGCTTGGCTCAGACGATGGTGTTTATCCTTGGGCATTGACGTATCTGCAGCAGGCACTGACCGCCCATCCGCAAAAGATGCTCTTTTCGTGGGAGCGAGGGCTCTATACATGGCCGGGGCTTTTACCTCGTGGACGCAGTATTATTAAGTTTCCTCTCTATGACGCTGGTGAAGAGACGCCCTATCAGTACTTTGAGTTATCAGCCGATCGACAGAGGATTGTAAATAATATTGATGAAGTATTTTATCGGTTACCGTTGTGTTATATCAACTCGGGATTTCGGCGAGCGTATATGTTGCGGCTTTATCGCAGCACGGGTAGGATTCTTGATGGGATCGCACAAGACTCGTATATGGGAACGACCAGCCTCTTTTTGAACAAGCAGATTGTGCATCTGAATTGCCCGTTGACAACCGCAGGAATGGCGGGAAGTTCCGTCGGGGCGGGAACGGTTTTATACGATGTGGATATTACAGCATCTGCGTTTAGAGATGTACGCAGAACAAAGGTTACCGATCAGGTCGGCGAGTATGTTATGCGCCGCGGTGAGTATCGGGTTCCCTACGTCAATACTGCCGATAAGTTGGGGTTCTTCATTACGATGGCACGGCTACGGGATCTTGATGTCACGGAGGACGCGTTGCCAATCGACGAAATGTTTGACTATTTTGGGGGAAAGTTGTTCGTGACGGATCTGCACTTTGAACGATATGCCGGCTTGCTGCTCTATGCCGCATCGCTGTGCGGCGAGGAGAAGCATCGTCAGGTACAGGCCTTTTATGCGGCGATCTGCAAAGAGCCAAGAGCATTGGATGTGCAGAAGCCGGAACTGTTCAGTGACTATCAATACGGGTACGCCAGGAAGAATCAGGAAATGACGCTGGACGCAAGGAGGTTTGACTGTGAGAATGTGGCGGATGCCGTACATGTCACGGCGGGGATACTCGCTCTATCGGGAATCACCGATCCATAGCGGTTCTTCCCGAGGGATGTGTGTCAGAGCGGAGCTATACCTCCGCTCTTTTTTTGCGCCGCGGACGGATGGTGATGAGGAAGGCGGTGGTGTAGGCGGTGATGGGGATGGCACAGAGGAGGCCAATGCTGCCGACGAGCGAGCGGACGATCTCGGTGGCGATCATGTTGAGGTTGAGGACGTGGCGGAGCGGGAGATCGGGCTGCGCGGAGATGAGGAGGATGAGCGGGAGCGCACCGCCAATGTAGGCGAGGACGAGGGTGTTCGCCATGGTGCCCATGACGTCGCGGCCGACGCTCATGCCCGAGGAGACGAGAGCGTCGAATTTCGTCTTAGGGGCGAGCTGTTTCATCTCGTACTGGGCGGAGGCGATGGAGACGGCAACGTCCATGACGGCACCGAGGGCACCGAGGACGATGCCCGCAAAGAGCAGCTCGCGGAAGTCCACCGCCTGCAGGTAGAGTGCCTTGAGCATGCCCGCCTGTTCCTCAGCGATGCCTGTGAGGTAGGTGCCGTGGATGGCGATGACGGCGAGGATGCCCGCGACGAGGATGCCGCCGATGGTGCCGATGATGGCACCCGCCGCCTTGACATTTCGTCCGCTGACGATGAGCTGGGTGGCGAGGGTGATGATGCTGCCGATGAGGAGCGTCCAGAGGATGATGTGCGAGGGTGCATAGAGGATGAAGGAGATGAGCCCCTTCGCGATGAGTAGGACGGCGAAGAGGAGGACGAGGAGTGCCTTTGCGCCCGTCATACCACCGAAGCAGATGAGGAGGGCGGCAAAGAGGGCGAGGAGGAGGAGCATGGCGGGGATCCGGTCGTAGTCGACGATGGCATAGCTCTCACCCGTCGGGCGGACGAGGATGTGCTCCCCCTCCTCCGGGTGGATGTCAAAGGCAGGATTGTTGAAGGTGTGATGGAGGATGGTCTGCTCCGTCCCCGCCGCAGGACCTGAGTCGAGGCGGATGCGCACCTCATAGGCGGCGCTGTCAGGCGCAAAGGAGGTTGTGCCGCCCGCAGCATTTTCCACGTGGAGAATTTCTGCCTTATAGGTCGGCGGGTCACCGTCCTCGCCCGCCGGGAGATGGGTGAGGACAGCATAGAGGAGGACGAGGGAGAGCACTGCGATGAGGAGACGGGGCAGACGGCGGGGATCATGTTTCATGACGAACTCCTTTGAATTATTACAGTATTTACGCATATTATGGCACGAAGAAAAAGTGATTTCAATAGTTATTCCTGATTATGTAAGAACTATTGACAGAAACATCATTCTCACATATACTGAGAACAACGAGATGATTCCAGAGAGGATGACGGTTCTGTCATACCTCACGGCGCAGGAATTATCATTGTCTCACGGAGGAATCCGTCAAGGCTGCCAGTGGGCGGTCTTTCTTTATTCGGATTTATTTCGTCTGGATTCGTGAGATGCTTGCCCTATGGCGGGACAAGGCGCCAAGGAGGATAGAGGGCTTTCGGCGGACTGCGGAGGGAGTCTCGGCAGACGCGGGAAAGCGATATGGCAAAGGAGGAAATACGATGTTCTCGAAGACGGATTTTTGGATTGGCCTTGCAGTTGGTGCGGTTGCCGGTATCTTTGGCTATCGTTTCATGCAGGAGCGCACGCAGCAGCTGGCGGCGCTCGAGGCCGGCACGGCGGATCTCTCGCTCGCTGAGCTCCAGCGTCAGAAGGAGGAGCTCGAGGATCTGATCGCGGCACAGGCTGCATCGGAGAAGTAAGGAATCGCTGATAAAATGAAGTCTGCCAGATTGGCGTAGATTTTTTGTCCGAACAAGGTGGAAAACCGGACGCATAGCAAAGGCTATGTGGAGGATTTTCCGCCGAAGTGCGGGCGAAAAAGATGCGTCAAGATGGTAGTGCTGAATTTATCAGTGCTTCCTTAAGACTTCCACGCCACGGGGGCTGCTGCGCATCTCTGCGCGCAGCCCTTTTTCGACAAATATAGATAAAGAGAAGGGGGTTTCAATGCGTATTTTCGATACGATCAAGAATGCGATTCCGCACTCGGCGATGGATCTGTTCATCCGCTCGACGGATGTCGCCTCCTATGTGCCGGGACGGGTGCGGCTCTACAGCAAGCAGCTCGTGAACAATGCTTCGCTCGAGAAGCAGGTGCATGAGCGGCTGAACGCGCTCGCGGAGATCGAGCGTGTGGACACCAACATTGCGACGGGGTCGATTCTCATCACCTATGAGCCGGAGCGCCTGCGCGCGAATGCGGAGCTGCGCCGCGTGGAGGACTATATGCGCACGCATGCGAGGAGGCGGGCATCATGACGTATCTGTCCGGACTGATGCTCGGTGCATCACTGGCAAATATGGCGCGTCAGATGATCCTCGGCACGGGGGGGCGTCCTGCTGAGGGGAATATTCTGCATGGGCTGAGCGGCGGACTGTTCACGGCACCGGAGCGCTCACATGGAAAGCATCCGCACGTGCTGGCGCACACGGAAGCGTCGTCTGCCATGCCGGTTTCCTGTGCGGTGCCGACGGCGGTCTTTTCCTGTGTCCATGCCTCGCCGGGACGGCGTCGCTACCGTACGCCGTATCTGACGGAAGCCTTTGCCCAGGTGCTGGAGGATCGCCTCCTGCGTCTGCCGTTCATCCGTGCCGTGCGCACAAATACTGTGTCGGGCAGCATTCTGCTCATCTATGCGCCCGAGGATGAGGCACATGTCCTCATTCTGGCGGAGGGGTTGTGCGCGATTTTTGCCGAGGGCAAGGTGCAGCCGCCCGCGACGCTCGCGAAGAGCGTGCGCCGCTCGGTGGAGTCGCTCAGCGCGTGGATCCAGCGGAATACGGGCGGAGCACTCGATCTGAGCTCGCTGGTCGCCGGGGTCTTTATCATGCGCGGCGTGCGCCAGCTGGTGATCTCCAACAATACGCCCTCGGGCTCTCAGATGCTCTGGTGGGCACTGTCGCTGATGAGGGGATGGAAGGTATGACACGAGTGATGCACAAGCGGATCCGTCTCTCGGCGGCATTGCCGCGCGAGGATGCACTGCAGCTCGCGGCGCGTCTGCGCCGCTTCCCTGCCGTGGTGGCGGTGTCCGCCCATGAGAAATGCGTGGACCTTTGGCATGTGGGGATGCTCCCGACGGCGCGTGTCCTCACGGCGGCAGAGCGTGCCGTGCGCGCGGCAGCAGAGAAGGCGGTAACGCCGACGGAGCGGCTGGCGGAGTTCCGCCGCGATGCGGTGATTTCGCTCGCGAGCTTTGCGGCGATGGAGCTGCTGCGGCGCGGTGCGCCCGAGCTCTTTGCCTCGGTGAAGGTGCTGCGCTCGCTGCTCGTGCTCGCGATTTCGCGCAATTTCATCAAGACGGGCATCGGTGGTCTGATCGAGGAGCGGCAGCCGAATGCGGATACGCTCACGACGACGGCGGTGATCGCCTCGGTGCTCGCGGGGAAGCCCGAGTCGAGTCTCATGCTCCTCGCGCTCAGCAACGGGGCGGAGATGCTGACGAGCTACGCCGCGGAAAAGGCGCGCTCGCACATCTCGGGGCTGCTGTCGCTCGGACAGCGCGATGTCTGGCTCGTGGAGCAGACGCCGAATGGCGAGGTGGAGCGCAAGGTGCCCGTGGAGGAGGTGCGCCCCGGTGATACGATTGCCGTGCACGCAGGGGAGAAAATCGTCATCGACGGCCGCGTGCTGCGCGGCAGTGCGGCGGTGACGCAGGCGTCCGTGACGGGCGAGTCCGCCCCCGCGATGAAGAAGGAGGGCACGCCCGTCTACGCGGGCAGCGTGGTCGAGGCGGGCGAGCTCGTGGTCGCGGTGGAGAAGGTGGGCAGTGATACGTCGCTCGCACACATCGTCCACCTCGTCGAGGAGGCGCAGACACGCCGCGCACCCGTGCAAAATTTTGCCGATCAGATGGCGAACTATCTCGTGCCCGTGTCCTTCCTCGGGGCGGCGATTGTCTACGGGGCGACGCGCGACTGGGGACGTGTGCTGAACCTGCTCTTCATCGACTTCTCCTGCGGGCTGAAGCTCTCAACGGCGACGGCGATGTCGGCCGCGATTGCAGCGGCGGCTAAGCGCGGGATCCTCGTGAAGGGCGGCAACTACATCGAGGCGCTTGCGCGTACGGATACGGTCGTGCTCGACAAGACGGGCACGCTGAAGGTCGGCATCCCCGAGATCACGTTCATCCGTACGGCGTGGGGCGTGACGGAGAGGGAACTGATCCTGCTCG
>CAUTTS010000061.1:0-14873 GCA_963541465.1 uncultured Selenomonas sp.
GCTTGGTTTCTTTGCCCTTGAACGAACTCTTCTTATTGGTGCACACGCCCAAAACTCGGTCATTTTCACAGCGAACAGACTTGCCGGATTCTCGCTTGCCCATCCAATGTTCACAAGTAGCACAGCATTTGCGGTTCAGTAGGACGCTCATTCATATCACCCCTTTTATCAATGACGCGCTAAATTTTCATACCGGATGTGGAAATCAACGCTCTGGCAATAAACACGACCTCCTCACACTTCTTACCCGCTCTCACTGTCCATATAAATCGTGCTGCAGGGAAACAAGGGATAATCTCCTGCACTTTTTCGCTAATATAATCGAAAAGAGCATCCTCCTGCTCTGACACATCCCACCATTCCAGCATTTCATCCGGGATGAGAGAACGTTCTTCGTCCACACTAAAAGAGATCAGCACGCCCTCTATTGTCTCATCTAGCACAGGCAAATTTCCTGCCTCCGAGATACATTGAATCTTCCCATCACGCGATGCCAGCGTCTTTTGGACATTGGAATAGTCCAAATCCCCCATATCCTCATAACATCTTTTGCCCCACCACAGTCCAAACCAGTGCATAAAGGCCTTTGCACAATCCGCATCTGCGAAGCAAAAAATATCGGGATTATTCAAATGTCGATAGAACTCATCTGTTTGCCGTGCCAGTAAGGGCTGCACGGATTCGATAAATTCCCCCATGGAAGCTGTACGGTATATGAGAAGCATATCCTGCTGTTCGAATATCTCCGGCGGTATCGCTGCGATGTGGGAATCCGAGATCAATAAGACGCGCCATAGCCATACTTCATCCTCTTCCAAGTTATACAGCTCATCGTCCTCGGAGCTTTCTCTATCTGTGATCCCCTTCCATATCACGTACGGCTCATCATCTCCTTCGTATCTTTCACGTTCTTTATAAAATTGCCGCACAGGCATACCAAAGAAGCGGGCACACTCCGTAGCGCAGGAATAATTACGCTCTAAAGGAGGAAACAACCGTTCATCCGCACAGGTAATCCGTAGATCCCAAATTTCCTTGTAGGATGACATTTCTTCCCCCCATTCATTCGATTGATCGCACGCCTTTTCCGCGCACAAGTCTTTGAATGCTGCACCTCTCTATGCCCATCGGTTTTATCATAATCCATTGCACGAGCAAAAACCTTAATCAATCAGTCTCTTAGCAAGAAGTGCGGTCACACTCCGCTCTGGACACATTTCGATCATCCATATAATGTCTGCACTTTCGTGAAAAGAACGACTAAGTTCCTCCGCTTGTCCACATACTTCAAGCATTGAAAGCTGCTCATCCCCTCGAAAGATTAACAAAGCTCCCTGTACTTCTGCATCTTGTGCGGACAATTTTTCCTGCGGAAACAGATTTTTCTTCGATATGCAGAGAATATGCCCTTGCTGTGATGCGAATGCCTTGATCACATCATCGAAGTCAATGTCAATAATTTGAGAATCCGTGAGCATCTGCCATCCAATGACGCGAATAAACTCTTCTGCTGCATCCGTATTTGCAAAACAAAAGACTGCAGGACGACATACGAACTCACCCGGCTCCCTCTTCTGCAGAGAAAAGAGCGGTCGCACGCATTCGGCCAGTTGCTCCTCGCTGTTTGTCCGATAGACAAGCACCATATCCTGCTTCTTGAGCATTTCGACAGGGATCTCTGCTACGGATACATCCGTCGTTAAGAGAATTCGCCAGACCAGAACATCATCTTCGGTATGTGTCAAATCGGTTTTTTCTCTCCCTCGACAGAACCGCTTGACAGAAATGTCGCATTCGATCTCACAACTCTCCCGACGAGGATCGTATTCGCTCAATGACGGCAGTAAATCATCATGCTTGCACGCAATTCTAAGTTCGCGTGCGCCCTCGTACACTCGCATGTTCGCTCTCTCCTCACCAAGTTGATTCCCTGCATACAAATAGAGCCGACTCCATTCACTGTCCTTTGATCGCTATAATTTTTAGGACATGGGCTGTACGATAAAAACAAGTATTTCGTTCTTATCACACACCTCAATCTGCCATAGAACATTGACCCCATCTGCAAAACAACCGGCGATGGCTTCCGCTTTTTCCATCACATCGAACATGGAAAGTTCTTTTGAGCCTCTGAAAATCAGCTGTACCCCCTGTGCTGCTCCATTCCGAGCCGGCAGCTCCTCTAACGGGAGCGTTTCCCCTGAGATCCGTTGCAGATTCCCTTTGGTCGATGCAACAAGCGGTAAAACATCATCCCATGTTGCACCAACTACTTGAGATTGACCGGGCGCCCATAAGCCAGATCCGCAAAGATACGCCTTCGCAGAATTGACATCTGCAAAACAAAAGACAGCAGGTTCGGCATATCCGTTGCCTCTATCCTCCTGCAACACAACCAACTGCTCTGCACAGGCGGCAAAGTTTTTCTCAGAATCCGTACGGTAAACACAGATGGCATCCTGCTCTTTTAATACCTCAACCGGCACGCTTTTTACCTGCACGTCCGAAAGCAGCATGGTCTTCCGCCAAGCCACCGCATCCATGGAGATTGGAGTTTCATGTTCCTGTTCCACTTCCGGATAAAATAGACGCACGGGCATTCCGCATAGAGATTCATACTCCTCGACATGAGAGTAATAGTGAGCCAGTGCAGAAAACACACTCTCATCCGCACAGGCGAGTCTCACTCCATGATCCACCGAGGTATTCTCTTCGTCTTTGAACATTTCCTCAAACATTGTTCTCCCTCTTTTCATTTGTTTCAGTCAACACAGAACAATATATAAAGCTCACATCACCTCCCAAAATTTAGGGCATTGCACCCCAAGATGATATTATTCCTTAATTCGCTGCTTGCGGAGAACACGTTATGTCAGACTGCTTTGACAGTTCATCAAAAATATGGAAAACTCGTCGAATGTCATCCTTTGAAATGCTCATTAAGGGTAAATCTACATAATAACACCTCTGCAAGTCAGCATGATCTTTCGGATTATTTATATCTCTCCTCCGTAACTTCTCGGTAATTCCATCCACAACGATACCGCGAGTATCTCTTTCTGCATTAGCAGTGTCATCAAACGCCTCCGCTAAATTTTCCCCCGTGAGATTTTTTGAAATAGCGTTTGAAGAAGTATACCTCAAAACTCTGAAAATCGGATCCGATGGATCGGCTTCATTTGTGTTCGTCAAAAAGATATTAACAGCATACAACGAAGTGTTCCCGTTGCCTGTATTTGCTTCTTTGCGAAACAGCCACCAAAAATCATTCACCATGCCAGCTGCCGGATATTCATATCCCTTTTCCTTGTTCTTGTTCTGGTTCTTAATAAACGTATATTCGCAATCCTTCTTCTCGGATTCAGATTTTATGGCTTCGCGCAATTTCTGAACATTTATGTACGTCATAAAAACTACAAAGGCGGCATTTTTATAATTCGTCGTATAATCCTTATTATTGTCTACCATAAAGTATCCCTTCTTTTCTATTGGCTGATCTGGTCCATCTGAAATTCCATTTGTCATAGACAAAAAGGTATCGAAGCCCTTTCTTGTCAATAATCTTACCAAATCGCTTATCATCAGTCTCTGCCCAAAGGTATATTTGCTTCCCTTCCCCCCGCTCAAAAGATCCTTCATCGATTGCAGTATGTCTTCCCAACTTACAAAAACGAAACAGACATCCTTGCCTATATCATCCTTATATTCACGATAGACCGATACGCATGATTCGTGCCCCGCAATGAACAGCAGGATTTTCTTTTTATCTTTGGCTAAATCGCATAAAATTTCTGCTTCGCGAATGAGCTGGTCGTCTGAGGACAGTCCGCTCTGAAACTTTACCTCAATGCCAATACAGCAATTGTCAAAGTCCAACAAAACATCCAATTCCCCAAGATCATGTTTCGGCCAGAATTTGATATGCTCCTCATCTCTTATATTTGTGCAGTTCACATTTTTCAGGAGCTGAATTGCATCCTGTGATGTTTCTTGCTGCTTCTCCGATTTGCGTAATGCCCCGCATAGGATTGGTTGCAGTCCGTCATAAAAATCCATGTACCTTAATGTACCGAAAAAATCTCCGGTCAGCTTATCTTCCAAATTATCGGACAAGTTCGAGCCGGATCTACTGATTTTTCCATAAAATTCTTCGACCATGATTACCTCCATTTCACCTACTCAAAATGCTGATGTCACAAAACCTGCGAAAATGTATCTAGGAGAACTATCTGTTCACCGATAGAACCAAGGGATCAATCATTGACACATATTTCCAATGTGCAAAGTTTGAGGCTGTCGTATCCCCTCCTCGCTTACCTAAAACCATCTTCAATAAGCAATGCAAGGAATACCTGCGATCGTCCTCTTGTTTTCTGATTCATCATCTTTCGGATATAAAAGGAGCAGATTATTTGCTCCAATCGTGCGCATTTCTCCCAACTGAGCAACCTTCCTTGCTGTCGTGATGAGGATTGCCTGCCCTGCATTTTTGTGGGGCTTATATATCTCCTTAAAATTTTCCCAACTTCCGCTTACGTTATCGTATGCATCGATTTTTTCAAAGTGCCGCCCAAGTCTTGATGCCGACACACGCAAAGGCGACAGCGGCGAAAATGTCTCATCCCGCCATAAAAATACACTGTAATACGACAGCCAAAAGTAATTGTCCCTTTTTATGAATCGAACGAGCGCATCCAGAATCGGCGCTATCGTTTTTGCATCTGTTTCGCAGTCAATGATAATGACCACACGATCATGCCCTGTCGTCATCTCGCGCAGTTCTACCGCACCTTCAATTCTGTACGACACAACATAATCGAGTCTATTTGGCAGTCACTTCATAAGAGCTCTCGCTAACTCTCTGTCAAACTTGCTCATTGTACCTCAACTCCGATCCGTGTATACCTACCTCTCTCGACGCCACTGCTGCCACTGATCTTCATTACTCTTCATATCCTACAGCTCCTCTTTCATAATCATCATAACCAAAATGCTATAACGCACCGCTACCGCAGCGATATGCGCAAAAGATAGGTTGGAAACTCCCATATCGAGTACAACATCTCATCATAGAGCCCATATCCCATCATCGAGTCCGCCGTAAATTTCACGGAGAAAGGATAGTTCGACGACTGCAGGCCTGTCACAATCGTACGGAGACCATTTCCGATCCAAGTACTCTCATTTCAGCCGTTCCTTTCCTCTCACAGCAGTATCAGCAAAGATAGCGTTTCAGTTGATCATTTTTATGCATACGAGAAATCAGCTCCCGCACGGTCAACAACTCCACATCGAACCAAACGCCACGATCCTCCATCATTCCGATCAAATCCCCCAAACGCGCACGAAATGCCTCAAACTCCTCGCGCAGCTCCTTCTCTGCCGTCGCATAGAGGTTATACTGCGCAGGGTCGTCAAAGAACGAAGGCTTGCTTATGGTCCATACACAGAGACAGAGTTTAACCCTCTCTGTGAGCGGAAGCTCTCCTGTGTAAAAGAGGGCGTTATAGATCGCATAGACATGCTTAAAGAGCTGTGCCGTATCCAGATGCTTTGCCAGCGGAGCATAGCCCTTTTCCCCCGCCTCTGTATGAAACAGATCCCGCGTCATTTTCAGACCGACGAACAAGTCCCAGTCAGGATATTGCTTCTCATTGCTCAAATACGATGCCGGCAGCGGGTCATGCGAATTCGCCAGCCACTCTGTCATCTTCATCTCAAAGAGCAGCAGCTCGTCTCTGCGAGAGAGACAGGCATCGAGATGGGCTTTCGCAGCCGGATTGAGTGCGGTAAGCTGCTTTTCGTACGTCACAGTATATGCACGGCACATGATGTCGTAAGGTTCGCCATTAAACAGATACGCAGGACGATTGCCAAACAGATTGTACGTCATTGCCGCAGAGGAGTGAAGTGCATGCATATCCTTGTCAAGTTCACGCCCTGCACCCGCTTGGTAGGAATGCTGCACACGGTCATACATTGGCTCAATCAGATTGTCACCCATGTCTTGTAGATAATATGGATTCTCCTCGCTGAAGATGGCTTCTTTCCCTGGATTGAGTCTCATCCAGTGACGTTTGATTCCCGCATATACCTTTTCTTTGCTTACACCGCGTGCCATCATGCACACTCCTTCTCTACAATGAACCCACTCCAGTTATCCGCATACTGCAAGAGAAGCGTCAGCTTTTCCTCCCGCGCGGCAACGCTCCTATTATCTTCGACATACTGCCCGTCATGGTAGACGATCGCCTGTACCTCCTCCTCTGTCAGTGGGAATCTGCTCGCTGCGAGATAAAGTCCGCGAATCGGAACACTCAGATAGAGGAGGTCGCGGTTGAACTGATAAGGGCTGCGCGATGCTCGCTCACCAGATGACGGTTCGCTGCGCAGATACTGCGGTGTGCCGGGCATTCCTGCCTTGCCGAGGTCATGGAGGAGAGCAACGATGACGCAGCTCTCGTCGCTAATCTCAGGGGCGAGCACAGCCTTGATCTGCAGCAGATGTTCAGCGACATTGATGCTGTGTTCAAGCAATCCGTGCTCTCGACAGAGATGGTATCGCGTCGAGGCAGGTGCCGTCAGATAGGCCGTCTCCTGCTCAATATACGCCATCAGTGCGCGAAACTCCTCTCTGCGCTGCACGACTTTTGTCTTGAGAGCCTCGTAACGCTCCATGAGTTCCATATCCTTCATTCCTCCTCGTCAAAATCGACCATTGTCGCCTGAGCCTCACTCCGCTCACAATCCCGTACACCTGCACAGAATGCAAGTGCCCCGCGCACCTGCGCAGTATGTTCAGGCCCCCCATCATAGATATAGAGCGAAGTATCTATAAGTGCAGGAGGAATCTCCACGCGCTCCATGAATACGATAACGAGACTCCTGTCCTCCGCATAGGCTTCGTGATAAAAATTCAGCAAAATCTCACGCTCGTCTGCGTCCATTGCGTGTGGCTGCACGAAAAGGCCAATCGCCGGAAATGCAAGCAGATCGCTGAATTCCTCCGCTTCATACAGATGATACCCAAAGTCTGTCACGAATGTCCTGCGCACCCACTCCATCTCCTCCGGTGTCAGTCCGTAGGTGTAGATGTTGCTCCAAAGATTCATACGTTCCCCTCATACATGCTTGCCATCCGCCGCAGATTCTCACGAACTACTGTGCGCAGACTCTGCGGTTCTAAAATCTCAACATACAGACCGTACTGCAGTGCCCAGTACTGCATCGCTTCCTCATTGCACGACAGCGTGACAATCATCTGATCGTTCTCCTCCTGCATGATGCGGAAGTCTTTGCCAAACCAGTCAACGAGCGCATCCATCATATAGGGAAATGTCCGCATCTTCACGGTGACACTCTCGCCGCCGAACATATAGATATGCTCTGCCATGTGGCGCGGGAGGCTGAATCCACGGGCGAACTCACGCACAGCACTCTTCGGCTTTGCCGCATCTGGCAGCATCTCAATCGCCGTGATGCGGTCAATGCGGTAGTGCGATACGTCATCGTATTTATCGTAGTTACCGATGAGATAGTACCAACCGTTGTTCGCAACAAGTTGATAAGGATTGACGATGTACGGAACACTGCTCTTCGGATGCAGCTTGAAGTCCGTCCCATAGGTGTTGTAGGTAAACCGCACCTTGCGTTTTTCCTCGATGGCATCGTTGAGCACGTCGAGGGTGATCATCACCTGCTTGTTGTCCGCATGTGCGAGTTCGGGCAGATTCGAGATGTGCGCCACCTTCGCATGAAAGTAGCGATTGCCGAATGACCGCAGCTTTTCAACGAGGCGTCTTGCCTGCGCCGTAGAGAGCGTCCGCGAGAACAGCACGCTGTCGATCAGCATGCGCAGCTCGGCATCATCGAAGTCCCGTTCTACGAGCCAACATCCGCCGCGTGTTGCGATGTCGTAGCCCATATCCTGCAACGACTGGATATTGCTGCGCACCGAGCGGCGGTCACAGGTAATCCCATACTGTAATTGCAGCAAACGGATGATCTCGCCCTGCGTCAGCCGATGGTCTGCATCCGAGTGCTCCTGCAGTACCTTTAGAATCAGCAGATTCAACATTTTCTTGTTTGCACCGTACATCGCGCTATCTCCCTCTCGTCTTGCTTACACAGAGAGTATAGCACAGGTGATGTGTATTTTTTTGCACATTTCTCCATGCGCATATAAATAAATGGAGAAATAATCCATCGACCTCAATCTCAACTCCACGATATGACGCTGCATACTTTTCTCGTGCCCCCTCAACAGCAGCACTTTCAGTCTGTAAGATTCGAACACCCCGTCATGCGAGATGGACGCTTCGGTTTTCTCGGCATCGCTTCACCTCCATCAAAAAAGCCCTCACAGAAAATTACTTCTCCGCGAAGGCTGATTCCATATCCTATTTTTGCTAAAAAATCGCTGATAAATTGAAAATAATCTTTTACAACAGTGTCAGCAACCCCCGATGCACCTCATCCCCAACGCGTGTCTCCGTGACGCGGCAGTCGATGTCATAGAACCGACGAAGATTCTCCTCAACGAGCAGGGCTTCTGTCGGGCCAAAGAGCTGCTCCCCGCGCCGCATGAGCAGGCTCTTGTCCGAGATCTTAAGCGCGTTCTCGGGTGAGTGCGTGTTCATGACAATGGTCATGTTCTGCTCTCTTGACAGCTTCTTCAGCAGGCGCAGGACAATCATCTGGTTATGAAAGTCCAGATGTGCCTCCGGCTCGTCGAGGATCATCAACTTCGGCTCGACCGCGAGCGCACGGGCGATATAGACCATCTGCAACTGTCCGCCGCTCAGTTCGGTCGCGGCACGCTCCGCGAGTGGCAGGACTCCGACCAGATCGAGCAGCTCCGCAACGCGTACACGGTCTGCCGCCGCAGGTGTCCGAAAGAGTCCGATGCGCCGCGCACGCCCCATCATAACCATCTCAAAGACAGTGTAGGGAAAGGCGGGCGCATGGCTCTGCGGCACATAGCCGATCACATCGCTGACCGCAGCAGGGTCGGGTCGCTGCCCATCCACCAGACACTCCCCTCGCGTCCACGGCAGAATGCCGAGCAGACAGCGCAGGAACGTCGTCTTGCCGATGCCATTGCGCCCGAGAATGGTGAGAACCTCACCCGCCGCGAGGGAAAAGGAGAGATCGGAGAACAGTTCGTTTCTGCCGTCGTAGGAAAAGGCGGCATCCTTCACCGTAATCATGACCAATCCCCCTGTTTCTCCCGCGTACGCTTCAGCAGGAAGGCAAAGAATGGTGCGCCGAGGAGTGCCGTGAGAATGCCGATCGGCAGCTCTGCCGCAAGGAGACTCCGCGCACAGATATCGACGAGTGCGAGGAAGATCGCCCCCGTGAAGCATGCAGCGGGCAGAAGCCGCGCATGATCGACACCGACCATGCGGCGGCACATGTGCGGGATGACGAGCCCGACCCATCCGACGATGCCACAGGCCGTCACCGAGAGTGCCGTGAGGATCGTCGCCGCGACGATGGCAATGTTGCGGATGCGCGCAGGATTCACCCCGAGGCTGCGTGCCTCCTCCTCGCCGAGCGAAAGGATGTTGATGCGCCAACGGATCGCAATCAGGAGTACCCCTGCGGCAATCATCGGCAGCCCGATGATCTGGATTTTATCAAAGTCCGCCTTGCCAAGGCTGCCCATGAGCCAATAAGTAATGGCGGGCAGCTTGTCATAAGGATCCGCGACATATTTCACGAGCGAGATGAGCGCGGAGAAGATCGACGAGATGATGATACCCGAGAGCACGAGCGACATCATCGAGACAGAGCCACGGCTGCGCGAGAAATAGTACGCAAGTCCGACACTCGCCATGCCGCAGACAAAGGCGATGACCGAAGTCCCCGTGCCTGTCCCCCAGAGGAGGATGCCAAGCACGGCACCGAACCCTGCGCCGCTTGAGACACCGAGCACGTCGGGGCTGACAAGCGGATTGCGAAAAATCCCCTGGTAGACAGCTCCCGAGAGCGAAAGCCCCGCGCCAACGAGCATGGCGAGGATCGTCCGCGGCAGACGCAGCTCCAGAACGACAGTCGATGCCATATCCGTACCCGCATTGCCTCCGGCCGCACGCATGAGAATGTCACAGACGGCCGCCGGTTCGACTGCAAAACGTCCTGCCACAAGCGAAAGGAAGAATACAGCGATGAGCAGCACTGTCATGATCGTCCAGAGAGCTGCATTGTTTTGTTTCATAGGGGCACTCACTCGTGCAGAATCATCTTGAGATCGGCATCCGTCAGCGTGTATGAGAAGAATTTCTCATAGAAGCCACGAAGATCGTCCGTCAGACGGTAGTCATTAAAAACATCCGGATGTAGTTTCTGCGCGATCCACTTGATCATCAGCGGTGTCTCGACACAGGGCGCATCCCAGCGGTACAGACCAATCGGCGCCTTGTAGACACGTCCCTCGCGCACCGCCTTGATGTTCTTCCAATTCTGTCCCTCAAGTTTATCCTCGAAGAGATCGGCAGGCTGAATCGGGTCAAAATTGCTGAGAATAATGACATCGGGGTCCCATGCGGCGATCTGCTCCATCGTGACCGGTGTCCACTGCCCCTGCACATCCTTTGCGACATTCACACCGCCCGCCGTCTCGACCATCATCGTGTTGACGGTTCCGCCCGCCGCAACCTTGAGATCGCGATCGCGCAGGTAGAGCACCTTCGGCTTTGCTTTGCCTTCGAGTGCCGCCTTTTTCGTCTCAAAATACGCCATGATGTCCTGCTGAAAGCGCACTAGCTCCTCGGCACGTTCCTCCTTGCCAAACACCTGACCGATGACGCGGATGCCCTGCTGGACGTCCTCCAACGTGCCGTACTTTAGTGCAATCGTGGGAACCTTCAGCTTCTCGAGCTGCGCAATCTCATCCTCCTGATAGTTCCAGACAATGATGGCACTCGGGTTCAGCTTGCCAAGCTCCTCCATGTGGATAGAGAAGTCCTTCCCGACAAAGTCTGTTGCGGCATTCGCCATCCCCGGTGCAAGCACCTTGAGCATGGACTTCTCATACGATGCCTTCGCCGACGGGTGCATGCCCGCAATGCGATCCGCCGAGCCGTCCACCGCAAAGGCAACGGATGCCCACGGGATCGGCACGACGGCGATGCTCTTGACCTCTCCCGTCAAATGCACCTCGCGTCCGGTCGTGTCCGTCACAACCCGCTCTGCCTTGGGCGCGGCTGCCTCTTGCGATCCGCATCCTGCAAGCACAGCGCAGAGGAGCATCAGCACTGCAAGAAAACCAAATGAAAAACGATGTGTCATCATGTCCTCCTATTTCTTCTAAAAATCCCCATGAAACGATCAATTGACGGAAAGATTATCATAGTCTACGATCAAGTACAATCGAATAGATTTAAAACAATACTTCAATATTTTTGAACTATCAACGTTTCAGAAATGTGTCCAACGCCGAAGCACAGTCCGCACCAAGCACGCCGCTCCCCTCACCTCCAGCCTCTCTGCCCGAGAGCAGCCCCGACGGCAGCGGAACGATGCGCTTCTCCCCCATCGCAGGCAGCAGCGCAGGATCACCAACGACAGCATCCGCCGCATCCCATGCGGACTGCAGCTCCGCAGCCGTACGAAAGACAAGCACGTCGGTCTCAGCCGCCTGTCGATACAGTGCCGCCGTATCCTCGTCCCACGCATAGGCTGCACAGCGGATATTGCGAAATCCATATGCACGGAGCAGGTGATCGATGGCGGTGGCAGCAATCGGGTCGGAGATAATGAGGATCTTATCCGCATGCAGATCTCCCGCTGTCTGCTCCACAGATGCCCCCTCTATGGGCAAGCCAAGTACCGCAGCGATTTCAGCCCGCCATGCAGTCTGCCCCACCTCCCCGAGCGGTAGGCTGCGGACAACGGGCACATCGTATTCCCTGCGCAGCCATTCTGCCGCCGACACACCGGCAGCAGACACCAACCAGACCAGCGCGGGAGGTTCTGTCAGTGCGTCGCGCCCTGCAGTACATACATCGCAGCCGTATGCAGTGAGAAAAGCAGTCGGGGCATCCAGCTGTGCCATATCGCCGAACAGCAGCGGGCTGTACCCGAGGATGAGAACCGTCTGCCCCGCCTCCCGCCACCCATTGGCCGCCTCCTGCACGAGGCGAAGCAATTCCGCTGCAACACCGCACACGGCATCATGAAAGCCGTCCGTCGGCGATGCACACGCACGGCAGCCCTGCTCCTCCGCAGCCTGCAGAACCGGCGCAGCCTCCATCGCCATAAATGCGGGCACCGGTGAACTGAGGAGATGCACCGTACGGTACGTTCCCTCTGCTGCGAGCGCACCGATCTCTGTGGCAGCGGTCTCCTCCATGCCAAAGATATAGTCCTCCGCCTGTGGGATGAGCGCATAGACATCGCTGCGCTCCGGCATGAGATCCATGCGTGCAAGCGCATTGCGGCAGCCCGACGGCGTGACAAGGACATGCGCCGTACCCTCTTTCCGCAGGAAATCCGACACGCCCGCCGTATCGCTCATCGGCGGCGGCAGCGGCGCCGATGCCGTGACCGTCCCCTCCTCCGGCGGCAGCGCGGCGAGGAGCTCTTCTGCAGTCTCGTGCTGGATGCCGTCCGCCTTTGCCAGCGGCCCACGAAAGAAACATCGCACGATGCAGCCCGTCTCCGCAGAGAGCGTACACTCGATATCTGCAAAATTCAGGCGTGTGAGGATGTCGAGACAGGAGAGATAGATCACGACCACACGTACACCGAGTAGGCGTGCGGCATCGCGCACTGCATCTCGAATCGTATCCTCCGCCGTTCCAAGCACGTAATCCTCTGCCCGCACAGCGGCATAACGGAACCGCCCGCGTGCACCGATCTGCCGTGCGCGGTGGTAGATGGAGCGAAAACAGATGAGAGCCCCCGCTGCGACAACGACGAGATCACGCCGCGCCCACAGGCGGTCAAGACTCGTGTCAAAGTCCTGAATTTCCTCAGCGGCAATCGGCTGCATCGACATCCTCCTCATCGTAAAGCAATTCCTCTCCGCCCTGGTTTCCGCTCTCCTCCCCAAGGATTTCAAGGAAGAGATTCATTGCGGGGCTGCGCCATTTATTCCGATGAACCCCGTAGTATGACGTGACAGTCATCGGATCCGACTGCGCGGCAGCCAGCCGACCGAGAGCCATGCGTTCCCGTGCCGCATGATCCGGCAGCAGTGCAATCCCCATATCGTTCTCAACCAGATTGATGATGGTCTGCGTGCTTCGCAGCTCTATCATATTCGTAAACGAGATCCCCCGCTGCCGCAGATAGTCATCTGCCAGCTGCCGAATCTCACCCGGACGCGGCATTGTGATCAGCGGCATCTCGTTGATCTCCATCTCCCGCTCACGAAAGTTCGGACACCATACAGCTGCACCAATCGAGGTGTAGAAATGCATGGGACACTCCTCAAACACCCGAAACGCAAGGTTCTCCTTGTCTCTCTCCTGAATCGTGTATGCAAAACCGACATCGATCTGCCCGTCACGGAGTGCCGCAACAACATCGCGGCTCGTGAGCGAGCGCAGGCGCAGATCGACGCGCGGTGCATGCGCATGCAGATGTTTGAGCAGAGGCGGCAGACGGAAGCAGAGCAGCGACTCCGGCGCGCCGACTGTGAGCGTCCCCTGATAGGTTACAATACCGTATTGAAAGCTTTTGACCTTCTTCACTGCAGCAAGCACCTCGTCCACATATGGAATCAGTTCCTCTCCCGCCTTTGTCAGGATCATGCGCCGCCCGCTTTTCTCAAAAAGCGGTACACCCGTCAGCTTTTCCAGCTGCGCGATGTGGAACGTAATCGTCGACGGCGTGTAACTGAGGAGACGCGCCGCCTTTGTAAAGCTGCCCGTGCGCACAATTGTTCGAAACGTCGTGAATATCTTTAGTTCCATCCGTATCATTCCTTATCAGCACGTATGAAATATTCTAAACTGAACGTGTAGAAAGGTCTTTCCTCCTACATTTTAATAAGAAAATTATAACACAAGGGAGGATATGCTGACTAATGATTCTTTGCAAGGAAAAGAGCTTCCATATCTCGAATAGTGCAATCAATATACATACAAAACAGCCCATCCATACGGGTGGGCTGTTCCTTCACAGAAATTCATATCATTTAGAGGCGAGCGGTAATCGCAGCCGTCAGACCAAAGATGATGCCCGGCGAATTGGCGATTACAAGCGGCCAGTCACGATGCTCTTTGAAAAATCCGTATCCAACCCACATCGTGCAGTTGATGAATGCGACGAACGGCTGAATCCAGTCTCCCTGATGACCGGACAGATTTCCAAGGATCTGCGGAATATAGGAAACGTACATATCTATTCAGAACAATTCTCCCTCGGCGATACGTCCAAGGAACTCCTTCGACGGGATGAAGAAGAGCTGCCCCTTTTCGGCGGTCGAATACTCGAGCAGACGGTCATCCTGCGTAAACATATTGGTAAGCATCTGCCGTGTCACATCCCAATGACGCGCGTAACCGATGAAGTAGGTGCCGCGCACCCCCTCGCCGGGATTTGCAAAGACGACGTTCATGCGCACGATCTTGTGCTCCTCGCCATCGCGGTTGTCCTGCGAGATGATGTTGTGTGCACGCGGATCCTTCTCCTCGTCGGAGAGTTCGAGATCGCTGTATTTCCTGCGCCCGATGTACTTCTCCTGCACCTCTGTCGGGAGTGCCCTCCATGCGTCGAGGTCATGAACATACTTCTGTGCGAAGGCATAGGAACCGTTAATGAACTCCGGATCCTCCGCGCCGATGATCGCCCACTCCTTTGCCTCCTCACCGACGGGATTCTCCGTTCCGTCAATGAAGTCAATGATTGCACGTCCCTCAAGA
>CAUTTS010000062.1:0-14811 GCA_963541465.1 uncultured Selenomonas sp.
TTTTTGCAACAAAATTGAGGCTGCTGCACGAGCGTTTCGTGCAACAGCCCCTTTTTTGATGGATCGATCAGAGCATACCGCTCATCCAAATCAGACGAAGTCCGAGTCCGAACATGGCGAGAGCAAGCAGAACGAGGATAACCTTGGATTTTGTCTTTTTCGAGAGCGCAGCACCGATCTGTGCACCGATGGCAGCACCGATGGAGATGCAGATGGCGGGCGTCCAGATGACGTGACCGAGCCAGACATGGCTAATGACGCCGAAGGTCGCCGAGCAGGCGAGGACGAAATGCGAAGTCGCCGTCGCGACGTGGACGGGGAAGCCGAGCAGGTAGACCATGAGGGGAACGTGAATCACGCCGCCGCCGATCCCGAAGATGCTCGAGATAAAGCCGACACCTGCACTTGATCCAACGCCCAGAGAACGATTGAAGGTGAAGCCTGCGGGCAGGGTATGCACATCCGCGTGCTTTTTGTGCGTGGCGTTCCAGTACATCATAAGAGACATCAGCAGGAGGAACGAACCATAGGAGATGTAGAGCATCGGTCCCGTGAAGTCATCGACGATGTATGAGCCGAGGAACGCGCCGGGCAGTGTCGCAAGCGCAAAGGGAATTGCTGCGGCAAAGTAGACGCGTTTTTGACGGATGTAGGCAAATGTCCCCGAGAGCGCATTGGCACAGACGATGACGAGCGATGTGCCCGTGATCTGAGCCGCCGTGTGAAAGTACGGATAGACCCCACCGTCCGACAGAAAGAAGATGAAGATCGGCACGCAGATCAGTCCGCCGCCGATGCCGACCAGCGGGCCGAACGTGCCCACGAAAAGTCCGAGCAGAAGGAATAGAAGAATATCAAGTCCCATAGAAACTCCTCCCCTAAAAGTAAAAACACATACACAGTGTATTCTTGATTATAGCACATCGAAAGGATTAGACAAGAGAAGAGAGTTATGATATGATAATCGCCGAGAAGCTAATAATTCTTTAGGACTGATTTTAAGGGGCTTCTTTATCATTGTGCGGAAGGAGGGCAGGGATGGGGGCGCCGGTGCACACCGGCATATCGTGTATTTATTTTAGGAAGAAGTGACAAGCAATGGTTACATTTCTTGGCGCGCTCGCTACGCTCATCGTCGGCTATCTGGTCTATGGGGCAATCGTCGACCGGGCATTCGGGCGTACGGGGGAGGTAGCACCTGCGATTCGTCTGGAAGACGGCGTGGACTATATCCCGCTGCCGACGTGGAAGGTGTTTCTCATCCAGCTCCTCAATATCGCAGGCCTTGGTCCGATCTTCGGTGCGCTTGCGGGAGCACTTTGGGGACCCAGCGTCTATCTTTGGATCGTCTTCGGTACGATCTTTGCAGGCGGCGTGCATGACTATCTCTCGGGCATGATTTCGTTCCGTGAGGATGGAAAAAGCCTCTCGGAGGTCGTCGGCAAGAATCTGGGGCATATCATGCTTCAGGTTATGCGCGTTTTTTCGATTGTCCTCCTCGTTCTCGTCGGTGTCGTCTTCATGACGGGGCCTGCGATGCTGCTTTCCAAGCTGACGGGGCAGGCGGTGCTCTTCTGGCTCGCTGTCGTCTTTATTTACTATACGCTGGCAACCCTGCTGCCGATCGACCAGATCATCGCACGGTTCTATCCGCTCTTCGGCATCTGTCTCATCGTCATGGCTCTCGGCATCATGGGCGGAATGCTCTTCGGTGTCGGCGGACATACGATGCCCGAGATGACGCTGGAGAACCTGCATCCGCAGCATCTCCCAATCTGGCCGCTGCTCTTCATCACCGTTGCCTGCGGTGCAGTCTCGGGATTCCACGCGACGCAGTCACCGATCATGGCGCGCTGCCTGAAGGATGAGCGCATGGGACGCCCCGTGTTCTACGGCGCAATGGTCGCTGAGGGCATCATCGCGCTCTGCTGGGCGGCGGCAGGTGCGACGTTCTACGACGGCACGCCGGGACTCGGCGCGGCACTCAAGGAGGCCGGCCCCGGCGGCGTTGTCTACGAGGTCTGCAACGGCTTCATGGGGGCAATCGGTGTCGGCGGGGTCAGCATCGGTGCTATTCTCGCGATGCTGGGCGTTATCGCCTGCCCGATCACCTCGGGCGATACGGCCTTCCGCTCGGCGCGTCTGACGCTTGCCGACTGGCTGAACGTCCCGCAGAAGGAGTCGTCGAAGCGTCTGATGATCGCCATCCCGATGCTCGCCATCGGCTTGATTCTTTCGCAGATGGACTTCTCCATCATCTGGCGTTACTTCTCGTGGGCAAACCAGACACTCGCGATGATTATGCTCTGGACGGGCACGGCATACCTCTACCTCAATAAACCGGGCTCGTATGCATACGTGATCGCGCTCGTGCCTGCGATCTTTATGTCGGCGGTGACGACGACCTACCTCCTGCAGGCACCGGAGGGCTTTGGTCTGCCGACGAACATTACCTATCCGGCGGGCATTGGCTTCGCTATACTCTTTACGGCACTCTTTGTGCGTGCGTTTATTCTGCGCAAAAGAACGGCCTGACATGAAATATACCGCTGCACACGGCTTTTGAAGAAAAACCGCGTGACAGCGGTTTTTTCTTGCAAATAGATGAAAAACTATGGTAAAATAGTCATGGGAGTATTTACTCGTAACGGATAAGGGAGGCACATTTACATGGCAAAGAGCACGGAGAACGAGCCGAAGCTCGAAAAGCAGGCAGAGAAGCTGATTGAGAAGAAGGAAGCTGCTGCCGCAGAGGGTGCGACGAAGGCGGAAAAGTTCCAAGCATTCCTCAAAGATAACGACATCAATTATTTTGAGTCGCAGGCACTTTCTGATGAGTTCCACACGACGATCTTCCGCTCGCGCATCGAGGCGAAGGGGCAGATCATGCCGATGGCGATCTTCATCGACGACAGCATCTTTACGATCATCCGTACGCAGGTTGCGACGGGCATCAACGAGAAGAACATCGACAGCATCAAGAGCCACCTCAATATGCTCAACGCGGAGTACAAGATCTTCAAGTACTATCTCCGCGAAGATGGCAATATCTATCTCGATATCTGTGTCCCGTTCGTCGATGAGACCTTCGACAGCCGCATGATTCAGACGCTCCTGCCGATTCTCGTGCAGCAGCTCGAGACCGTGTATGTGGATCTCATGGCGGTGGTCTGGGCAAAAAAATAAATCTCAGTCATGCTGACGCGATACCTTTCCCGCATTTTGGCGGTATCGTGATTCTGAGCGACAATATGAAGACTGCCGGCTTGGCAGTCTTTTTTTTGTGCCCGTGTTGATTTCCCGTCAAAATACAAGTACAATAATCAATAAAGTACTTTTCTGACGGGGGGATGGCGTGAACATAAAACAGATGATCGGCGGGCGGCAGTTCTGGTCGCTGCTTGCTGTCCTTTCCATTCTTCTCGGCGTATTGCTCATTATCGGACATCCGAAGGAGACGCCTGCACCATCACCTTCGCCGCCCCCCGAGGACGATGTGAAGGTGACCGTGCTCAACTACCACATGATCAACTCGCGGTTCCTCTCCCTTGCGGTTGAGCCATCGGATTTTGACTGGCAGATGAAGTACCTCGTCGATCATGGCTATCACACGATCAGCCCCGATGAGCTATACGACTATCTGGCAGGCACGGGGTCTCTGCCCGAGCGTCCTGTGCTCATCACGTTTGACGATGGCTACGTCGATAACTATACCAATGCGTTTCCCATTTTGAAAAAGTATCACCTCAAGGCGACAGTCTTTGTCGTCACAGGCTTTCTGAGCAAGCGCAAGGGTTATCTCACGTGGGATCAGGTGCGCGAGATGGAAAAGAGCGGTGTTACGATTGAGTCGCATACGGTGACGCATGCGGCTTTGCCGGAGCTGCCGGATGACCGTATTCGCGAGGAGCTTGTGGAGTCCAAGCGGCAGGCGGAGAGCGAATTGGGGCATCCCGTCGAGTTCATCGCCTATCCGACGGGCGCCCACGATCTGCATATCGCAGAGCTCGCGAAGGAGGCAGGGTATAAGGCAGGCTTTACGGTCAAGTACAGCAATGTTGACCGCAACAGCAACGTCTTCGCCCTTGAGCGTGTGCCGATCTTCCGTACGGGCGCGACCAATGAAGATTTTGTCGACCGCCTGCACTATACCTCGAATATCACGCAGTACGGCTGGGTGCGAAATTGAATCAGAGATAAAGAGCCTATTGCACGAAACTGTAAACTTCGTACAATAGGCTCTTTTGTGCTTCTTTGCTGTTTACGGGGAAGGGGCGCTGCGAAGCGATAGGGAGACGTGCAGCAGTTCATGCTTTCGTGTCGTTATTTCACGCGTTCCTGTACGAATCGGATGAACGCATCCGTTTCCTCCTGATCGCGGAGTTTGGCCATATACATCTGGTTGCCCATCTGCGGCCACATGACCTCGGGCAGACGCTCGCACATGACGATGCTGTCCGCGTAGCGGCTGAGGATTTCCGCATGTGTGTGTACGTAGCGGTGGAAATCACGCCGTCCCGCGTAGGCACAGCAGCAGTGTACGCCGCAGTCGGGGAGAAGGCGGCGGTTTGCTGTAATCATGTCTGCCCATATTTCATAGACATCGGTGGAGTGTGCGAAATTCGTCATATCCATCGTGTAGCCGCCCGCCGGCCGCATGTTGACTTCGAGCCCGACGTAGTCGCCGACGGCGCCGAGCCCTGCTTTTGCCTCGGTCAGGCGGAAGAACTCAAAGTGGACGAAACGGCTGTGTACGCGGAACGCCTTCAGTGCGGCGCGTCCCATCCGCTTCACCGTATCTGGGACAGTGGGTACCGTATAGTAGGAGAGGTCGAGCTGATAGAGAACGATGTCCATGACGGTCGGCGGCCAGACGGTCATGGACTCAAAGATCGGGTTCGCATCCGCATCGACGATGGCGTCGTAGGAGCAGATATCGCCTGCGACAAATTCCTCGATGACATAGGTGACGTCGGGCTTTGATGCGAAGAAATGCCGCAGCTCGTCATGCGTGTCGATGCGGTAAGCGCCCGTCGCACCTGCACCGACATCCGGCTTGACGATGACGGGGTAGCCGACGGTATCGAGAAAGTCCTCAGCGGCAGAAAGGGTGGTCGCACGGACGAGGCGTGCCGTCGGGATGCCCGCTTTTTGGTAGTACGCCTTCATGGCGGATTTACTCTTGATATGCTCCATGTCAGCACTCTGCCAGCCCGTGCGGATGTTGAAGTCCGTGCGCAGACGAGCGTCATTCATGAGCCAGTGCTCATTGTTGGACTCGAGCCAGTCAATGCGTCCGTACTTGAACGTGAAGAAGCCGACGGCGCGCAGCATCTGGTCATAGTCGTCGAGTGCGGGGACAAAGTAGTACTCGGTCAGTGCCTCGCGCATCTCACGCGTGAGCTGGTCGTAGGGCGTGTCGCCGATGCCGAGAACGTTTACCCCTTTTTTCTTTAAGCGGTCACAGAAGTTCCAGTAGACGTGTGGGAACTGCGGAGATACAAAGATGAAATTCATACCATTGCCTCGCCCAATCACTGAAAATTTATTATACGATAAGTATAGGCTATCGAATCTTTGACTTTTTGTCAAGTATGTATTAGAAAAAGATAAAAGTTATCACGACAAATGAAGGTCACTATCTGCTCGGTACGCGAAAGAGGAAGAAGAGGACGTGCGCCGTCCATACAACGCCGATGGCGATGCGTGCGTGCAGGTGATCGGCGAGAAGGAAGGAGATCCCCATGAGTGTGGTGACGGGGAGCATGATGCGGAGTTTTTCCATCGGCGTCATACCACGTCGCCCTTGGCGCATAAGGAGCAGCGTTGTGCGGTAGATGCGCGTCGTATGCAGCCAGTTCTCGAGGCGGCGGGAGCTGCGTGCGAAGCAGTATGCAGCGAGCAGGATGAAGGGAACGGTCGGGAGAATGGGGAGAAATGCCCCGAGAATGCCGAGTCCGAAGCTGAGAAATCCGAGGATGGAGAAAAAGATTTTTTTCAGGATCATGGTGTAGTATTCCTATCAATGAAATAAATTCTCATGAGCAAGAGAATATCATGCACGCGAGAAAAAGACAACGCAATATTTTGTGGTTTTTTCAATTTGTGCTATAATAAAAAATGGTTTTTTAGCGTATATGCTGGGACGAATGCGCTGGCATTGGAGAGGAATGAGACGAACCGCATGATTCGAATGAAAAATGTCTCGAAGATATATGAGAATGGTGCTGTGGCACTGGACCATGTGAACATTGAGATTGCCAAGGGAGAGTTTGTCTTTGTCGTCGGGGTGAGCGGCGCGGGGAAATCCACGTTCATCAAGATGCTGTTTCGTGAGGAGCTGCCGACGGAGGGTGAGCTCTTCGTCAACGGGCACGATGTTGTGCACATGGATATGACTGACGTACCGTATCTGCGGCGCGGTCTTGGGGTCATCTTTCAGGACTACCGCCTCCTGTCGGATAAGACGGTCTATGAGAATGTGGCGTTCGCCATGCGTGTTATCGAGGCGCCGCGCCAGATGATCCAGCGGCGCGTCAACGCTGTGCTCGACGTGGTCGGACTGCGTGACAAGTATCGCGATTTCCCCTCACAGCTCTCGGGCGGCGAGCAGCAGCGCGTGGCGATTGCCCGCGCCATCGTCAATGATCCTGCGATCCTCATCGCCGACGAGCCGACAGGAAATCTCGATCCGGAGACGAGCTGGGATATTATGGATATTTTCAAGCGCATCAATGCGGCAGGGACGACGATTGTCATGGCAACGCACGATAAGAACATTGTCGATACGATGCAGCGCCGTGTTGTTGCCATTGAGGACGGCAAGATCGTGCGCGATGAGCAGCGCGGGGGGTACGGATATGAAAATTAGGACGGCGGAGTACTATGTGCAGGAGGTTCTGCGCTCCCTGCGCCGCAACAATTGGATGACGTTTGCGGCGGTCGGTACGGTCGCTGTCTCTCTCTTTATCCTCGGCGTATTCCTCATTCTCGCACTCAATATGAACCGCGCGGCGTCGATGCTCGAATCGCAGGTACAGATCAGCGTCTATCTAAAGGATGATCTGAGTGAGGACGCAGAGCAGGATGTCGGTGCCAAGATCAAGGCGCTCCAGGGCATCGAGTCCGTGAAGTACGTCGGGCGTGACGAGGCAAAGGAGCGTCTCTCCGAGCGTCTGGGCGAGCAGAAGTATCTGCTCGATGCGCTCGGCGACAAGAATCCGCTGCCGAATGCCTATGAGGTGACTGTGCGTCAGCCGGACATGGTAGAGACGGCGGCCAAGCAGATTGAGCGCATGGATGGCGTCGAGTCCGCGAAATACGGGCAGGATGTGGTGGAGCATCTCTTTGATATCACGCGTCTGGTGCGTCTCTTCGGTGTTCTCCTGATCCTCCTGCTCGGCGGTGCGACGATCTTTATCATCGCGAATACGATCCGTCTGACGGTCTTTGCGCGGCGACGCGAAATCGCCATCATGAAGTACGTCGGTGCGACGGATGAGTTCATCCGCTGGCCGTTCGTATTGGAGGGCATTGTGCTCGGCTTCATCGGCGGTGTGATTTCCGCCCTTGTCCTGCGCAGTTTTTACGCAGGCGTTGTCAACAAGGTATATGATACACTGGCGTTCTTCCCGCTCATTCCGCAGTCGCCGTTTATGACGTATGTGGGGATTGTGATCGTCCTGCTCGGCATGGCGATCGGCGCGGCAGGTGCGTGGGTGTCGCTGAAGCGTTTCCTGAAGGTGTAAGCGATGAATGCAGTGACAAAACGTATCCTCTGTGCATCTCTCGCTGTCTCCGTCCTTACGGCGGGGCAGGGATGGGCGGCGAGCCTCGAAGAGGAGCGCGACAGCTACGATGCACAGGTGGAGGATCTGGGACGCCAGAGCGATGAGCTGGCGGGAAAGATCAACTCGCTCTCGGAGCAGAAGCGGGTTCTGGATGAGGAAGCAAATGCGGCAATCGCGACGCATAAGGAGCGACGCGCAGAGCTGAACAAGACGCTTGAACGCCTTGAGGAGAACGAGGAGAAACTCGCTGTCACGGAGCGCGAGTACGACCGCAAGAGTGCGGCCCTCGGGAAGCGCGTCCGCGATATCTACATCAACGGGCAGATTTCCTATGTAGATGTGCTGTTCGGGGCAAAGGACTTCTCCGATTTTCTCACGCGCATGGATCTTCTGAAGCGTGTCATCAAGCAGGATTATGATCTCGTTCATGCCGTGCTTGCCGACCGTGACGCGATGCGTGCGCTCAAGGAGGAGCTGGAGAAGGATCGGGCGGCACAGGAGCCGCTCGAGAAGGAGGCGCGCGAGGCGCGCCTCGCGATGGAGGATAAGGTCGAGAAGCAGCGTGCCATCATCGAGCAGATGAAGTACGATAAGGCGACCATCGAACGCAAGCAGGACGAGGCACGCGCGGCGTCAGAGCGCATCACGCGGATGCTGCAGCGCAGCGGCCTGCGCAACCTCCCTGTGCAGGGCTCGGGCGCGATGATCTGGCCGCTGGGCGGACCGATCACGTCGGACTTTGGCTGGCGTGTTCATCCGATCACGGGCGCACAGCGCTTCCACAGCGGCATCGACATCGGCGGCGATTACGGCGATGCAATCTGTGCGGCACAGGCGGGAACGGTGGAATATGCGGGCTGGATCTCGGGCTATGGCAACGCCGTCATCATCAATCACGGCGGCGGCATATCAACGCTGTATGGACACTGTCAGTCACTGAATGTCAGCGTGGGTGAGAACGTTTCGCAGGGCGACGTGATCGCCTACTGCGGGTCTACGGGCAACTCGACGGGACCGCACTGCCACTTTGAGGTACGAGAAAACGGTGAGCCGGTCAATCCGCTGTCGTATTTGTAAGCAGGCGGAACGCCGCTCAGCAATGAATTGAAGAGGATATGAGCAAAAAAAAGATTGTTCTGACCGCCATGATCTCGATTCTGTGCGGCAGTATGTTGACGGTGCTTGCGGCGGGGATCTTCCTGCGCTCGATGGGCATCTACGGCGATGATGTTATCCGCCTGTTCGGCGTGATGAAGTTCATCCAGTCGCGTTACGTGGATGCGCCCGACACCAGTACACTCGTGGATGGTGCCATCGACGGGATGGTCGCCTCTCTCGGTGATCCGCATTCGGTCTATATGCCGCCCGAGATGTTCCGGACGCTGCGTCAGCAGACGGAGGGCTCGTTTGGCGGGATCGGCGTGACGATGGGCTTTAAGGATGGGACGGTAAAGATCATCTCCGTGCTTGACGGAACGCCCGGTGAGGCCGCGGGACTGCGCGCGGGCGATGAGATCCTCGCCGTGGATGGTGTGCCGACGAGCGAGCTTCCGAGCGAGGAGGTCGCTCTCCGTATCCGCGGTGAAGTTGGGACGCAGGTGACGCTGCGCATCCTGCATGACGGTGCAGAGCAGGATGTGACGATCACGCGTGATGTGATACAAGTACACTCAGTGCGCGGTGTGATGCTCGACGGGACGACGATCGGCTACATCCGCATCGCGTCATTTGCCGAGCACACGGGCGATGAGTTCGCCGCAGAGATCGCGCGTCTCGGTGAGGCGGGCATGACCTCGCTCATCATCGATCTGCGTGAGAATCCGGGCGGATTGATTACGAGCTGTGTTGCCGTCGCCGAGCAGATTGTACCGGCAGGGTCGATTGTCTCTGTCATCAACCGCGACGGTGATACGGAGGTTTACCGCTCGCATCTCGAGGCGCGCAAGTATCCGATTGTTGTGCTCATTGATGAGAACAGTGCGAGCGCGTCGGAGATTCTGGCAGGGGCACTGCAGGATACGGGCGCGGCGACCATCATCGGCACGACTTCCTATGGGAAAGGGTCGGTGCAGGCGGTGATGCCGCTCTTCCACGATGATGGGCTGAAACTGACGATCGCGAAGTACCTTACGCCGAACGGTCGATCCATCGACGGCACGGGCATTACGCCGGATATTGTCGTCGAGCGTTCGCCGCAGGACACGACGGATGTCCAGTTTGAGACGGCAAAGAAGTATCTTGAGGAGCATCCAAGTCTTTAATTCGGCACAGCCCGTGCTCCCTTAAGGGAAAAATAATCGTATGCTAAGGAGAATATAGTGCCCTTGCTGTAGCATGGGTGCATTCTTGTCGGGATGAACAGGGATTCCATAAGTTGAGGTGGTTATGATGAAGAACAGGCGCCAGCGTGCTTTTGCCGCGCTTCTCGTGGGCGCGGTGCTGACGTTCCCGCTGTCTGCGGATGCGATGCAGCTCAGCCTCGAAGATGCGATTGATATGGCACTTTCGGCGAATACAGGACTGCGCATCACGCGCGAGGGGGAACGCTCTGCCGATGCCGCCTTGCGTCAGGCACGCGGGAAGAACAGCATCTCGGTCGGAGCGAGCGATAGTCTGCGTACATCGAAGGCGAGCGATGCGAGTGAGCAGGCGAGCAACGAGGTCAGTCTCTCGGCAAGTCTTCCGCTCTATAGCGGCGGAGCGAATGAGGCGCAGATTCGTGCGGGGGAGATCGGTGCACATGCGGCGCGCCTGACAACGGAGCGCGCGCGTGAGGATCTGAAGTATGAAGTGATCATCGCCTACTGGGATGCGGTGGAGGCAGCGAAAAAGGTCGAGGTGCAGCGTGACACGGTGAACAAATACGATGCACATCTGAAGAATGTCACAGCACTCTACGACGCGGGTGCGCAGGCGAAGATCGATGTGCTCCGCTCCTCTGTGGAGCTGTCGAACGTGCGGCAGGAACTCATCAGCGCGGAGAACAGCTATGAGGTGAACCTCGCGACCCTGCGCAATCTGCTGAATATCAGCCGCACAGAACCGCTGACGCTCACGACGAAGGTTGCATATCAGCCCTTTGAGAAGCCGATGGAGGACTGCATTTCCTACGCCTATCGCAACCGCCTTGATCTCACTGTGGAGCGCGCAAAGCTGCGTCAGTGCGAGCTCGCCATTGAGAGCGCACGGGCGGGGTATCGTCCGTCCGTCAGTCTGACGCTCGGCACAGGGCTTTCGAGTCAATTCCGCCCGCGCCATGATACGAGCTCGGATGTGTCCGCGTCCGTCGGCGTCAGCTGGAATATCTTTGACAGCGGTGTCACGCGCGGGGCGATTGAGGAGGCGGAGGCAGAGCGCGATATTGCCCTGCTGAATGTGCAGAAGGCGGAGGAGACGATTGATCTGAACCTCCGCAAGGCATATCTCAATATGCGCGAGGCGGAGAAGCGCTTCATCTCGAAGGGGGACGCCGTTGCACAGGCACGTGAGGACTATCACATCGCGAATGAACGCTATCGTGCAGGTGAGGGCATTCTGCTCGATATCATCGACGCGCAGAACGCGCTCGCATCGGCAGAGATGAACGAGATCAGTGCGCGCTATGACTACGCGCGCTACCGTGCGCAGGTTGAGAATCTCATGGGCGAGGAGCTCACGGAGAGCGAGCACGCGGCAGCGGCGGGTCTTCCTGCAGTCACGCGGGAGGAGCGCGCGGCGGCACAGGCGGCATATACCGAGGCAGGTTCGACTGCCGCGATACAGAAGGGGGAGAACCCATGAAACGGAGGACGATGCTCGGCATCGGCATACTCGCCGCTGCCCTGATTGCCGGCGGCGGGTATGCCTACTATACGAAGAGCGCGGCAAACGAAGCGGCGAAAGGCGTTTCGACGGTTGTCGCCGAGCGCATGAACATCAAGTCCACCGTCGAGGCGACAGGAACGATCCGTCCCGTGGACTCTGTTGAGGTCAGCTCGAAGATCACGGCGCGCATCAGTTCCGTGCTCGTCAAGGAGAACGATACCGTGACGGCGGGGCAGATCGTCGCCACTCTCGATGGCAAAGACTATGAGGCAAAGCGCGACCAGGCACAGTACAGCGTAACGAATACGCGCGCGAAGTATAACCGCATGAGCTATCTTGAGAGCATCGGTGCAAAGTCGAAATCCGATCTCGAGGATGCAGAGTACAACTACGATACGGCGCAGTCCACGCTCGAGGAGGCGAACTCCGACGCGAATGAGACGATCATCACCGCACCGATCTCGGGCGTGGTCGTCGGCGAGCCGAAGAACGCAGGGACGATGGCGGTGCAGGGATCGGATAATCCGACAGTCATCATGCGCATCGCAGACCTCTCAAAGAAGCAGATCAAGGCGAAGGTGGATGAGACAGACATCGGCAGCATCCGTGTCGGACAGACGGCGACCTTTACCGTCGATGCTCATACGGATCAGACCTTTACAGCGCGCGTGTCGAAAATCTCGCAGACCGACGTGACGAACAGCTGGGATACGAGTTCCTCGTCCTCCTCGTCTTCGACATCGAGTGCGAGTGTCATCTACTACTATGTGACGCTCGACGTGGAAGATCCGAACAACCTGCTCCTGCCTGCCATGACGGCGCGTGTCGTCATCAATACGGCGGATCGGAACGATGCGCTCGTCGTACCGCTCTCCGCGCTCAAGACGGACTCGGATGGCTCGTATGTCCTCGTTCTGAAGGACGACGGGACGCAGGAGCAGCGGCACGTGGAGACGGGCATCTACAGCGATGAGTATGTGGAGATCCTCAGCGGTCTCAGCGAGGGCGAGCGTGTCGTGAACACATACAAGGCAGAGTCGTCGAGCAGCAAGAGCAATCACGATGGCGGACCTCCGCCGTTCTGATGCGGGGGTGAGTACAGTGGAACAAATCAGTACCATCCGCCTGCGCGGCATTCGCAAGCTCTACCGCATCGGCGGCGAGACGCTTGCGGCGCTCGACGGGATCGATCTCGACATTGGGCGCGGTGAATTTGCCGCGCTCATGGGACCCTCGGGGTCGGGAAAGTCGACGCTGATGAACATCCTCGGCTGTCTCGACCGTCCCTCGGAGGGGTCGTATCGACTCGACGGCGATGAGGTGGCGGGTCTCGACGACGATGCACTTGCCATGACGCGCAACAAGAAGATAGGGTTCGTCTTTCAGAACTTCAACCTGCTGCCGCGCATCTCGGCGCTCGACAATGTCGCTCTGCCGCTCGTCTATGCGGGGTGGGGACGGCATGAGCGGACGGAGCGCGCACAGGAGATGCTCGTCGCCGTGGGGCTTGGCGATCGCGGACAGCATCTGCCGAACGAGCTCTCGGGCGGACAGCGGCAGCGCGTCGCCATTGCCCGTGCCCTCGTCAATGATCCGCATATCATCATGGCGGACGAACCGACGGGCAACCTTGACACGAAGTCCACGAAGGAGATCATGGACATCTTCGAGCGCATGCACGAGAAGGGACATACGATCATCCTTGTGACGCACGAGCCGGAGATTGCCCTACGCGCGAGCCGTCAGCTGCTCGTGCGCGACGGGAAGATCACGCGCGACGAGGGGAAGGGGGTCGTGATGGATGTTGTTTAAGGAATGCTTCGGCATGGCGCTGAACGCGCTCCTCGCGAACAAGCTCCGCTCCCTCCTCACGATGCTCGGCATCATCATCGGCGTGGGCGCGGTCATTGCGATGGTCTCCATCGGCATGGGCGTGCGTACGAGCGTCTCGGATTCCTTTGCAAGCCTCGGCTCCAATATGCTCATTGTGATGCCGGGGTCGAGCAACACCGGCGGCGTGCGTGGTGCGGCAGGCTCACGCAAGTCGCTCAAGTATGACGATGCCAAGGCGATCGCGGCAAAGATTAAGGGGATTGACTACGTTTCGCCCACGGTCTCCTCCTCGTATCAGGTCGTCAATGGCAACCTCAACTGGAACACGGAGGTTATGGGTGTTACGCCTGAGTTCATGCAGATCCGCTCGCTTAAGGTCGAGAACGGTTCCTTTATCACGACGAGTGATCTGAATAAGCGCAGCCGTGTCGCCGTGATCGGCTCGACTGTGGCGACCAATCTGTTCGGCACGGAGAACCCCGTCGGGAAGAATATCCGAATCAACAACCAGCCGTTCAAGGTCATCGGACTGCTCGCATCCAAGGGGCAATCTACGGTGGGACAGGATCAGGATGATGTGATCTACATTCCCATTACAACGGCGCAGGAGCGCATGCTCGCCATCACACACGTGCACTCCATAAATATTCAAGTCTCCACCCCTGAGGGCATGGATCAAGTGCAGGCAGAGATTGAGAGCCTTCTGCGGCAGAGACATCATATAAGAAATGGTGCAGAGGATGATTTCACTGTTCGCAATATGACCAGTGTCATGGAGATGTTCACCGAGAACACGAATATGCTCACACTTCTTCTCGGCTCGATCGCGGGGATATCCCTCCTCGTCGGCGGCATCGGCATCATGAACATCATGATGGTCTCTGTTACCGAGCGCACGCGCGAGATCGGCATCCGCAAGGCGCTCGGCGCGACCTCCTCGAACGTGCTCATGCAGTTCATGATTGAGTCGATGGTCATCGGCATCGTCGGCGGTGTGCTCGGCATCGTTCTCGGTGTTTCGCTCTCAACGGCAATCGGTGCGTTCGGCGGGCTCACGACCACCATCTCCATCCTTCCTGTCCTCGTCTCCTTCTTCTTTGCCGTCGGGATCGGACTCTTCTTCGGCATCTATCCCGCCCGCAAAGCCGCACGCCTCGACCCGATCGACGCCCTGCGATATGAGTGAAAACAAATAAAGAAGAATCCCCTCATGGAAAGGCTGCCATGAGGGGATTCTTCTTGTCTTTGGGAAATTGCTGATAAAACAGTAAGATGTTCGTGCCGAACGAGGGAAGTACTGATACATTCGGCCACGCCATCTTGACGCATCTTTTTCGCCCGCACTTCGGCGGAAAATCTAGTGCAGAGCCCCACTCTGCGTCCG
>CAUTTS010000063.1:0-14529 GCA_963541465.1 uncultured Selenomonas sp.
TATCTGAAAATCCAACAGCGGCGCTTCGAGGGCCGTCTGAAGGTGACGCTGGATGTGGACAGCCGCATCATGGGGTGCTATGTACCGAAACTCATCCTTCAGCCGCTGGTCGAAAATGCGATTCAGCATGGTCTTGAACGTGTGGAGCGCGGAGGGAGCATCTTCATCGTCGGCAGGCGCGACGGCGATCATATTCTTCTCCGCGTGAAGGACGATGGGCAGGGAATGTCCGAAGCGCGTCAGCAGGAAGTACTCGCGCGGCAGGATGATAATCACTTTGGTCTCTATAATGTCCACATGCGCGCTATGCTGAACGGGGATGCGGACTGCGGGATCGACCTCTCCAGTGCGGAGGGGAAGGGGACAGAGGTGCGGTTGATGTTGAAGTACATGGAGGAGGCTCCGCACGATGATTAAAGTGCTTGTGATTGATGATGAGCCGCTGCAGCGACAGGGCATCGTACAGCTGACCCCGTGGCAGGATTTTGGCGCGGAGGTGGTCGGCGCGGCCTCCGGCGGGATGGAGGGCATCCTCATGGCGCGGGAACACCATCCCGACGTGCTGATCGTGGACATCAAGATGCCAGGGATGACGGGGCTCGATGTCATCGCCAGCCTGCGTGAGGAGATCGATGCCGAGTACATCATCCTGTCGGGATTCGGGGAGTTTGAGTATGCACAGCAGGCGATTGCCCTCGGTGTATGTGCCTATCTCCTCAAGCCACTGGATGATGAGGAGTTTGCGGCCGCGTTGAGGCTCGCCGCTGGGCATATCATGAGCCGCCGTCATGGCGCACACTGCGATGATGACGATGCGGTGTACGGGGGGCTGACACTTCCTGCGGAAGAGCCCGTGCGCGGCTATCTCCTGCACGCCGTGCGGCACATAGAGGCGCACATGGCAGAACCGATCACCGTTCGCGAGGTGGCAGGGGAGCTGGGGCTGAGTGTCAGCTATCTCCACAAACTCTTTGCGCGCTGCGGCACCTCTTTCAGCTCCTATCTGACGGAATGCCGCCTGCGTCATGCAGGACACATGCTGCGCGAGAGCGATGCCAAGATATATGTGGTCGCCGCCGCCTGCGGCTATCAGGACACGCGCTATTTCAGCAAGGTCTTTCAGAAACACATGGGCATGAAGCCGACAGAATATCGCTACGGAAAAAATGGATAAAATTTTGCGCAGGGGTATGGACAAAAAGAGAAAAATGCTATATTATAATAATAGTTATTGGTTGATAAAAGAAAGAACCAGTATCATCTACTGAAACTGTGTATGATTATAGGAGGAATTTGTATGAAGACATGGATTTGCTCGGTTTGCGGCTGGGTGTATGATGAGGCAAAGGGCGATCCTGACTACGATCTCGCTCCGGGCGTGGCGTTTGACGATCTGCCCGACGATTTTGTCTGCCCGCTCTGCGGCGTGGATAAGAGTATGTTTGAGCTGCAGGAGTAACGCAAAGGAAGCACTGGCGACATAGCCCCGCGTAAGCGGGGTTTTTATCTTTGTGGAAAAAATCTGCGGCAATCCGACAGGCCACATTTTATCGGCGATTCCTTGCAAATATTTTTGCTTTTCCGCCGAGAATCCCGTATAATGTACTAGATACTATAGCGTTAGGAGATTTTTTGTTGGCAGAGCGGATTGAGATCAGTGTTATTTTTCTTGTTTATATGCTCCTGATGATGGGCATTGGCGTCTACTACTATCGACGGACGCGCAATATGAGCGATTACTTCCTTGGGAATCGAAAGCTCGGCGCATGGGTGACCTCGATGAGTGCCGAGGCGTCGGATATGTCGGGGTGGATGCTGATGGGGCTGCCCGGCTTTGCCTATACGGCAGGGCTCAATGCCGGCTGGATTGCACTCGGTCTGGCGCTCGGCACATGGGCGAACTGGCAGTTCATCGCAGCGCGCCTGCGCGTCTACACAGAGCTGGCACACAACTCGCTGACGCTGCCGGATTTCTTTGAAAATCGTTTTTTTGCCACGTCGGGGGCGTTGCGGATCGTACCAGCGATCTTCATTCTCATCTTTTTTATCCTCTATACGTCATCGGGATTCGTGGCGGCGGGGCGCCTCTTTGAGACGATTTTCCAGCTGCCGTATCTGACGGCGCTGCTCGTTGGTGCCGTGGTCGTGGTCTTCTACACGCTCGTCGGCGGTTTTCTCGCCGTGTCTCGTACGGATTTTATCCAAGGTGTGATGATGTTTTTTGCCATCCTTGTGGTTCCCGTGGGGGCAGCATTGATGCTGGGCGGCTTTTCGGCGACGGCAGATCTGATCCGTGCGCAGCATGCGGCGTTTTTCGCTCCGCTGACGAAGCCCGACGGCAGTACGCTCGGTTTCATCGAGTTCATTTCCCTCATGGGCTGGGGGCTCGGTTATTTCGGACAGCCGCATATTCTCGTGCGCTTTATGGCGATCCGCCATGCAGAGGAGCTGCCCCAGGCGACGCGCATCGCCATGTCGTGGGTGGTGATCTCCCTCTCGGCGGCGATTCTCGTCGGCATGGTGGGGGCGGTGTATCTTAAGACACCGCTGGCGGGAACAGCAACGGAGACGGTGTTCCTCACGATGGCGGGTGAGCTTTTCCCGCCGGTCGTCGCGGGGCTGATCCTCGCGGCGGTGCTGGCAGCGATCATGAGCACGGCGTCGGCGCAGCTCCTTGTGGCTGCTTCGGCATTTGCGCAGGATATCTATCGGCGCAGCTTCCGCCCTGAAGCACAACAGGGGGAGCTGGTCTGGGTGAGCCGCCTGTCCGTTCTCGTGATTGCAGCGGCGGCGATCTATCTCGGGCTCAGCCCCGACAATTTTATCCTCGACATGGTGGCGTATGCGTGGGCGGGCTTCGGTGCCGCCTTCGGCCCCGCACTCCTCATGTGTCTCTTTTGGCGGCGGACGACGGAGCGCGGCGTGCTCGCAGGGATTGTGACGGGCGGCGTAACGGTGCTCGTCTGGAAGCAGTTTGCGTTCTTCGGGCTCTATGAGATCGTGCCGGGATTTTTGCTGGCACTCGCTGCCATCTATGTGGTGAGCCGGCTCGATGCAGAGCCGCCTGCGGCCGTGACGGAACTCTTTGACCGCGTGGATCGACAGTAGGGAGCTGTCGGTGATGCGCTTATGAGGATGGCGGCATTTTCCGATATACACAAAGTACGAAATTTATCAGCGATTCCTTAATGGGGAGGACATTATGGCATTTCATTTTACGCATGTGAATTTCAATGTGCTCGATCTGGCACGCAGCATGGCGTTCTATGAGAAGGCGTTTGGCTTCCGTGAGAAGCGCCGCCTAGAGGCGGAGGGCTTTACCCTCGTCTACCTGACGGACGGTACGACGGACTTTGAGCTGGAGCTGACCTATCTGGACGCGCGAACCGAACCCTACAATCTCGGGGAAAAGGAGTTCCATCTCGCACTCCATACGGATGACTATGCGGCAGCGCATGCACTGCATACGGAGATGGGGATCATCTGCTACGAGAATGCGGAAATGGGCATCTATTTCGTGGAGGATCCCGACGGCTACTGGATTGAAGTTCTCCCAAAAAATATGTGACGAACAGCCCTTTTTTGTGTATAATAGAATTAGAGTAAAATGTTCGTGGCAGAGGGGGAGTAGGAATGGGAAAGCTGCGGGTACTGATCGTGGACGACTCCAAGATCAGCCGCGTGATGATTGCTGAACATCTAAGGGAAACGAATTTCGAGGTCTGCGGGATGGCGGCAGATGCCGTGGAGGCATTGAAGCTCTACGAAGAGCTGCGGCCGGACTTCGTAACGATGGATATGAACCTGCCGGACACAAACGGCCTCGAGTGCAGCAGACGTATCCTCGCGCTGGATGCGGATGCACGAATTCTGATGATCAGTGCGATGAAGGATCTGAAGCTCATTACGCAGGGGAAGGCCGTCGGCGTGCGTGCGTTTCTTCAAAAGCCGGTTTCGCAGGCAGATCTGGTGGATACGCTGTACCTGATTGGGCAGGTATCTGCCACACAGGAGACGGAGTTTCGGGAACTCTATGCAAAGCCGTTTGCACGTGCCCTCCAGCAGGGCGTGTCGGGGCTTCTCAACATGGAGGGAGAGCCGGAGATCGCACCCTATGAGTCGCGCACACTCGATGTGAGCGGTGCGGCGGTGATCATCGGCATCACGGGCTACACGACAGGACGTGTGATCCTCTATGCAGAGGAATCCGTCGTTCAGCTCTTCGCCATGCACATGCTTGGATATTCGACCGTAGAAGAGCTCGCGGAGAACGAGGCACCAGATGCCGTGGAGGAAGCCGCGAATATCATCGCAGGGCGAGCTGTTTCAAAGATCAACAATGTCCTGGATGGGAAGGAACTGCGCCTGACGCCCCCGGGGACGATCTCGGGCGCACAGGTGCATATCGTAAGTCCCCGCATGACGACGTTCTGTATCAGCATACAGTTGCCGATTGGAACCGTCCGAATCAATGTGGGCTTTGCAGAAGGAGAGTAATCGATGGATGCAAAACTGATCAATCCTTTTGTGGACGCCTTTACGACGGTGATGCCGATGCTGGGATTCCCCGAGCCGACACGGACGAAGCTCTATGCGGCGAAGTCGCGCGTCAAGAGCCTCGGTGTTTCGATGCTGGTCGGCTTTACCAAGCAGATTCGCGGAAATGTCGTCTACAATATGAGTGAGGAGACGGCCAAGTTTATCGCGTCGCAGATGATGATGGGGATGCCGGTCGAGACGTTCGACGAGATGGCACAGAGCGCGATCTCAGAGCTGAGCAATATGCTGACGGCTCACACGGCGACGAACATCACGGCCTTGGAGCTGGATGTCGATATCTCCACGCCGTCACTGACGGTGGGGGCGGACTTCGAGGTGAAGGTCTGCGATGGACAGTATCTCGTCGTCGCAATGGATCTGAGCGGCAAACTCATCGAGTTGGATATTGCCGTTGACCAGGTATAAAGGAATCTCCGATCCATACAGCGCGGCCATCTCAGCGCATCGTTTTTGCCGATGCTGTGGCGGGAAATTTGCGCTCATCCGAGGGGCTGCTTTATCAGTGATTCCAAGCATAACGCGTCGAGAGCATGACCGATGTCGTGCTCTCGCTGCACGGAACACTTTTTATCGGAGGAGGTTTCGATGAAGGGTGCGGAGCAGGTGCGTGTCTTTCTCAAGGGAAGACAGGTGGATGCTGCGGGCGAGGAGAGCCGCATTACGCTGTCCGTGATAGGACGGCGTTTTTTGCGTGGAGAGAGCCGCTATGTGAGCTATGATGATGCGGAGCTGATCGAGGGCGCGATTGTCCCGACGATTCTGCGCATCGGTGCGGACGATGTGCGTCTGCAGCGGCGTGGCGTCGTGCGCTGTACGCAGAACTTCGTTCCGGGGCAGGAGCGGCGCGGCGACTACCGCACGCCGTACGGACGGTTCTCGCTGTCCACGCTGACGCGGCGCCTGCGCGTGCGCAGCTTCTCGGACGGGGTGGAGGAAGCGTATATTTTCTATACCCTCTACGTGGACGGGATGCGTCAGAGCGACAACACGATGGAAATACGAATTGAGCCAATGCAAAGGAGATCAAATCAAGGTGGAGATCAAACAGCAGATTGAGCAGGCACTCCTTCGTGCCGTGGAGGCCGCTGCGGCGGCGGGAGAGCTGCCGGCGGGCGGCGCACTTCCCCCCATTCTTCTGGAGGAGCCGCCGGATAAGGCGTTGGGCGATTTCGCCACGAACTTTGCGATGCAGTCGGCGCGCGTCTTTCGTCAGCCGCCAAAGAAGATCGCGGAGACGCTTCGTGCGCATCTCACAGGTGCATGGCTCGATCATGCGGAGGTGGCAGGACCTGGCTTCCTCAATTTCTATCTCAAAAAAGATGTGATGGCGGATACCCTGCGTGGAATTCTGCGTGCGGGGGAGAACTACGGTACACTGCCGCCGAAGGATGCGGCGCCGATCCAAGTGGAGTACGTCAGCGCGAATCCGACGGGACCGCTGCACGTCGGGCATGGACGCGGTGCAGCGGTCGGCTCGGCTCTGGTGACGCTGCTGCGGACGGCAGGCTATACCGTGGAGAGCGAGTACTATGTCAACGATGCGGGCAACCAGATGCATTTGCTCGCCGTATCGGTGAATGCACGCTATCTGGAGCTCCTCGGACGTGAGGTGCTGTTTCCTGAGAACGGCTACCACGGTGCGGATATTGTGGAGACGGCACAGCGCATCATCGACCGTGACGGGGATCGCTATCTCGCCCTGTCCGAGGAGGAGCGTCTGGAACAGTTCAAGGACATCGCCTATCGCGAGAAACTCGCCGCACTTCGCGAGGATCTCGCAGATTTCGGTGTGACGTTCGATGCGTGGTTCAGTGAGCGCACGCTCCATCCGGCGGCTGTGCGCCGCGTCGTCGATGTGCTGCTCGAACGCGGTGCCGCCTATGAGAAGGACGGTGCGGTCTGGCTGCGCTCGACGGACTATGGGGATGACAAGGATCGCGTGATCTTCCGTGACAACGGCGTACCGACGTATCTCGCGGCGGATATCGCCTATCATGACAACAAGTACGCGCGTGGCTTCGGCAGGCTCGTCAACATCTGGGGAGCGGATCATCACGGCTATGTCGCCCGCGTCAAGGCGGCAATGGCGGCGCTCGGGCACGATCCCCAGCAGCTTACGGTGCTTCTCCTGCAGATGGTGAGCCTCTATCGTGACGGTGAGGTCGTAAAGCTGAGTAAGCGTACGGGTGAGACGGTGACGCTGCGGGAATTGATGGAGGAGGTCGGCGTCGATGCGGCGCGGTATTTCTTCCTGATGCGCTCCCTCGACAGCCAGTTGGATTTTGATCTCGACCTCGCAAAGAAGAGAACGAACGAAAACCCCGTCTACTACATCCAGTATGCGCATGCACGCATTTCCAGCATCTTCCGTCAGGCGGAGGAGTCGAACATCGTCTCCTCAGATGGGGCGGAGCTGGAACGCCTGACGGATGAGACGGAGACGGCACTCATCAAGAAGCTCGCCGCCTATCCTGAGGAGATCGAGCGTGCTGCAGCGGAATATGCACCGCAGCGCATCGCACGCTACAGCCATGAGCTCGCGGCTGCATTCCATGCGTTTTACAATAAATGCCGCATTGTCGGACAGGAGCGTGCACTTGCCTCTGCCCGCCTCGCCCTCGTCATGGCGACCGGACGGGTGATTCGCCACAGCCTCGGTATTCTGGGCGTTTCCGCGCCGGAGAAGATGTAAGGAATCACTGATACAATGGAGTCTGTCGGATTGGCGCGGATTTTCCGCCGCAGTGCGGGAAAATACATGTGCTTGAATGGATCCGTGAACCGCAGTACAACGTCCTATTGAAAGGAGTCTATCCATGGATTATACACAGATGTCGGAAGTTGACGCCGCCTATCATATCCTCGCCGAGAAGAGGGAGACGATGCACTATAAGGATTTGATTCTCGAGGTCATCGAGGCGACGCATCGTCCCGTGCAGTCTCTCGCCATGGCAATCTCGGAGATCTATACGATGATGAATATGGACAGCCGTTTTCACTACGAGGGCGAGAGCCGCTGGGGGCTGACTGAGTGGGTGCCGCCCGAGGTCAAGCGCTCCTCGTCACGCACGTCCTCCGGCACCTCGAAGACCGCGATGACGAAGGAAGCAGCACGCAAGAAGAAGCTCGAAAGCATTCAGAACTGACAGAATACGGCGGAGGCATAATATGGCAAAGTATATATTCGTCACGGGCGGCGTGGTTTCTTCTCTCGGTAAGGGCATAACGGCGGCTTCGCTCGGACGACTGCTCAAGAACCGCGGCATCAAGGTGACGATTCAGAAGTTCGATCCGTACATCAATATTGATCCCGGCACGATGAGCCCCTATCAGCACGGTGAGGTGTTCGTCACCGATGACGGTGCGGAGACGGATCTCGATCTCGGTCACTATGAGCGCTTCATTGATATCAATCTGACAAAGCGGTCGAACATCACAACGGGAAAGGTCTATGCATCCGTCCTGAACAAGGAGCGTCACGGAGACTACCTTGGCTCGACGGTGCAGGTCATACCGCATATCACAAATGAGATCAAGCAGCGTGTCTACGATGTCGCAAAGGCGGATAACGCCGACGTCGTCATCACGGAAATCGGCGGTACCGTCGGCGATATCGAGAGCCTGCCCTTCCTTGAGGCGATCCGCCAAGTCAAAAAGGAAGTGGGAAAGAATGATGCGCTCTACATCCATGTGACACTGCTTCCTTATATCACGGCGGCGGGGGAGCTCAAGACGAAGCCGACCCAACACAGCGTCAAGGAGCTGCGCGCCATCGGGATCCAGCCCGACATCCTCGTCTGCCGGACGGAGCAGCCGATTCCGCGCGATATGAAGGAGAAAATTGCGCTTTTCTGCGATGTTGACGCCGATGCGGTCATCGAGAATCGCACGGCCTCGACGATCTACGAGGTGCCGCTGATGATGCAGCAGGAAGGCCTCGATCGCATTGTCCTCGAGAAAATGGCGATGGATTTTGACCCCTCCAACATGGAGGCATGGGAGAAGATGGTCTTTAAGATCAACCACCCTGCGAAGAAGGTAAAAATTGCCGTCGTCGGCAAGTACGTTGCACTGCCCGATGCCTATATGTCGGTGACGGAGGCACTCAATCACGGCGGTATCGAGAACGATGCGCAGGTGAAGATCGCATGGATCAACGCCGAAGAACTGGAGGATCCGAACGCAGATCTTGACGAGATATTCGTCGGCTGCAAGGGCATCCTCATACCGGGCGGCTTTGGCGACCGCGGTGTCGAGGGAAAGATCCGCGCAATCCAGTATGCGCGCGAGAACAAGATCCCGTTCCTCGGGCTCTGTCTTGGCATGCAGTGCGCTGTCATCGAGTTTGCGCGCCATGCGGCAGGTCTTTCCGGTGCGCACAGCACGGAGTTCGTGCCCGAGACACCGCATCCCGTCATTGCTCTGATGGAGGATCAGCAGGGCGTGGAGGAGAAGGGCGGCACGATGCGTCTGGGGGCATACCCCTGTGTCCTCGCGGAGGACTCGCTCTCGCGCGAGGCGTATGGAACGACTGAGATTAGCGAGCGGCACCGCCATCGCTTTGAGTTCAACAATGCCTATCGCGCCCAGCTGGTGGACAAGGGGATGCGTATCGCAGGAACAAGCCCCGATGACCAGCTCGTGGAGATCGTGGAGATCGAGGATCATCCGTGGTTTGTCGCTTCACAGTTCCATCCTGAGCTGAAGTCGCGACCGAATCATCCGCATCCGCTCTTTGCAGGCTTTATCCGCGCGGCTCTTGCCGCATCCAAATGAATACACTCTTTTCGCTTCTGCGGGATGATCCCGCCCTCCGTCAGCTGACGGAGGTATTTGCGCAGCCGGCAGCGCAGACCATGCTGCACGGTGCCGCAGGGGCGTTGAAGCATGCCGCCGTCGCCGCCGCCTATGATACAGCACCGCGCCCGCTCGCCATTGTGGTGGCGGGACGGGATGCGCTGCGCGCGTGGCAGGAGGATCTCACGGCACTTCTGCCCGAGGCGGATGTCTATGAGCTGCCCGAGCTGGACCGCATTGACTTTGCTGCACCCGGCGCGGCGAAGGGGCTGGAGCGCTCGGCACAGCGCATGAACATCATGGCGCGTCTCCTGCGTCATGAGCCGATCATCGTGCTGGCGGACATCGGTGCGGCGGTACAGAAGGGGCTTAGCACGGCGGAATTCTCCCGTGCCGCACTGGCGCTGCGTCTGGGGCAGGAGCTTCCGCGTGAGACACTGATGGAGCGGCTGTCGGCGCTCGGCTATGAACATGTGCCGGAGGTGGAAAACGTCGGACAGTTCAGCGTGCGCGGCGGTATTGTGGATGTGTTTGCTGTCAATGCGCTCTCGCCCATCCGTGTGGAGTTCTTCGATACGGAGATCGACTCCATGCGCAAGTATGATCCTTTGACCAAGCGCTCCATCAAAAATATCGGAACGGCCTCCATCATGCCTCTGCGTGCCGCAGACGACAATGGGGAGGCCTGTTTTTTGAGCTATCTCGGCGCAGCCGGGACAAGTGTCTTTGACGAGCCGTCACGCCTGATGGCGGCGCTGGAGAACGGCGCACGGGAGGATGCTGTGCGTGCGGCGCGGTGTTTCTCGTGGGCAGAGATGACCGCAGCTGGTACGGAGGGGCATGAGGTGTTCATCTCCCTCATGAATCGCGCTGTCCCAACGTGTACACCGCAGACACTCATCAGCGTACAGATGGTGCCCATGACGGCGTTTCAGCGGCAGTTTTCGCTCCTCGAGAGCGAGCTGCATCGCTATCTGGGAGAGGGGATGCGTGTCCTCATCCTGGCGGGCGGGGCGGAGCAGGCCGCGCGCATGCGCGAGATGCTCACGCTCTGGAAGCTCCCGACGGTTCTTTCACGCGGCGCAGATGCACCGGCCGAAGATGCCGTTACCATTTCGCCCGGCACCCTGCGTGCGGGCTTTGAGCTGAGCGTGTCTCGCACAGCCGTCCTGACGGAGCAGGATATTTTCGGACGTCATAAGGCACGGCTGCGCCGTATGGCGTCAGCGGGAGAGCGCATCCGCCACTTTCGCGAGATTGCGCCCGGCGACTACGTGGTGCATATCTCCCACGGCATAGGGAAGTATCTGGGTGTGGAGACCATCGAGGTCGCCGGTGTTCACCGCGACTATCTGCACATCCAGTACGGCGGGGACGACAAACTCTTCGTTCCGACCGATCAGGTCAGTCTCCTGCAAAAGTATATCGGTGCAGAAGGCACCGCGCCACGCCTGCACCGCATGGGTACGGCGGACTGGGCACGCGCACAAGCCAAGGCGCAGAAATCCGTCGAGGATATCGCCGACCATCTGATCGAGCTCTATGCTGCGCGGCGCATGGCAAAGGGGCATGCCTTTTCACCGGATGATGCGGGACAGCGCGAGTTCGAGGAGGCGTTTCCGTATCAGGAGACGGACGATCAGCTGCGCGCCATTGCAGAGATCAAGCACGATATGGAGAGCGAAAAGCCGATGGATCGCCTGCTCTGCGGCGATGTGGGCTTTGGCAAGACGGAGGTTGCGATTCGCGCGGCGTACAAGGCGGCGATGGATGGCTATCAGGTCGCCGTGCTCGTGCCGACAACGGTCCTCGCACAGCAGCACTATCAGACCTTTGCGGCGCGTTTTGCCGACTTCGCACCGAAGGTGGACGTTGTCTGCCGCTTCCGCACGCTGCGGGAACAGGCGGCGACGCTGCGCGATGTGGCGCGTGGTCAAGTGGACATCCTCATCGGGACGCATGCGATTCTCAATCGGAAGCGCGTGCGCTTTCAGAAGCTGGGTCTGCTCATCGTGGATGAGGAGCAGCGTTTCGGCGTGACGCAGAAGGAAAAGATCAAGGAGTTCGCGACGGGCGTCGATGTATTGACGCTCTCTGCGACGCCGATTCCGCGCACACTGCACATGTCGCTCGCAGGTGCGCGTGATATGAGCGTCATCGAGACGCCGCCCGCCGAACGCCTCCCCGTGCAGTCCTACGTCGTGGAGAGCAGTGATGCCATGATGCGCGGCGCGATCGAGCGTGAGCTGTCGCGCGGCGGGCAGATCTACTTTATCTACAATCGCGTGGAGAGCATTGACCGGATGCGCGAGCACCTGCTGCAGATTGTACCGCAGGCACGTATTGCCTCCGCGCACGGACAGATGAGCGAGGATATTCTGGAGCAGGTCATGATGGACTTTTACGAGGGACATTATGACATCCTGCTGGCGACGAGCATCATCGAGAACGGCATTGATGTCGCCAATGCGAATACGATCATCATCTACGATGCCGACCGCTTTGGGCTCTCGCAGCTCTATCAGATGCGTGGACGTGTCGGCCGCTCGGCAAAGATGGCGTTCGCCTACTTCACGTATCGGCGCGACAAGGTGCTCAGCGAGACGGCGGAGAAGCGCCTGCAGGCGATGAAGGAGTTTGCGCGTCTTGGCTCGGGCTTTAAGATCGCGATGCGCGATCTAGAGATCCGCGGCGCGGGGAGTCTTCTCGGTGCGCAGCAGCACGGGCATATCGCAGGCGTCGGCTTTGAGATGTATGTGAAGCTGCTCGAGGAGGCCGTAGCGCGCAAAAAGGGTGAGAAACCTGCGCCGCCGCCCGTGCAGACCGTCATCGACCTCCCCGTGGAGGCGTATCTGGATGGCGGCTACATCGAGGACGCCATGCATAAGATCGAGGTCTATCAGAAGATTGCGGCGGTGCAGACGGATGAGGATCTCGATGCACTGCTCGATGAGCTGATCGACCGGTTCGGCGAGCCAACAGCGCCCGTCCTTGCTCTGCTCGATATCGCGCGCATCAAAAATGCGGCGCGAACCTTTCATGCACGGAGCATTGCGCTGAAGGAAAATGCGCTCGATATCGCCCTGCCGGCGGATGAAAAGCTGCCGCTCCCGACACTCATGCGCCTCGACCGCGCCTTTGGGCGGCGCGTCGGTCCTCTGCCCGAGGGGAGCGGTTATCGCATCCGCCTTTCGGCACGTGAATGCAGGAATGTATTGGATACCGTGCTGGAGATTGTGCAGCTGATCACAGGAGAGCAGCATGAATGACTATCGATTGACCGTTGCGGGGCTCGGCCCCGGTGACGCGGGACTGATTACGCGCGAGACATGGACGCAGATCGAGCAGGGGGAGCAGATTGTGCTGCGTACGCGCATCCACCCAAGTGTAACGGCACTGGATGATGCGCAGATTGACTACGAGACATACGATCCCCTCTATGAGGAGATGGGGGACTTTGATGCGCTCTACACCGCGATTGTCGCGGATCTCTGTGCGCGTGTCCGTACGGATCCTGTCCTCTATCTCGTCCCCGGAAGCCCGCATGTCGCGGAGCGCACGGTACAGCTCCTGCGCCCTGCGGCAGAGCGCGAGGGGATACCGCTCGACATCCTGTCCGGGATGAGTTTTTTGGATCCTCTTTTTGCGGCGGCGGGCATCGATCCCGTGAACGGGCTCTCCATTCTCGACGCGCTGAATGAGGCGCAGATCAGTGCCGCGCCGACGCAGGACCGCATCATCACGCAGATCTATTCGCGTGCGATTGCCTCTGATGTCAAACTGCTCCTGATGGAGCACTGCGACGATGCACAGGAGGTGCTCTATCTACATCACCTCAGTCTGCCCGAACAGGACGTGCGGCGCATTCCACTCTATGCATTGGATCGGCAGGAGGATGTGGATCATCTGACCTCCATTTTTGTTCCATATCTGCCGATTTTTTGGGAAAATCCGTAAAAAAAACGGGAGTTTTTGGGGAAAAATCATCTTTTTTTAATTTTTCCCCTTGATTTTTCGGGGTAATTCTGTTAAATTCTCTCATGTCAGTGCGACACGATGCGGTCGCGAGGAAAATGGAAAATATCTTAAAGGAGGATGCTACTTTGAACAAGCAGGAATTGGTCGCAAACGTAGCAGAGCAGGCAAGTCTCACGAAGAAGGACGCAGAGAAGGCAGTCAATGCTGTTTTTGAGACGATCAAGGGCGCACTTTCCGAGGGTGACAAGATTCAGCTGATCGGATTCGGCACGTTCGAGGTGAAGGATCGTGCGGCACGCAAGGGGCGCAACCCCCAGACGGGCAAGGAAATCGAGATCGCGGCTTCGCGTAATCCTGTGTTCAAGGCCGGCAAGGCTCTGAAGGATGCTGTGAACTGATTTTGCAGTGTGACCGGACTTCCGACGGGAGTCCGGTCTTTCTGCATTGTGGGGCGGATATGAGCAAAACGATCTTTGCACCGGATGCGTTCGCGGGAAAATCCGTGCTGATCTCAGGCGGCACCTCGGGCATCGGGTACGCGGCGGCGGCGATGTTTTTGGCGAGCGGCGCGCGCGTTGTGCTCATGGGGCGTGACCAGATGCGGGGGAAGGGCGCAGAGGAGCAGCTCTCTGCCACAGGGCGTGTGCTCTTCTGTGCCGGCGATGTACGGTCTCTGCCCGACTGCGGCCGCGTTGTTGCGGAGGCAATCCGCTGCTGCGGTACGCTTGATGTTCTCGTCAATGCCGCAGGCATCTACCACGAGGGCGCGCTGGATGCGCTTTCGGAGGAGGAGCTCGATGCATTGCTCGATACGAACATCAAGGGGACGATCCATCTGTCACAGACAGCACTGCCCTATTTGCGGCAGACGCATGGAAATATCGTGAATATCGCCTCTGACGCAGGGCTGCATGGAAATTATTTCTGTGCAGCGTATGCGGCGACGAAGGGTGCGGTTGTCGCGCTGACGCGCTCACTTGCCCGCGAGACAGCCTGCGACGGCGTGCGCGTGAATGCCGTTGCACCTGCCGATGTTCTCACGCCGATGACGGAGCGTCAGCTCGCGGCGCATCTGCCGCGTGAGGATCAGCTGCGGGAGATGGCGTCGCTCTATCCGCTCGGGCGCATCGGCACGGCAGATGAGGCCGCTGCTGCTGTCGTCTTTCTCGCCTCTCCTGCGGCAGCATGGGTGAC
>CAUTTS010000064.1:0-14248 GCA_963541465.1 uncultured Selenomonas sp.
TAAGCGGGCGAAAAAGATGCGTCAAGATGGTCGTGCCGAATTTATCAGTGCTTCCGCAATTCTGCATCAGCGAAGGGGAGCGTATGCATCTGAAAATCCGTATTCTTGATAGGTATATCTTTCGTGAGGTCTTTCTGTCCTTTCTCTTTGCCATCTGTGCGTTCTCGGCAGTTTTCATCGGCTCGGGTACGCTTTTTCGCATTGCCCAGTACATCACGGACTACGGGGCATCCCTGCCGTCCGTCATTAAGATATTCGTGTTCAGTCTGCCCGGGGTCGTCATGTGGACGTTCCCGATGTCGATGCTCCTCGCGAGCCTTCTGACGTTTGGCAGGCTCTCCTCGACGAGCGAGATCACGGCGATGAAGTCCTGCGGCATCGGCTTCGGCCGTATTGCTGCGCCCGCGATCCTGCTTGGCTTTCTCGTGAGCGTCGGGGCGGTCCTCTTCAACGAGCACGTTGTCCCGCGCGCGAATACGGCGTACCGTAACGTGATCTACTACGAGATTGAGGGCAACTCGGGCATGAAATCACAGGAGCACGTCATCATCAAGGAAATCGAGGGCGGTAAGATCAAGCGTCTCGTCTACGCGCGCTCCTACAATGCCGAACAGCAGCAGCTGACGGGGATCAGCCTGCAGATCTTCGGCGCGGACGGCAAGGTCTCGCACGTTGAGAACGCCGAGTACGCCGAGTGGACGGGCAGCGAGTGGATCATGCACAAGGGAGATGTCTACGACATCGCGGACGAACATCTCGAGCGGCGGATGCGTTTTGAGACGCAAGTGCTCCCCGTGGAGAAGGATCCACGCCAGATCATTCGCGAACAGAAAGCCCCCGAGGAGATGACGATGCGCGAGCTGCGCCATCAGATCGCGCTCATGCAGACACAGTACGTCAACACGAGCAAGCTCGAGGCGGAGCTCTATCAGCGCGTCTCCGTCCCCATGGCGAGCCTGATCTTTACGCTGATCGGCGTGCCGCTCGGGCTCCAGCCGACGCGCAACTCGTCCTCAGCAGGGTTTGCGATGAGCGTCATCATCATCTTTATCTACTATGCGCTGATGACCATGGGAAATGCCTTTGCACGCGGCGAGGTGCTTCCACCGATGCTTGCCGTATGGATTCCGAACATTGTCGGCATCATTGCGGGCATTGTTCTCCTGCGGCGCGCATCGCGCTGAGGTTCGCTGCTGATCTTGTCTGACGCATGAAGGAGGTGACGTCATGTACGGTGTTACGCTGATTCTCGTGCTCGCTGTCGTCGGCGGCGTCATCGCCGTCATCGGCGACCGCCTCGGCACGCGCATCGGAAAGAAAAAACTTACGCTCTTTGGGCTGCGCCCGCGCCATACGGCGGTGGTCGTTACGATCTTCACGGGCATCTGCATCACGACGGTGACCTTCGGCATCCTCGCGGCAGCATCGGAGAATGTGCGGACAGCGCTCTTTGGCATGGATCGGCTGAACGCCATGATCGCGGATACGCGTGCAGCACTCGATGCGACGGCGTCGGCACTCACCTCGGCGGAGGATGCAAAGCAGCAGGCGGATGCGGAACTTGCGAAGTCCGAGGAGGAGATCGCGGGACTGCGCAGTGAGCAGGACGATCTGCGCGCAGAGTCGGATCGTCTCTCGGCGGGCAACCGTGCACTCATGATGGAAAAGGAAGGGCTGATCTCACTCAACGGACGGCTCTCGGGCGAGAACGCCAAGCTCCTGACGGACATCGACGAACTCGGCGTGCGTGCCAATGTCCTGCGCGAGAACATCGTGAACCTGCGTGAGGGCAACATCGTCTATCAGGCGGGGGAGATCATCGCGAGCGGAACGATTCCTGCGGGGCTGACGCGTGACGAGGTGGAGCGCGGGCTGGAGGGCATTGCGCAGCTCGGCACGCGCAACGCCTCGACGCGCCTCGGCGAGAACCACACGGATCAGGATATATGGATCTACGGGCCGGAGTATGAGTCAGCGGTTCAGACCATCATGAACAGCTCCGTGGACATGGTCGTGCGCATCGTTGCTGCGGGCAATCTCGTGCGCGGCGATGAGATCCGCGCGACCATCCAGCTGTATCCGAACCGCATCATCTACCGTGGCGGTGAGCTGATCGCCGCGCGTGTCTACGCACCGGAGGGACAGGGACCAGCCGCGGAGCAGGCAGTTGTATCCTTCCTGCGCGACGTGAACGAGGCGGCGTCGGCAAAGGGGATTCTCCCCGATCCGATCCGCGGGACGGTCGGCGTGATCGAGGGCGCGGAGTTCTATGGCCTCGTGCAGGAGCTGATGGCGCATACGGGGAGCGTTGTCCTCTCTGCCTATGCGGCGGCCGATACGGATGCGATGGGGCCCTTGCGCCTGCGCTTCAAGGTCGAAAGTGAGAGCGGCAGTTGAGCGGCGCAGTTCTCGCCGTTGACCCCGGGCGTGAGAAATGCGGCGTCGCCGTCCTCGCGGCGGACGGCACAGTGCTCCACCAGGAGGTCGTGCCGACGGCACAGATCGCAGCGTCTGTGGAGTATCTCATCCATACCTACGCACCGACGGTAATCATGGGCAACGGGACGACGAGTGCAGCGGCAAGGGCTCGCATTGAGGAACTCGGCACAGAGGTCACCCTCGTCGATGAGTACCGTACGACGGACGCGGCAAAGGCGGCCTATTGGACGGCGCACCCGCCGCGCGGGTGGCGGCGGCTCATGCCGCGCGGGATGCTTGTGCCGCCCGTGCCGGTGGACGATTTCGTTGCCGTGATACTCGCACAGCGATATTTGACAGAAGTATCGCAATAAAGTAAGATGAAACTATATACATCACATCGTTAAGGAGAGCAATCATTCATGCCCGATAATGTCTTAGCCTTTCTGGTCGCGCTCGGCGTGGCGCTCCTGTTGACCCCCGCTGTGATTGCCTTTGCGCGCCGCACGGGGGCGCTCGACAAGCCCGACGCGCGCAAGGTGCACGTGCGCCCCATCCCGCGCATCGGCGGCATCGGCATCTATGCGGCGTTCATGGTGTCGATTCTCGTCCAGCTCACCTTCGTCGACCTCACGTCCGAGTACATGACGAGCCTCATCGGACTCATGGTCGGCGGCACGATCATCGTCGCCATCGGCATCATCGACGACTACTGCGACCTGCCGGCAAAGGTGAAGCTGCTCGGGCAGATCATCGCGGCGGCCGTGGTCGTCATCGGATTCGATGTGCGCATCGACGTCATCACCGACCCACTCGGCGACTATATCTACCTTGAGTTCCTTGCGATTCCGGCGACGATTTTCTGGATCGTCGGGCTGACGAATACCGTCAACCTCATCGATGGACTGGACGGACTGGCAGCGGGGGTATCCTCCATCGCGGCGCTGACGATCTTCCTCGTCGCCATGGAGGAGGGGATTCCGCCCGTCGCCATGGTCACCATTGCACTCGCGGGGGCTGCGATGGGCTTCCTCTACTACAACTTCAACCCTGCGCGCATCTTTATGGGCGACACGGGGAGTATGTTCCTCGGTTTCATGCTTGCGGGCATCTCCGTCGTCGGTGCGGTTAAGAGCGCGGCGACCATCGCCCTCATCGTGCCGATTCTCGCGCTCGGCCTGCCGATCCTCGACACGACGTTTGCCATCGTCCGGCGCGCGCGCAACCACCGCCCGATCTTTAAGCCCGACAAGGGACATCTGCACCACCGTCTTCTTGCACACGGCTTCAGCCAGAAACAGGCGGTACTGCTCATGTATGTCGTCAGCGCGCTGTTCGGCCTGTGTGCACTCGCGCTGACGGCGGTCAGCATCCAAGCGGCGGCACTCATCATCCTGCTCGTCGCGGCGGCGGTATTCGTCGGCGCGCGCAAGCTGGGCATCCTCGGCATGGATGCGCCGCAGAAATAGCGTGTAAGAGAAAAGAGAGCTATGTGTCCCCAAGTGAACCTTAGTGAAGTAAGTGAGTAAAGTGCGCGGTACGCCCCGACGGACTTCTTTCGTTCAAGCGAAGCGCGTTTAAGAAGTTCGTCGGTATTTAAGGAAGCACTGATAAATTCGGTACAACCATCTTGACGCATCTTTTTTGCCCGCACTTCGGCGGAAAATCCTCCACAGAGCACCACTCTGCGTCCGGTTTTCCACCTCGTTCGGACGAAAAAATCTACGCCAATCTGGCAGACCTCATTTTATCAGTGTTTCCTTAAGCGTACAAGCGCACGATCACATGCGGAACGAGGTGTTCACGGGGGACACATACGACATTTTATATACGTGCTGCTATTCGCAGAGAGGAGCAGAGGAGAATGACCGGCAAAATCAAAGTCATGTCGATCTTTGGGACGCGCCCGGAGGCGATCAAGATGGCGCCCGTCGTCATGGAGCTGGCGCGCCATCCGGAGGAGATTGAGACACAGACACTCGTGACGGCACAGCATCGAGAGATGCTGGATCAGGTGCTCCATCTCTTTCATATCGTCCCCGACTACGATCTCAACATCATGGCGGCGGGGCAGACCCTCTTTGACATCACCACGCGCGCCATGCAGGGCATCAACGAGGTGTTCCAGAAGGATCGTCCCGACCTCGTCCTCGTCCATGGCGATACGACGACGACATTTGCGGGGGCGCTCGCCGCGTTCTATCATCAAATTCCCGTCGGACACGTTGAGGCGGGACTGCGGACGCACGACATCTACTCCCCGTTCCCCGAGGAGATGAACCGTCGTCTCACGGGCGGCATCGCAACCCTGCACTTTGCCCCGACGCCGATGGCGCATGATAATCTGGCGGCAGAGGGCGTGCCCGAGCGGCGCATCTTTGTCACGGGCAATACCGTCATCGACGCGCTGCATCATACCGTACGCCCCGACTACGTCCTCCCGCCGGAGCTTTCGCAGGTGGACTTTGCGCACCACCGCGTCCTCCTCATGACGACGCATCGCCGCGAGAACCTCGGCGAGCCAATGCGCCACGTCTACCGTGCCATTCACGACATCGTGGACGAGATGGGGGACGTGGAGGTCGTATTCCCCGTACATCGCAATCCGAAGGTACGCGAGATCGTACGTGAGGAGTTGGGCGGGCTGGCGCACGTCCACCTCATCGACCCGCTGGAGTACGAGCCGTTCGCCAACCTCATGGCACGCGTGGACATCGTGCTCACGGACTCGGGCGGGATTCAGGAGGAGGCACCTGCGCTCGGCAAGCCCGTCCTCGTCCTGCGCGATACGACGGAGCGCCCTGAGGCGGTGACGGCGGGCACGGTGCATCTCATCGGCACAGCACAGGAGTGCGTCTACGCCGAGACCAAGCGCCTCCTCACCGATCAGGCGGCTTACGCGGCAATGGCGGAGGCGGTCAATCCATACGGCGATGGTGAGGCCGCACGCCGCATCATCGAGGCGATCCTTTACCACGCGGGACACATCCACACGCCGCCGGAACCCTTTCGCGGCGCGTGACGGCTCGGTGAGAGAGAGGAGGGGACGCCGATGCAGGAAAAGAAGCCAATGCCGTCGGGGATGGCGGATGCCATGCGCGCCTTCGGACTGCTCTCGGGCGTCGGCATCTACTTTGTCGTCTTTCTCGGTATCTTCCTCTTTCTCGGCAAGTGTGCCGATGATTTTCTCGGGACGGGGCGCGTCTGCACCATCACGGGCATTCTCCTCGGCTTTCCCGCCGCGATTTACTCACTCTATCGGCAGCTGAAGTATTTCAAGCTGGTGTAATGCCGTGCGTATGGGACGCACGGCGTTCGGATGTATGGGAGATATATGACATGGGGAACAAGACAGTCAACGATGTCATGCAGAAGATGATTGGCTACTCGGAGGGCAATCTGCACGATATAGCGCACTTTATGAAGGTCTATGCCTTTGCCCGCACGATCGGCGTCGCGGAGAATCTATCGCCGACGGAGCAGGAGACCGTGGAGATCGCCGCGATCCTGCACGACATCGCCTGCCCGCTCTGCCGCGAGAAATACGGCAATACGAACGGCAATCATCAGGAGGAGGAGGGCGGCCCTCTGACGGAGGAGTTCCTCAGGGGCATCGACCTCCCTGCGGGGATGGCGGAGCGCCTTGTCTACCTCGTCAGCCACCACCATACGTATAACGATGTGGACGGGCGTGACTATCAGATCCTCCTTGAGGCGGACTTCCTCGTCAACGCCGACGAGAGCCACATGGGGGCTGCGGCAATACGCAACTTCCGCGACCACGTATTCCAAACGGCGACGGGCACGCATCTGCTCGAGACGATTTATCTGTAAAGGAGCAAGGACAATGGATGCTGTTATGGATGTCAATGTTTCTCTAGACCGCGATGTGAAAGAACAGAGCGAGGCGCTGTATGGTGAACTTGGCGTGGATCTGACGACAGCAATCAATGTATTTCTTCGTCAGTCACTTCGTGTCGGAGGATTTCCGTTCGAGGTACGTATGGATGTTCCGAACAATGAAACTTCCGCAGCACTGATGGAAGCAGAACATCTTTTGCACGACCCATCAGTCAAGCGATACTCCGATGTTGAGGAAGCGTTGAAGGCACTCAAAGCATGAAAAACTTCGATATCGTATGGACAAGTCAGTTTAAGAAAGACTATAAGGCGGCGATGAAACGGCGTCTACCCATAGAACTTCTTGATGATGTGATTCGCAGCTTGGCTCGCGGAGAGCTTCTTCCGGATAGGAATAGAGATCATGCTCTGCTCGGACGATGGCGTGGTTATCGTGAATGCCACATTCAGCCCGATTGGCTGCTCATCTATCGTGTTGAAGATACTATGCTGGTGTTGACGCTTGCACGAACGGGTACCCATAGCGATCTGTTTGGTGCTTGAGATACGTTAAGGAATTGCTAAAAATCGACGAAAACGCCCCGCAGGGCTGACCTGCGGGGCGTTGTTCTATCTTGGGATGGGTCTCTCAGCTCTGTTCCGTCATGGCGGCGGCGAGTGCCGCGCCGAGGGCAGAGCCGGCGTTTTCGAGGATGATCTGGATGTTGACCGCCTCGTCGAGGAGGAGCTTATCGAGTGCGCCGCGCAGGTGATGCGCGACGAGGGGCATCTTCTCGTAGACTGAGCCGTCCACGGCGATGAACTGGTTCTCTGCCTTTGTCTCACCCGCGCGGTGACGGATGATGCCTGCGTAGGTCGCGGCGACGATGTGTGCGGAGCGCTGGATCACCGTCCCTGCGAGATCCTGCAGGAGTGCACGGTCGGCGGCGGAAAAGGTCATGCGCGTCTTGGACTCGATGATCGCACCCGCGGCATGGCGGTCGAGGAAGGCGTCTGCCACGATGGCAGAGAGCTCGATGCTCGTGAATGGATACGATGCTCCCTCCTTACCGAGGAGATCGGCGAGTGCCGTGCCGTAGAGCATCCCGAGGTAGCGTCCCGATACCATCTTTTCGAGCCGCTGTGCACCGGGCTGCTCAGAGCAGGCGTCGATGGCATCATCGTATTTCGAGAAGGGGAGGCGGTTGAAACCGCCCGACTCCATGTTGATGACCATTGGCTTTTCGCTGCCGTCCACGAAGTTCTCGAAGTAGCAGGTGTTCTGCCCTGTGGCGTAGATCGAGCCGATGTAGGTGTGCTCGCGCTTGTACGCCGCCGCGAGGAGCACGGCAACCGTGTCGTTGATGACGGCGACGGGCACGACGTTCTTTATGCCGCGCCGCATGAGTGCATCCTCGAGGAGATCGTTTACGACCTTGCCCTCGACGCCCTTCGTGGCGAACTCCTTCGTCCATGTGATGAGCCGCGCGTTGCAGAGATTCGTCTGCTCCGAGGGGAAGGAGAAGGTGTGTCCGAGCAGATACTTGGTCTCGTGGTCGCCCTCGATTGCCTCGTCGATGATCTCGGCGAGGAAGTCGAACATCTCATCCGCCGTTGCGTCTGCGCAGACGTAGTCGTAGACGCCGGGAAGGGTGAGCGGCTTGGCGACCTTGCTTTCGACCTTGTACTTGCCGCTGCCGTCAAGACGGAGGCGGAGGGCGCGGACGTTTGTCCCGCCGAAGTCAAGCGCGAGGAATGTGCCGGTCTCCTTACCCGTCGGCAGACTCGCGAACGTGCGGAGCATCCGCAGGCTCGCACCCTTTTTGTGGGCAAGCCCTGCGTGCATCTCAGCGCAAAAATCATCGGCGATGCGGTGCAGCGTGTCGTTGTCCAAGGTAAAGGCTGCCTTGATTTCCTTAAATTTCTTGTGATCCAGTCCCATGATTTTCCCCCTGTCATAGGGAAGCACTGATAAACTCAGCACCGCCATCTTGGAGCATCCTTTTCGCCCTGCCTGTGTCAACAAATCCTCCACATAGCACAACGGCTATGCGTCCGGGTTGTTTCCTTGGCAGGACAAAAATTCTGCACCAATCTGACGGACTTCATTTTATCAGCGATTCCCTCAGCAAAAATGATCGAGCATCGCACCGACGCTCGGGAATACGGCGCGCGCCTGTTCCTGAATCGCAGGGCGTGCCGTAGTCAGTGAAAACCCGTCAAATGCCTTCAGCATGGGCAGGTCATTCGTCTCATCGCCGATGGCGTAGATCTCCGCATCATCCCAGCCCATGACGCGCAGGAGCGTACGGATACCCTCGTCCTTGCCGATGCCGGCGGGCGTGATGTCGAGGCTGCACGCGTTCGGAAAGGCGTGGATGAGGTCGCCGAGCTTTGCGTTCAGCACCTCTGCGCACGCGTTGGACTGCTCCGGCTCCGGAAAGCCGAGGGAAAACTGATGGATCTTCGTCAGCCCTGCGATGTCGGATTCCTCAATGTAGGTGATGGGAAAGTCCCACTCCTTTGCCTCGCGCTCGATCCACGAGCCCTCGGAATGGTGGCAGAGGTAGGTCGTCTCTGCCGCCGAGAAGGCGAAGTGGAACGATTTCTGCGCCGTCGGCTCGGCGGCGATTGCCGTCAGCGCGCGCGGTGCGATCTCCGACTGAAAGCGTACCGCGTCGTCCGTGCCGCGGATGATGCCGCCGTTGTTGCAGACCGTGTAGTCGAATCCAACGCCGTAGGCGCGCAGCTGCGGGACGAGCATCCCGTAGTCGCGCCCCGATACGACGCCAAATTTATGCCCCGCCGCGCGCCAGCGGGCGATGCCCTCCTTCGTCGCGGCGTCGATTTTGCCGCCGCGCAGGAGTGTCCCATCATAGTCGCTTGCCGCTACTTTCATCCGATTTCCTCCTCATAGACGATGGCTTCAAGCGGGCGCAGCGCGTACAGCGGCGCATCCGCATAGTTTCCGATGAGGCGCGTTCCGCGCAGGAGCTCTGCGGGGAGCGCTGCCTGCTCCGTCGTAAAGTTGACCGCTGTGACCGTGCGGCGTTTCCCCTCCGTCCGCGCAAACGCATAGATCTGTTCGCTGTCCTTCAGCAACTCCTCATACGTGCCGCGCAGCAGGAGCGGATGTTCCGTCCGCAGGCGGATGAGCTTCTTGTAGTAGGCGAGAACGGAGTTCGCATCCTTTTCCTCTGCCGCCGCATTGACGGTAGGATAGTTCTCGTTGACGGGCAGCCATGGCGTGCCCGTCGTAAATCCCGCATGCGCGGTATCGTCCCACTGCATCGGCGTGCGCGCGTTGTCGCGGCTGTTGAAATGAACGAAGGACAGTGCCTCCGCGGGGGAGTATCCCTCCGCACGCGCCAGTTCGTACTGTCCGTGCGAGGAGATGTCGTCGTAGTCAGAGATGCTGTCCCATGCGACGTTCGTCATGCCGAGCTCCTCGCCCTCGTAGATGAAGGGCGTGCCGCGCAGCGTGAGCAGCACCGTGGCGAGCGCCTTGGCTCCGAGAACGGGGTCGGCGTCTTCGGGGAGAAAGTAGTTCACCGAGCGTGCGCGGTCGTGGTTCTCAAAGTAGATCGGGCACCAGCCCTCGCGGGCGACCCCTGCCTGACTTGCGGAGAGCGCTGCCTTGAGCTTCGTCAGTTTCCACGGCTGCATTTTGCACCATGTCTCGCCACTTTCGTAGGGGACAAGGACGTGGGCAAACTCAAAGAGCATGGAGAACACGCCGTTTTCGCCGACCCAGTCGGGGAGCTCTGCGGAGCTGACGCCGTTCGCCTCACCGACGGTGAAGATGTCGTGCCCGTCAAAGACCTCGCGGCGGAACTCATGGAGGAAGTCCAGAATGCCGGGTGTATTGACCGTCATCGTGTGGACGCTCACCATGCCGTCTGCCGCATCGGGTGTGCCGTCGGTGAAGACGGCGGGTTTCTTAATGTAGGTGATCGCGTCGATGCGGAATCCGCCGACGCCCTTGTCGAGCCAGAAGTTCGCGGCTCGGTAGAGGGCGGCGCGTACCTCCGGGTTCTCCCAGTTGAGATCGGGCTGCGCCTCGGCAAAGGTGTGCAGGTAGTACTGCCCACGCTCGGGGCAGTATGTCCACGCAGAGCCGCCGAAGATGCCGCGCCAGTTCGTCGGCGCACTGCCGTCCTCCTTCGGGTCGCGCCAGATGTACCAGTCGCTCTTTTCGTTGGTGCGGCTGGAACGCGACTTCAGGAACCACGGATGCTGGTCGGAGCTGTGGTTGTAGACGAGATCCATGATGATGCGGATGCCACGCTCCTTTGCACCTGCGATCAGCTCCTCCATCTGGTGCATCGAGCCGAAGTCGTGATTGATGTCCGTGTAGTCGCTGATGTCGTAGCCGTTGTCGATCATGGGGGACGGGTAAACGGGGGTGAGCCAGACCGCGCCGACGCCAAGCTCCTTCAGATAGTCGAGCTTTTCCGTGATGCCGCGCAGGTCACCCGTACCGCTGCCTGTCGTGTCGTTGAAACTCTTCGGGTAGATCTGGTAGACGGCGGTGTTCTGCCACCATTTCGTTGCTTTCATTCTTATTCCTTTCCTGCAAAGTTACTGTGCAGTTATGTGAATTTCGTGTTGGTAGTTTGTGGGGAAATGCCTTGCCCGTAAGCGAACCCTAGTGGAGCAAGCGAGTAAAATGCGCGGTATGCCCCGGCGGATTTCTTTCGTTCAAGCGAAGCGCGTTTAAGAAGTCCGCCGGTATTTGAGCATACAAGCGCATGATCGCTTGCGCAACTAAGCGTTCGCGGCGGGCATCGCATGACCCACAGATACAAACCTCAGAACGTCAGCACGGGCGTCTCGCCTGCCTTTGCATCCATGCCCGTCGTCTTCTTCATCAGCGGATACTCGCCGGAGTTCGTCACCGCCATGATGACCGTATCCTGATAGCCCGCCTCGTGGATCACCGTGCGGTCGAACGTCACGAGCGGCGTTCCTGCCTTTACGCGGTCGCCCATCGCGACGTGCATCTCAAATCCCTTGCCCTCGAGCTTCACCGTATCCACGCCGATGTGGATGAGCATCTCTGCGCCGTTGTCCATGCGCAGACCCACCGCATGACGGCTGTCCTCCATGACCATCGTCACCTCGGCATCTGCCGGTGCAACGACGACACCTTCCGTCGGCTCAACGGCAACGCCGTCGCCCATCATCTTCTGCGAGAACATCTCATCCTTGACCTCGGACATGTCGATGACATGTCCCGTCGTGACCGCGTTGATCGCGACGGATTTCTCCGTGCCGACCGCCGTCTCTGCCGCATCCGATGCGGGAGCTGTGAGCAGTGCCTCAAAACGCTCGCGGATCTGCGGCACCGAGAGACCGACAATGACTTGGAATGCGTGACCGTTGCGCACCAGACCGTGTGCGCCTGCATCCGTAAAGGCAACGGCTGGGGCAACGCGCTCGGGGTCGCTGACCGTGACGCGCAGACGCGTTGCACAGTTCGTCACGTCGACGATGTTCGACGGGCCGCCGAGCCCTTCGAGGAATGCCTTTGCCTTTACATCGCGCTCATCGAGCTTCATGCTCGGCGCAGCGGTACCGTCCGCTGCAGCACCCGCCTGTTTTGCCTTGTAGTCCGCCTTCGTAAAGAGCTTGTCCTCCACCGCGTCGTCCGTGCGGCCCGGCGTCTTGTAGTCCTTCAGCAGAATAACCCAGCGGAAGACAAAGAAGTAGATGACGGTGAAGCACAGCCCGATGACGATCTGCGTGATGTACTCCGTATAGTGATACGGGAAGAGCGGGATCCAGTTCTGTACGAATGCGTCAATCAGGCCGCCGCCGAAGTTTCCCGACAGTCCGAAATAGTAGAGGGTCGCCGACAGCGTTGCCGAGAGCAGTGCGTGAATCAGATAGAGCAGAGGTGCGACAAAGAGGAAGGTGAACTCCAGCGGCTCCGTGATGCCGCAGAGCATCGCCGTGATCGTCGCGGGGATGAGGAGCGCCGCCGTCTTTTTCTTTTTCTCGGGCTTGGCACAGACGTACATCGCGAGCGCCGCACCCGGCAGACCGAACACCTTGCCGCTGCCGTGGAGGGCAAAGCCGCCCTCGGGGAAGAGCTCGCGCAGACTCTGCGCGCTCGTCATGAAATCATTGATATGTCCGAGCCAGTAGGCCTGAATGCCGCCGTCCACAATCGCGGGGCCATAGATGAACGGAAGATAGATGAAGTGATGGAGACCTGCGGGCAGGAGGATTTTCTCCGAGAACGTATATGCCCAGACACCGACGATGCCGCTGGTCTTGAGGAAAAACTGAAAGTGCTCGATGGCGTGCTGAACGGCAGGCCAGACAAAGCAGAAAATGAGTGCCATCGGGATCATCACGACGAAGCCAATGGCGACGACGAAGGCAGGTCCCTTGAAGATGCCGAGCCAGTCGGGGATGTCCGTGTCATAGAAGTGATTGTGCAGGAACGCCGTGCAGCAGGCGATAAAGATCGCACCGAGCATGCCCATGTCCAGCGTCTTGATGTTGGCGATCATCGCGAGTCCCGTGCCGGGGCCTGCTGCCTGACTGTAGTCCACACCGAACATATCCGCATGGAGGGTGAGGAAACCTGCGATGAAGTAGTTGAACAGCATATAGATGACGAACGACTCCATCGCACAGCGTGCCGGCTCCTTCTTTGCGAAGCCGATCGGCACGGCAATGGCGAAGAGGATCGGCATCTGTGCGAAGACCGTCCACGCACCCTGTTCGACCACGTACCAGAAATCGTACCATACCGTACCCTGCGCAGCGATACTGCCGAGCAGCCCCGTGTTTTTACATACGATGGACACCGCCACCGTGAGACCGAAGAACGCGAACAGAATGACGGGCGTATACATTGCGCCGCCGAACCGTTGCATGTTCTGCATGATGACATCCTTGCTGAGTGCCATGTGCTTTCTCCTCCTTAACCCATTCCGCAACGACATTGGATCAGTCATAATCCGTTATGTTTACGATAATGCAAAAACGCCGCAAAAGCAATAGCTTCACGGCATTCGGGAGCGATATTCAGAGGTCGTACCGAAGTACATGATGTGAAATTTGTTACATCTCGGCGCATTTCTCCGCATAGAGCCGATAGTGGACGTACCAGATCTCAAGCAGGAGGAAATAGGCGAGCATGGACTTGAACTGGAGACGCGCCTCGTTCTCGGGGAGATTGAACTCTGCGGGCATGACGTAGAGGTTCTCCGTGGAGCGGCTCGCGAGCGTGTTGTGCCGCATCTCCGTGATGGAGAGGACGGGGATGCCCTTCAGGTTCAGCTGTTCCGCAAACTCCACCGTGCGCGCCGACTCGCCCGAGAGCGAGATGAAGATAAAGAGATCGTCCGGCCCTGCCTCCTGATAGACGGAGTAGAACTCCTCGCGCCCCGCGATCTCATAGATAAAGATATTGTCATAGAAAAAGAGCCGTTTCAGCTCCTGCATCACGTTCGTCTGCACGTAGCCCGAGGCGTAGCCAAAGACGCGGTGCGCCCCGTTCATCAGCCGGCTCGCCCGCGTGTAGTCGCGTTGCATCAGCGCGCGCCACGTCTGATCGTAGAAGCTGCTGAGTGCCGTGCGGACATCCTGCGGCGGCACAGCGGCAGGCACGGTCTCCATGCGCATGACCGTCTTCATCTCGCCGAACCCGTCAAAGCCGAGCTTCTGCGCAAAGCGTACGACCGATGCACTTGAGACGGCGCACGCCCGTGCCAGCTCATGGATGGAGGCGCGGCTTGCCGCCGCGCGGTTGGCGTCGATGTAACGCCAGATGCAGCGATCCGCCTCACTCAGTTCGCGCAGGTGCGCATTGATTCGCTCTGTGAGCATGGCGCATCCCCTTTCATCTCATACATTTCTTTCATCCTTATTATAGCACAGATTGCATTCATGGGCATCGTGACAGAAAAGAATGACTTCAGGAAGCACTGATAAATTCAGCCGCGCCATCTTGACGCATCTTTTTTGCCCGCAC
>CAUTTS010000065.1:0-14075 GCA_963541465.1 uncultured Selenomonas sp.
GCATATAAAACACGCAGAACTGTCCTTGTATTTAGTTCACATAGCCTACCAAAGACCGATGACCTTCCACCACGCACCGCCGAGGATGAGCCAGATGGCGACATTGACGGTGGTAATGATGAAGCCAAGCCGCCACCAGTCATTCTGCGACACATAGCCCGCGCCGTAGAGGATGGGGGCTGCGCCGCCGCCGTAATGCGTCAGCGGTATCATAAGGTTGGACATCGCGGCGAATGCAATGGCGGCGAGCATCGGCGGCGTACCGACAGCGATGGCAACCGTCAAGAAGGCAGCATACATCGCCCCAATATGCGCCGAGACGCTTGCAAATCCATAGTGCGAGTAAACGTAGATCAGAATGAGCAGGACAAATGCGAGCGTCCAGCTGATGCCCGCCGATTCGATCATACTGCCCGCACCGTCAGCCACGAACTTGATAAAGCCGCTCTTGGCGAGTGCCGAAGCAAGTGCGATCAGTGAGCCCATCCAGAACATTGTGTTCCATGCTCCCTTTTCGTTCAGAACATCATCCCATGTCAGAACATTCGTCAGCAGCATGACAACGACAGCAAGCATACCGACAGTCGTTGCACTGATATGATGAACCCCCGATGTCGCCCAGAGAAGCAATGCTCCACAGAATACCACCGCGACAATTTTTTCCACGGTGGACATTGCTCCCATCTTCGTCAGCTCATCCGTCGCCATCTGCTTCGCGAGCGGCATCTCCCCAATCTCCGGTGGAAAAAGGCGGTAGAGCAGATAAGGCATAACCATCAGTGAAATGAGCCCCGGGACAATGGCAGCGACAGCCCAGCCGCTCCACGTGATCTGGGTGCCTGTCGCCTTCTCGGCAAGTTCAACCGAAAGGGGATTCCCCGCCATCGCAGTCATAAACATGGCACAGGTGATCGCATTCGCCTGATATTCAATCTGCATGATGTAGGCACCGAACCTGCGCGCTGTTTCCCCCGGCTCCGATCCAAGTGCACTCGACAGACTCTTGATGATGGGAAAGACAATACCGCCGGCACGTGCCGTGCTGGATGGTGTAGCAGGTGAGATAATGAAATCACTCGCCGTAATGGCATAGCCAAGTGTCAGGGAAGAATGCCCTATCTTCTGGATAATGAGAAACGCAATGCGCCGTCCAAGTCCGCTCTTGATAAAGCCACGAGAAAGCAAAAAGGCACAAATAATGAGCCATATCGTACTGTTCCCATAACCGGAGATGGCAGCCGACACGGGGAGTGTTCCCGTTAATGCCGCAGCGGTAACTCCGAGAAACCCCATCGCACCGATTGGAATGGGCTGGAGGATAAACCCTAGAATTGTCGCGACAAAGATCGCAAAGATATGCCACGCCTCCGGCGACAGTCCGTCAGGAAATGGGATGAGCCACAGACCCACGCCAACGACAAGGACAAAAGTCAGTTTCTTCTGCCGAGTATCCATTGTGTCACCTCACAAATACATGCTTTGAAAAGAGCCCGGCGGACATCATGCCGGGCTCTCCTGCTGGAAAAATTACGCGCCGTATTTTGCCAGTACACGATCGACGAACTCGGGAGCATATCCGATGTAGGTGTGCGGATCCATCATGTGGTCGATCTCCGCCTCTGAAAACACTTCGGTCACACGCGGGTCGCTCTTCAAAACTGCGCCGAGATAGGTCTCTTCCTCATACGCCTTCATCGAGTCCTCATAGACGACCTCATGCGCAGTAAGCCGTCCCATGCGCGGCGCGAGGTGCATCATGACGCACTCACTCATAATCAGGCCGTGCAGTTTCTTGAGGTTCTGCTCCATATGCTTCGGATAGACAATGAGATCCTTGAGCACGTACTTGGTCTTTTCGAGTGCCTGTCCGAGCAGGTGACACTGACGCGGAATTCCTTCCCACTCGGAAAGGAGGCAGCCCCAGTCGCGCTCATTCTCGCAGAACATCGCCTCAACGATAGAGGGAGCGATACTGCGTACGTTGCGGCAAACGGCAATAATCCCCTCGACAACCTGCGGATTGCGCTTATGCGGCATGGTCGAAGAACCGATTTTGCCCATGAAGAACGGCTCCTCGAGCTCCATCGTTTCCGAACGCTGGAGCGTCAGAACCTCGTGAGCAATGCGTGCCAGCGTCCCGGCACAGATGGCAAGCGTGCTGGAGAACTCCGCCTGCGAGTCCCGTGCCACATGCCACGAGATCGTCGGCACGCCAAGATGCAAAATTTCCATCATGCGCTTCTGCATTTCAAGCGCCTTGCCTGTATCCTTGAGGGAGGCCAGTGTGCCGACGGCACCGGAGAGCTGCCCAACAAATACACGGCCAGCGATCTCTTCGAGGCGCTCGATATCACGCCCGAGCTCATCCGCCCAGACGGCAATCTTGTAGCCGAGCGTGATCGGAACGGCATGAATGACGTGGGTGCGCCCGCACATTGCCTGATTACGCCACTTCTTGGCGAGGTTCAGGCAATGCTGCTGACAGATCTTCATGTCCCGCAGGATAACTGCATATGCTTTCTTTTGAAGGAGAATCAAGCCTGTATCAACGATGTCCTGACTCGTCGCGCCCCAGTGCAGATACTCGCCCGCGTCGCTCGGCAACAGGTACTTTTGATACGCCTTGACGAGCGGCACGATTGTGATGGAGCTCTTATACGCCTCGCCGATGGCGGGAATGTCGAGCTGCGATGCGTCCGTGTGGGAGACGATGTAGTCCGCCTTGTCCTTCGGGATGATGCCGAGTTCGCCCTGCGCCTGTGCAAGTGCCGCCTCCGTATCGACCCATGCCTGTGCAAGGGAGAGATCGCTGAAGATCTCGCGCATCTCGTCCGTGCTGAACAGGCATCCGTGAATCTGACTGTCAATCGAAGTGGATGGCATGATAAAGACTCCTTCCGAAATCAAATGCTTTCATCATGGGCAACGCTCTGTGCCCCTCTGTGTCTGTATCATAGCACCGTCCGACAGAAAGAAAAAATATCCGCACGTTATCAAAAAATAACGCAATAACTATCGTGTTTGAGCAAAACGAGGGTTAGATACATAATTTTATGAAAGTCAATAAGTATTGTGTATTCCCACACCTCAAGATTCATTCATTTATTTATGTAATAAGGCAAACAAATCCATCCATATCTTTTTCTTATACGATATGGGATTTCAAAGCGTCCATTCTATGATAGAATGGGAACAGAATCCGTAGTGCGAGGTGAATGAAATGGAATTGCGGCAGCTCGAATACTTCCTCATGGTGAGCGACCTCGCGAGCTTTACACGCGCAGCAGAGCGTCTGTACGTCTCACAGCCCGCCGTCACGAACGCGGTGCGCAGCCTCGAGGAAGAACTTGGCATACAGCTGCTCGACCGCAGTCAGCGCAAGGTGACGCTCACGGCAGAGGGAAAGATATTCCATCGGCACATTCAGAACATCATGCAGGGCATATCAACGACTCTGAATGAAATCAACGATCTGAAATCCCACAATCGCGGCCATCTTACAATCGGAGTGACGCCGCTCGCAGGAATCACATCCACCAGCCGTCTGCTGGCAGAGTTCCGCGCTGCCTACCCCAATATCAGCATCAGTGTTGCAGAACACAACGTGGGACAACTGCTCGAGCTGCTGCACGCAGACAAGCTCGACTTTGCCTTTGTGTTTGATCTGACGGAGCAGGAGCGCACGCGTCTGAACGAGCTCCCGCTGCCGTGCGAGGAGCTCATGGTGTGCTGCGCCCGCAGACACGCGCTAAGCCGCAGGAACTCCGTCACGCTCGCGGAACTGACGGAGGAGCCCTTTATCCTCATGGAGACGAACTGCCTCTTTCGGCAGATGCTCGTCAAGCACTTTGAGGAAGCCGACAGCATGCCTCCCGTTAGTATGGAGACCATGCAGGTGCAGCTGCTCAAATCACTCGTTGCCGAGGGTGCGGGCATCTCCATCCTGCCCGAGAGCCTCATCGAGCACGACGGAAGCCTCAGCGCCGTCCCTCTCACACCGTCGATTTGCCTGCATCCGAGCGTCGTATACAAGGCAGACAAGCTGCTCTCCCATGCGGCACAGGCGTTTGAGGAGACGGCGAGGAAAGGAGTGCAATCATGAACGTGAGAATTGCAGCCGTCGGGAGCAGCCTCCTCATCGCAGAGGAGATCCGCGATATTGCACGTGCCCTGCTGAGCGAACGTCTCCCCGTCATCCTCCGCCGTACGGAGGAGATTACGGACGATCGGTCTGCCGACCTTTATCTGTGCGCACGCACCCAGTACGATCATCTCGCCCGCATCATTCCGAAGGAGCGGCTCTTCCTCATGGAGCTGCAGCCGGATTCGACCTTCTTCTTTGCCATATCGCGCATTCCCGTGGGGAGCGATGTCTATATCTTCAACAATCACATCGCCTATCCGAGGGAACTCGCAGCGTACTGCCGCACACTCGGCATGGATCTGGTAAACTACATCTCGCTCGCGTTCGAGGAGCTCCCGAAAGAGGCGCTGCTGCACATTCTGTCCAAGGCTTCCTATATCATCGGTGTGGACCGATTCGTCGATCTGCTGAAAAAGCCCCCCTATGCTGCCGTCCTGCGCCCCGATGTCAGGATCATCGCAGGGAAGCGCACCGCCTCCCTGCGCTCCTCCTTTGCCGTCCTGGACAGCCTTGGCAGTGTGCTGCTGGATGATCTGCGCACACGTTGGCGCTCCGAAGCGGATTCCCCTGCACAGCTGCGGGAGATCGCCGCCGATATAGACAGTGCTATCGACATCCTGCAGGCGGGTACGATCCGCACGGTCGTCAGTCAGGCGGCAATCGCAGAGGCAGACAATGTTCCTGCGGCACATGCGCATAGAGATCTGCCGCCCGAAAAACTGCATGACTATATCTCGGAGCGGTTGGAACTGCTCCAATTCCTGCACGAGAAGATTGATACCCTTAAGAAATAGAAAATCCCCTTCGACGATTCGTTTTCGTCGAAGGGGATTCCATTTTTTGACTTAGCGGATGTGCATGCGCTGTGCTTGCTCGCGCAGACGTGCGATGCGCTCCTGCGTATCGGGATGGGTCGAGAACAGGCTCTTGAACGAGATGTCCCGTCCCGTCAGCGGGTTGATGATGCACATATGCGCCGTGGCAGGGGTCGCCTCGGACAGCGGTGCACCGTGCAGCGCGTAGTACTCGATCTTCTCGAGTGCCGATGCGAGGTAGTTCGGGTTGCCGCAGATCTCTGCGCCGCCCTCATCCGCACTGTACTCGCGCGAGCGCGAGATCGCCATCTGGATGAGTGCCGCCGCAATCGGGGCGATGATCGCTGTTGCGATCATTCCGATGATGCCGCCGCGGTCGTCGTCGCTTGAGCGTCCCGCGCCGAAGATCGCCGCAAACTGGGCGATGTTCGCCGCGTACGAGATGACGGTCGCCATCGTCGCGGCGATGGTCGAGATGAGAATGTCACGATGCTTGACGTGCGCGAGCTCATGCCCCAAGACGCCCGAGATCTCGTTGTAGTCGAGCGCACGCATGAGCCCCGTCGTGACGGCGACCGCCGCATTCGATGGGTTGCGCCCCGTCGCAAACGCATTCGGCGCATCCTCGTTGATGATGTAGACGCGCGGCATCGGGAGTCCCGCATTTCCTGCAAGCTTCTCTACGAGTCCATATAGCTCCGGCGCACTCGATCGGTCCACCTCCTGCGCGTTATACATGCTGAGCACCATGCGGTCGGAGAACCAATATGTGAAGAAGTTCATGCCGAGCGCAATGACAAGCATGATGGTCATGCCTGTATGTCCGCCGAATACGCCGCCAAGGGCGACCATCAGCGCCATCAGGAGCGCCATGAGCATTGTTGTTTTCAGGGTGTTCATAGCTTCATTCCTCCTTTATGGAAGCACTGATAAATTCGGTACGACCATCTTGACGCATCTTTTTCGCCCGCTTTTCGTTAGCAAATCCTCCACATAGCCCTCGCTATGCGTCCGGTTTGCTGCCTCAATCGGACAAAAAATCTACGCCAATCTGGCATACCTCATTTTATCAGCGATTCCTTATCTGTCAAATCTTTGTCCTTTTGACTATATCATACAGGGCATTTATGGAAAAAGGCTGAAATCTTCGCAGGGAATCGCTGATAAAAGATACGCCAATCTGACGAACTTCATTTTATCAGCGATTCCTTAAATGGCATCGAAATTGACCAATTTTGCATCAAAGATGCCCTCGACGGCGAGCACGCGCGCGAGTACATCGTCGGAGATGTCATGGTCGATGGTGAGTACCATGATGTTCATGCCCTTGCGGTCAGACTTACCCACCTGCATGGAGGAGATGTTGATGCCTGCCTCTCCCATGATCGAGCCAATCGTTCCAATGACACCGGGGCGGTTAATGTGCGGGCAGATAAGGATGCGGGCGTGCGGGTCGACGTCGACGCGGAAGCGGTTGATGCGGACGATGCGGCCCTCCTCGCCGAAGAGTGCTCCCTGCACCTCGGAGGTGCCGCCCGACGCCGTTACGCGTACGGTGATGAGCGTCGAGTAGTGCGACGTCTCCTTCTCGCGAATCTCAGAGACCTTGATGCCGCGTGACTTTGCCACGCTCGGCGCATTGACGTAGTTGATCTCGCTCTCGAGGATGGGGTTGAGCATTCCCTTGAGAATGGCCGTCGTGAGGAAGCTCGTATTGACCTCGGTGATCTCGCCGTTGTAGACGACCTCGACCTGCGCGATGGGTCCCTCGGCGAGAGAGCACGCCGTACAGCCGAGCTGCTCGGCGAGCGCGATATAGGGGCGGATCACGCGCATGACTTCCTTGGAGACAGGTGCCATGTTGACCGCCGCGAGCACCGGCTCACCGCGCAGGGCGGCGCGGATGCCCTGCGCCACGTCCACCGATACGCCAATCTGTGCCTCCACCGTGGACGCACCGAGATGCGGTGTGAGGACGATGCCGGGCACGCTGCGCAAGGGGCTGTCCTCCGCGAGCGGCTCACTCTCAAACACGTCGATCGCCGCCCCCGCGACAATTCCCTCGTGCACGGCCTCGGCGAGATCGTGCTCGTTGATGATGCCGCCGCGCGCGCAGTTCACGAGGCGGACGCCCTGCTTCATCCGCCGCATCTGCGCCATGGAGATCATGCCGCGCGTCTCTTTCGTGAGCGGCATGTGCACCGTGATGAAGTCCGCCTGCGCGATGATGTCATCGAGCGTCCCGACGGTCACGCCGAGTGCCTTTGCCCGCTCCTCGTTGATGTAGGGATCATAGGCGATCACATTCATGTCAAAGGCAAGGGCGCGCTTTGCGACGCCGCCGCCGATGCGCCCCATGCCGATGACACCGAGTGTCTTGCCGCGCAGCTCAACGCCGACGTATGCCTTGCGGTTCCACTGCCCCGCGTGCATGGTCGCATCCGCTGTCGGGATGTTGCGCGCCATGGCGAGCATCATCGCGACCGTATGCTCCGTCGCGGCAATCGTATTGCCGCCCGGCGAGTTGATGACGATGATGCCGCGCTCCGTCGCCGCCTTTACGTCAATGTTGTCCACACCGACGCCGGCGCGCCCGATGATCTTCAGTTTCCCCGCGCGTTCCAGGACGTCCGCCGTTACCTTCGACGCCGAGCGTACCATCAGCGCGTCATAGACTCCGATCACATCCAGCAGTTCCTCATGCGAGATCTTATCGCGCACATCGACCTCATAGTCTGTCAAAAGACCGATTCCCTCAGGTGAAATCCCATCCGCAGCCAAAATCTTCATCCGTATGCCCTCCCCCGTCCTATCATACACAGTAACGCCCCTATTATAGACAAAAGAAGAAAACAGGTCAAATCTTTCCGACAGACGACCGTACTCCTTCACATATACATATCGTATTATTCTGAGAGAAATTATCAAAGAGTATGGAATATTTTTATTTCTCGTTGACAATGTTCGACACGTGACGATATACTAATTTTCATCTGGTAAGACAGGAAAACCTTCTATGATATTTCTTGTGGAAAGAGGCACACATGACATTATCCGCTCTCGTGCGCCGCTGCGCACAGTTTATTCCCGTATTCTTCGGCATCACCGTCCTCTCCTTCACGTTGATCCACCTCGCGCCGAGTGACCCCGTCAGCGTGCGTCTCTCGCTGGGCGGCATCGCTGTCGATCCCGCAGCGGCAGCACAGATGCGCACGGAGATGGGGCTCGACCGTCCGCTGCCCATCCAGTACGGCGACTGGCTCATACGTTTTCTCCACGGAGACATGGGGACGTCCTACCGCAGTGACCGCCCCGTCGCCGCCATGCTCCTGCAGGCACTGCCCTACACGCTCGCCATAGCGGCCAGTGCGATGCTGCTCACCCTTCTCATCTCCCTGCCGCTTGGCGTCGCCATTGCAGCATATCGAAACAGTGCGCTGGACTGCACCGTCCGTTTCCTCACCTTTATCGGAAATGCCGTACCAAGCTTTATCGTTGGCATCCTCCTCATGTTTCTGTTCTCCTATCAGCTTGGATGGATCCCCGTGCTCGCCGGCAATTCCCCCATCGGCATGGTGCTGCCGACGGCGGCGCTCGCGCTCATCATGTCGGCGCGTTACATTCGGCAGATCCGCGCGGCGACCCTCGACGAGCTCGCCAAGGACTACATCATTGGTCTGCGTGCGCGCGGGATCACCGAACGCCGCATTCTATTTGGAAATGTCCTGAAAAACATCATGGGCGTCGTCGTCACACTGACCGCCATCTCCGTCGGCTCTCTGCTCGGCGGCGTGGTCATCATCGAGACACTCTTCAGCCGCCCCGGCGTCGGCAGTCTCCTCATGACGGCGATCAACAGCCGCGACTACCCCGTCATCCAGGCGGCTGTCGTCTGGATGGTACTCGCCTACTTCGTCGTCAACCTACTCGCCGATCTCTCCTATCGCCGTTTCAACCCGAGGATCAGGGGATGTTGAGGAAGGCCATGCTTGCCGCGCATAAAGCCCCGCTTCTCCTGCGTCTCCTCGCGGTCGCATCGATACTCATCCTCGTCGTCAGTCTTTTTGCAGCACAGCTCGCACCATACGATCCATACGCCACCGATCCGCAGGTGATCCTGCAGCCGCCGTCCGCTGCACACCCCTGCGGAACGGATGGCTATGGCAGAGATCTCCTCTCGCGCATCCTCTTCGGCGCAAGGACATCCATCTGTGCCGCCCTGCTCATCATCCTCATCGCAGCCACGGGCGGCAGTCTCATCGGGCTCCTCGCAGGGTTCTTCCGCGGGCGCACGGATGCCCTGCTCATGCGCATCGTGGATATCGTGCAGGCATTTCCGAGCCTCATCCTCGCCATCGCCGTCGCGGGCATCCTCGGTGGTGGGCTGATGAACGCCGTGCTCGCCCTCATGCTGACAACATGGACGCAGTACGCACGCCTCGCGCGCAGCATGACGCTGGCGGCGGCAGAGGAGGCGTATGTCCAGGCGGCGCGTCTGTCGGGATGCAGCAGCACGCGCATCCTATTCGCACACATCCTGCCGAACATTGCAGGGACGCTCGTCACCACCGCCGTCATGCACATCAGTACGATGATGATGGGGCTTGCCGCGCTCTCCTACCTCGGGATCGGCGTCAAAATTCCCGATGCCGAGTGGGGCGCCATGATCAGCGAGGGACAGAAGTACCTGCGGCAGGCACCGTGGGCAGCACTTGCACCGAGCATCGTCATGATCTCCGTCATGATGGTGTTCAATCTTTTCGGTGATGCCCTGCGCGACCATCTCGACCCAAAGATGCGAAAGCTATGATTTTCCCATAGGAGGAAGAACCATGAACAAGATGCTCCATCGCCTATGCGCGCTCGCGCTCGTCGCTCTCTCCTTTGCCCTCCTCGGCTGCGGCACACAGAATGCGGCAGACGGGAAAAAGATCATCCGTGTCGGCGGAACGCTCGACGTAACAGACAGCACAATGGATCCCGCGAAGGAGTGGACAGGCTGGTACGTCCTGCGCTGCGGCATCGGTGAGACACTGTTCCGGCTGGATGACGAGATGCGCCCACAGCCATGGCTGGCGGATTCCGCCGAGAACATCAGCCCGACTGACTGGCGCATCACGCTGAAGGATAACGTCGTCTTCTCCAACGGGGAAAAAATGACTGCCGAAAAGGTCGCCGCCTCCCTGCAGCGCACGGCGGAGGTCAATCCACGTGCTGCATGGTTGCGTGGAGCAGCGTACACAGCCGACGGAGACGTCCTCACCATCCGCACGAAAGAACCGTATGCGACACTGGTGAACGACCTCTGTGACCCGTACGCCATCATCCTCGATGTCGCAGGCACGAAAGATTTTGACCAGGCGCCCGTCGCCACGGGGCCATTTACCCTCGCCTCCTACGAGCCGTACCTCTCCGCCGTCATGACACGCAATGAGCACTACTGGGATGGTGCGGTACGTGCAGACGGGGTGACCTACACAAAGATTCCCGACCCTGCCGCCCTCGCCATGGCCCTCGAGAGCGGAGAGATCGACGCCGCCCTCGACCTCAGTCCCGAGAACGCGGAGACGATTGCCGCATCGGACAAATTCACCCTCGTCCGCACGCCGCAAACACGCGTCTACCAGCTCTATATGAACCTCGACCGTCTCACTGATCCAGCCGTGCGCACGGCGATCATGTGCGGCATCGACAAGGACATCATCGGAACGCAGTACCTCAAGGGCGGCATGACCGCCGCGAGCAGTGCCTTCCTCCCATCGACACCCTACCGCGCCCCGGCGCCGCTTTCCTATGACCTCCAAAAAGCACGTGCAGTCCTCGCTGCGGCGGGCTATCAGGACAGCGACGGAGACGGCATCGTCGAAAAGGACGGCGTTCCGCTCATCATCGGTCTCAGCATCTACCGCCGCCTCTCCTCGGAGGCAATCGCCACGGAGATGCAGGCACAGCTCCGCCGTGTCGGGATAAAGATCGAGGTGCATCCGCACGAGAAGTCCACCTTCTTTAGCAGCGGCGACTTTGACCTCGGCATTTACTCTGTCGTCACCATGCCGACAGGCGACCCCTACGCCTTCCTGCGCGACGCGGTGGGCAGTACGGGCGTCGCCAACTATGGGCACTACCGCAGTGCCGCCGCAGATCAGGCACTGAAGCAGCTCGCGGTCACCTTTGATCCCGCACAGCGCATCCAGCTCGTCAACCAGATCCAGCAGCAGGTGCTCGACGACCGCGCGATGGACTTCATCGGATTCAACACCATGCAGGTCGGCATGGCAAAAGGTGTGAGCGGTCTCCTCTCTACGCCCTCGGACTACTATCAGGTCACCAAAGACCTGGACAAAGAATAAATGGCTGAAACAAACGAATGCCATGGGACGTCTCCCCTCCTGCAGATCGACGGGCTATGCGCAGGGTATGGGGACAGTACCATCCTGCAAGACATCACGCTGCAGGTCGCGCCGGGTGAGGTACTCGGCATCGTCGGTGCGAGCGGCAGCGGCAAGTCCACCCTGCTCAAGGCAATCATGGACATACGCGAAACAGGGCTCATCCGCCGCGCGGGCACGATCCGATTCGACGGGCGTGACCTGAGTGCATGCACAGCGGAAGAATACCGTCGCTTGCGCGGCGCGGAAATGGGCATCGTGTTTCAGTACGCAGGTGCATCACTGAACCCGACGCGCCGCATCGGGACACAGTTTGCCGAGGCGATGCGGGCACATGGCACATACGCAGATGCGGAGATTACGGAGCGCGCGGCAGAGCTCCTGCGCCGCATGGGCTTCACTGACGCCGATCACATCCTCGACGCCTATCCCTTCACACTGTCGGGTGGGATGGCGCAGCGCGCCGCGATAGCGCTTGCACTTGCCCTACGGCCGCGCCTCCTGCTCGCCGACGAACCGACCTCAGCACTCGATGCGGTGCTGCAGCGGCAGGTGCTCCAAATTCTGCGCACCCTGCGCGATGAAGACGGCACAGCGATGCTCCTCGTCACGCACAATATCGGCGTGCTGCGCCACATCGCCGACCGCGCTGCCGTCATTAAGCACGGACGCATCATCGAACAAGGCGCAGCGGCGGAGCTGCTGGCTCATCCGCAATGTGCGGACACGCAGAATCTGCTTTCCTCTATTCCTAGGATCGGCGATCCATCACCGCGTTTATTCCACACGCAGGTCAGCCCCCCGAAAGGCACGCCCTGTGCGGCCCCCCCGCTCCTGCACGTTGACAACGTATCCATGCACTTTGATGGGGATGCCGCACGGATACAGGCCATCGATGCCATGACGTTCTCCCTATATGAACGCGAACGCCTCGGCATCGTCGGCGCAAGCGGCAGCGGCAAGTCCACCGCAGCAAAGCTCCTCACGGGACTGCTCACCCCGACCGAGGGACGCATCCTGCTCGCAGGAAAAAACATCGTCGGCGCATCGGGCCGTGCGCGCAAAGAACTCTGTCGCCACGTCCAGATGGTGTTCCAGGACGCACACGGCTCGTTCAACCCGCGCCACAGCATCGGTGCAGCGATCAGCGAGACCATCCGCAACCTCTGCCCCCCCGATGAGCAGCCCACCGATCACCGCGTCGCCGCCCTCCTCGACGAAGTGGAACTACCCGCCTCCTACGCCACGCGGTATCCGCACGAGATCAGCGGCGGCGAGTGTCAGCGTGCCGCCATCGCACGCGCAATGGCAGCATCCCCTGACATCCTCATCTGTGACGAAGCGACCTCGGCACTCGACACCTGTGTGCAGGAGAAAATCATCACACTCCTCCTCCACCTGCAAAAAGAACACGGCATGAGTCTCCTCTTCATCTCCCACGACCTCCCCCTCGTCAGCTCCATCACCGACCGCATTCTCATCCTGCGACAGGGGCGTATCATCGAGCAGGGCAGAACGGCAGACATCCTGCGGGAACCGCATGAGCGCGATACCAAGGAGCTGCTGGACGCCGTACTCTAGGGAAGCACGGATCCATTCAGCCGCGTCAGATTAGCGCATCTTTTTCGCCCTGCCATCGCCCGCGCTCCTCCACATAGCTTTGGCTATGTGTCCGGTTTGTCTCCTTGACAGGACAAAAAATCTACACCAATCCAAGGGACTGTTTTATCTGCGATTCCCTAGAAAAACAGCGGATCGGAAATGCACTTCCGTCCGCTGTTTTTTATGCAATTACGGATAAACAAGTTCCCTATCTCCCCACTGCGTAAAAAATCACGTGTGTGCCATCCTCGGAGATGCCGATGATGTCTGCACGCGGGCGATCAAAATCATCGCTGTTGTTCCACACATAGAAGGCATACTTCCCCGTCAGCTCCTCCCACTTTGCCGGATGCGGCGTATAGTCAAAGAAGATGCGCTGCCAAAGGGGAAGCGCAGCAAAGCGTGGAAGCACCTTGCTCTCGTCCACCACGATGCGCGGCACACGGATCGTATCATTGATATAGGGATGGCGCGTGCGCCGTTCCGAGTACGCGCGGCCCTGCAGCTCATAGGTGCGGATATTTTCCTTAGTATCACCAAAGGAAAGATATGATTCATCCCATCCCCGCCCAAAGCTGACGCGGCTCCACACCACAACATCATACGCCGTCGACGGAATCTCGCGTGGGAAAAAGTCGCGCCGGATCTCCGCATAGTTCTCCCGCCCATTCGGCGAAAAATCGGAATAGAAAAAATACCCGATAAAGATCGATGCCGTTATCGCTCCAACCACACAGAGCGAAAAAGCGATGCCGACCATCAGCTGTCCCCAGCCGCCAAGCCTGCGCCCGAGGAAATAGACGAGGAGCGTAAGAATCGCCATGAGGACAGCGACATAGGTGGAACCAAAATCTTGGATAAATCCACAGCAAAAAAGACCGATCACCAGAAAGGCCGCAGGCGGACGAAAGTCACGCAGATCCTCCCATACTATCTGCGCAATATGAACAAAACTCCTAAACCTCTGCATAACCTCCCCCTCACATTTTCTAATCTCTCTATCATGCGTATCATACCATAAACACAACAATAATAAAAGCGTCTGCCATACACGACAGACGCTTTTTTTAGGGAATCACTGATAAATAGTGGATAATCATAGCCAGCTGATCCGCAGACACAAAT
>CAUTTS010000066.1:0-13893 GCA_963541465.1 uncultured Selenomonas sp.
ATCCCACCCAAGATCAGGAAAATCCCACCCAAGATCAGGAAAATCCCACCCAAGATCAGGAAAATCCCACCCAAGAGATTCCGCATCCCATCGAGAACAGTATTTTGGAACTCGTCGCGAGCGAGCCGTCCCTATCGCAGAGAGAGATCGCCAATCGCCTCAATCAGAATACCAATACGATCAAATATCGTATACGACGACTCAAAGAAAAAGGCCTTCTCATTCATATCGGTTCCACGCAAAAGGGCGAATGGGTACGCACTCCGCCCATACTTTAATGGACTGCTATACGAAGCTGCAAACTTCGTATAGCAGTCCCTTATTTTATTTCCGATGTTCTCTCACGTACGCCTTTGCCGCCTTCAGCCGCACCTCAAAATACTCTGCCAGCCGCTCCTCTAGGAGCGTGACATCCCTCTCTCCCGACGCGTGCCCCGGATTCTCGTACAGCGTCCGCGCCCAGTCCTCTCCCGCCCGCAGATAGAACGTCATGATCGGCACCGCGCGCGCCTGCTCCTCCGTTCCCTCCGGCAAATAGTAGAATGTTATCCTGCGCCCATGTGCCTCCGTGAGGAGCGTATCGTCACCCTGTGGGCGATAGAACGCATGCAGCGCACGGCACAGATCGACAGCATCCGCTCCGCGTGCCTCATGGAGAAAGATAAAATCGCCCTGATCAAAAAGCGGCGCTCCCTCGTGCATCACGTGATTCTCGCGCAGCGCTGCCGCCTCCGCGGGGGATGCCGCCCTGAGATGAACGTCAACCGCGACAGCATTCACCGCGGGATAGAGATGGGCTAAATAGGCTTCCGCATACGCCGCAGCGGCATCCGTGTCGCGGTAAAGAAAGGGATAGGGGAACTGTGCGCGCTGGATCTCCGCCACAGCGGTAAAGTGGATCCCGTTCCCCGCATCATAGAGCGCATAACGATTCCTCTGAAACGGCTTTTCCCGCAAGGTCTGCTCGCCCTCCGACACGACCTGCGCCCCATAGGAATGAAATTTTCCATTCACCATCGCGGCGACCTTATCCGCCGTATAGGGATCGCTGTTTTCCGTGACGAAAAAATCACAGCCCGACAGCACGGAGCAGAACAGAGCGAGTACCGAAAGACAGAAACGCCGCTTCATATCACACCTCTCACGCAGTGCCCGCCGTACGCACAAATCTCGCCCAGATCGACCGATACACGTCCTCCACATCATGCACATAGCCTGCGGCATCCGTCAGCGGTGCGCGGCGCAGCATCGTTCGCAGATTTCGCCGCAGCGCGCGCAGGGTCGCAGGATCGGAGGCAAGCCCCGCCGCGATCCGCACATAGTCTGCGGGCGACTGCGCGACGAGCTCGGGGAGATGCGCATTCGTGAGGAGACTCACACCGAACCGCGCACCGTGGCTCGCCCCTGCGAGCGTCACCACGGGTACGCCCATCGAGAGCGCCTCACAGGTCGTCATCCCGCCCGTATAGGGAAACGGATCGAGCCCGATATCCACATCCCCGTACTCTGCCAGATAGCCACGGCTGAACCCGCGCATCTCGACACGCGCGACGGGAATCCCACAGCGTGCGAGACGCTCCGCGACCATCGTGCGCCCCTCCGCATGATCAAAGATCTTGCTCTTGACAAGAAGACGCGCCCCCGGCACCGCATCCAACACCTGCCGCCAGAGGCACAGCACCTCATCCGTCACCTTATTGAACTGATTAAATGAACCGAACGTCACGTATCCCCTCTGCTCCATCGGCGGCGGCATGACCGGGGGCAGATCATCGGGCAGCGTATAACAAAAATGACTGTGCGGCAGGCGGACAATCTCCTCCGTCATCGCATCATCCCCCGCCTCCGGCGGATCGGCATACACATCCGAGAGCACATAGTCCACCGCAGACAGCCCCGTCGTATTAAAATAGCCGATCCCCGTCATCTGCACGGGTGCGGGACGGTGCGCGAGAACGGGCAGCGCATTCCCCTTTGTATGCCCCGCGAGATCGACGAGAACATCCACCTCATCATGGCGGATGAGCGCCGCCGTCTCCGCCGCAGAGCAGCCGCGGACATTATGCCACACATCCACCGCGGCACGCATCTCCGCCGAGAGCGCATCCTCTGCGCAGCACGCATAGCAATAGACGGCAAATTGCGTGCGGTCATACTGCGTGAGGAGCGGGCGCACAAGCCGCCCGACGGGATGCACGCAGAGATCGGGCGAAATATAGCCGATGCGGATGCGCGCATGCCCACGCGTGGCATCCGCCGCCCCCGCCAGCGGCAGGACATCAGCAAAGAGCGCATCATAGCCATACGCAAGCCCCGCATAGAGCGGACGCAGATACGTCGGAAGATAGTTGACGGCAAAGAGCGCGTTGCTGTACTCCACTGCCCGCTGGGCGCGCCCCGTTTCGAGCTGTGCGGACGCGAGAAACGCCGCGACCGCCTCCTGCGCCTCCCCCGCCTTCGTCAGCGCCGCACCGAGGAGACTGTAGGCACTCGCGAGAAACACCGCATCGTGTGCACGGCGCCCCTCCTCCTCTGCCATCCGCCGTTTCAGCATCTCGATCAGCGCGCGCAGATGTGCGATCTCCGTCGCGAGCTTCCCCTCCGCGCGGTCGATATAGACCTCCTGCCGCGCCGCGCCCGCATGATCGGGACACACAGCGCGGATGCGTGCGACCTCCGCCCGCGCCGCATCGTACGCCCCCGTCTGCGTCAGCGCGGCGGCGAGAATATAGCGCATCTCCGCATCCTCGGGCAGAACCGTCAGCAGCTCCTGCGCGACCTCCGCCGCACGCGCATATTCCCGCTTCTCGTAGAGATCATTGGCACGCAGGAGAATCTCCTGCCGCAGCGCCTGCACATCGTCCATACCATCCCGCCTCTCACAATATAACCTCGAGGAAGCACTGATAAATTCAGCACTACCATCTTGACGCATCTTTTTTGCCCGCACTGTGTCGGCAAATCCTCCACATAGCCCTTGCTATGCGTCCGGTTTGCCTCCTTGTTCGGACGAAAAATCTACGCCAATCTGGCAGACTTCATTTTATCAGCGATTCCTCTATTCGACGAGAGGAAGAGGAATCCCTTTTCTCCCCGCCCGGCAGAGAGCCCCTAGTTTTTGACAAACGATTGCGGAATAATGCTTGCGCAGCTCCTAAGCGAACCTTAGTGAAGCAAGTGAGTAAAGTATGCGTTTCGCCCCCGGCGCACTTCTTTCGTCCAAGCGAAGCGCGTTTAAGAAGTGCGTCGGTATTTAGGCGAATAAGCATACGATCACTTGCGCAACGAGGTGTTCGCGTGGAGCGCGCACAGAGAATATCTCCGCCTCGTGCAATACGGTGCTACCCCACGCCCCCAAACATGGACTTTTCCCCGCGAAAATGCTATAATCTTAGTGTATAAGCAGAGGTTACGGATGAGAGAAGTATTGTGCTCCTAAGCAAACCTTAGTGAAGCAAGCGGAGCAAAGTGTGCGACCCGCCCCCGCATGATTTCTACCGTTCAAGCGAAGCGCGTTTAGAAATCATGCGGTATTTTGGCGGACAAGCACACGACCGCTTGCGTAACGAAGCGTTTGCGTGGAGCACATATTTCGTAAACACGTAGCATTTGACCATAAACCGACCCGATGGAACGAACACGAAGAGGTGACATTTTGGATCTGGACTTTGGACAGGGGCGCATCGTCCCCGTCAACCTCGAACACGAGATGAAAAACTCCTACATCGACTATGCGATGAGCGTCATCGTCGCGCGCGCCCTTCCTGACGTACGCGACGGCCTAAAGCCCGTACACCGCCGCATCCTCTATGCGATGCAGGGCTCGGGCATGACCAGCAACAAGCCGTACAAAAAATCGGCGCGCATCGTCGGTGAAGTGCTCGGTAAATATCACCCGCACGGCGACAGCTCCGTCTACGACGCCATCGTCCGCATGGCGCAGGACTTCTCCATGCGCTACATGCTCGCGGACGGCCACGGCAACTTCGGCTCCGTCGACGGCGACTCCGCCGCCGCCATGCGCTACACCGAAGTACGCATGTCAAAAATCGCCGAACTCATGCTGCGCGACATCGACAAGGAAACCGTCGACTTTACGGACAACTACGACGGCTCGGAGAAAGAACCGACCGTCCTCCCCGCAAAATTCCCGCAGCTCCTCGTCAACGGCACCGCGGGCATCGCCGTCGGCATGGCGACCAACATCCCGCCGCACAACATGGTCGAAGTCATCAATGGCACCCTCATGCTCATCGATAACCCCGACACCACCATCGACGAACTCATGGGCGTCATCAAGGGACCCGACTTCCCGACCGCGGGGCTCATCCTCGGCACCGAGGAAATCCGCAAGGCATACACCACCGGACGCGGCGTCATCAAAATGCGCGCACGCGCCCACATCGAAACGATGAGCAATGGCAAACCGCGCATCATCGTCACCGAACTCCCGTATCAGGTCAACAAAGCGCGCCTCATCGAAAAAATCGCCGAACTCGTCCGCGACAAACAGATCGACGGCGTCACCGACCTGCGCGACGAATCCGACCGCAGCGGCATGCGCATCGTCATCGAACTGCGCCGTGACAGCGCGCCGAACGTCATCCTCAACCAGCTCTACAAACACACCCAGCTGCAGGACAGCTTCGGCGTCATCATGCTCGCGCTCGTCGACGGACAGCCCGTCATCATGAACCTCAAGCACGTCCTTGAGCACTACATCGACCATCAGGAAACCGTCATCACGCGGCGCACACAGTACGAACTGGCGAAGGCAGAGGCACGCGCCCACATCCTCGAAGGACTCACCATCGCCCTCGACCACCTCGACGCCGTCATCACCACCATCCGCGAAAGCCGTACCGCAGACATCGCGCGAACAGCACTCATGGACGGCTTCAAACTCACCGAGAAACAGGCACAGGCCATCCTCGACCTCCGCCTCCAGCGCCTCACCGGTCTCGAGCGCGAGAAAATCGAAGAGGAGTACCAAGAGGTACTAAAACTGATCGAAGAACTCAAAGGCATCCTCGCCGACCGCACGAAAGTCCTCGCCATCATCAAAAACGAGCTCGTCGAAGTGCGCGACAAATACGGCGACGAACGCCGCACGGAGATCACCTTTGACGCCAGCGAAATGGACGTCAAAGACCTCATCGCTGAGGAAGACGTCGTTGTCACCCTCACCCTGAACAACTACATCAAGCGCATCCCGCTCGACACCTACCGCCGCCAGCGGCGCGGCGGCGTCGGCGTGCGCGGCATGGGGACCAAGGAAACCGACATCGTCAGCGACCTCCTCATCACCACCACGCACCACGACATCCTCTTCTTTACGAACCGCGGGCGCGCCTTCGTCCTGAAATCCTACGAAATCCCCGAGAGCGGACGGCAGGCAAAGGGCACGGCCATCGTCAACCTCCTCGCCGTCGAAACCGACGAGCGCATCACCGCCGTCATCCAGGTCAAGGAATTCCGCGCCGACCGCTACCTCTTCCTCGGCACCAAACACGGCGTCGTCAAGAAAACACCGCTCTCCGAGTTTGGCAACATCCGCAAGAACGGCCTGCGGGCGGTCAACCTCGACGAGGACGACGAACTCATCGGCGTCAAATTCACCGACGGAGAGAACCGCATCATGCTCGGCACGCGCGGCGGCAAGGCGATCACCTTCCCCGAGGACGGCGTACGCTCCATGGGACGCGTCGCACGCGGCGTGCGCGGCATCACCCTTGCCGATGGGGACGAAGTCGTCGCAATGGACGTTCTGCGCAGCGACTCCGAGGTACTCACCGTCACCGAGGGCGGCTACGGCAAGCGCACCACCGCCTCCGAATACCGCACCCAGACACGCGGCGGCAAGGGACTCATCAACATGAAGGTCACCGAAAAAACCGGCCCCGTCGTCGGCATCCGCGTCGTCCGTGAAAACCAGGAACTCATGCTCATCACCACCGAGGGAATCGTCATCCGCACCAGCGTCGACGAGATCTCCCTCATCAGCCGCAACACCCAGGGCGTCAAACTCATGACCATCGCCGAAAGCGACCGCGTCGCCTCCATGGCAACCATGAACCGCATCGTCGACAGCGTAGGTGAGTGAGTAAAAACTACATATCAAAAAGCATCGCTTCTTTTCACAGAAAGCGATGCTTTTTTTGCAGAATCACCGATATGTCCCTAAATACTCCTCCCAAACCTCCTCCGGCACGAGCCGCCCGCCCGTCGCCCATGCGATATGCGTCGCACGATGGAGGCGTTCCTCCGTCAGACCATGCGCTGCGCAGTAGTCACGTGCCGCAGGGCAGCGCAGGAGTCCGACGGGACCCGCGAATGCCGCACAGCTCGACGGCTCGATGCGGATCCCCTCACTCGCATCGAGATCGCGCAGATAGTCGTAGAGATGCGCCTCAGAGACCGTAAACACCCCTGCCATGTGATTCGTCATCATGCGCGTCACGAGACTCGACGGACTCGCACAGGCAAGCCCGTCCGCATCCGTCCTTCCCGCCAGACCGATATCATGCACATTGGCACGCTCAAATCGCTGCGTCGCGACCCCGAGAAGAACCGAGGGACACTGTGCCGGCTCCACGAAAAAACAGTGTACATCATCATGGTAGAGCCGCCGCAGCCCATAGGACACCCCGCCCGGCGCACCGCCGACCCCGGCGGGAATATAGACGATCAGCGGATGCTCACGGTCCACCATGATCTCCTGCGCCCTCAGCTGCGCCGCGAGACGCTCAGCGGCGACAGCATAGCCGAGGAACAGATCGACGGACTTCTCATCATCGACAAAGTGACTCATGGGATCCGCATCCGAGGCACGTCGCCCCTCCGCCACCGCACGCGAGTAGTCATCCGCGTACTCGATCACCTCCACGCCATGCGCGCGCAGGAGATCCTTCTTCCACTGCTTCGCGTCGGCCGACATGTGGACGCGCACATGAAACCCGATCGCCGCACTCATAATGCCGATGGACATACCGAGATTGCCCGTCGAGCCGACCTGCACCGTATAGCGCGCAAAGAAATCCCTCAGATCGGCAATCTTTGCATAGTCATCGTCCCATGTCAGGAGACCCGCATCCATCGCCAGCCCTTCTGCATGCTTCAGCACCTCATAGATCCCGCCGCGCGCCTTCACCGAGCCCGCAATTGCGAGATGACTGTCCATCTTCAGCAGGAGACGCCCCGGAATCTCTGCTCCGTATGCATCAGAAAGCCGCGCCTGCATCGCAGGAACCGCGCGCAGCGGCGACTCGATGAGACCATCCGTCTCCGCCGTCTCCGGAAAAGCGCGTCGGATAAAAGGAGCAAAACGGCGGAGGCGTGCCGTCGCATCCGCAATATCCTCATCCGAAACGACGAGCTGCGACAATCCATCCACCACATCAAAGGACAAGAGACGCGGATTGACCCACACCGTCTCCTCGGCAGCACGAACAGCGGCAGGAACAACATCGCCTGCGATAAAAGCATCTGTACTCATATCATTCTCCTACGATCAATGGAAGGAACAACATTCTAATATAAATCATGATCGACGTTCAATACAGGACATGCGCACCTTAAAAATCCCCTTTTTCAGCGGCGCAGGGCTGTCTGCCATGACGCCGCTGCGGTGCACGTCCGAGGGCAGGCAGACGAGGAAGTCACCGGGGTGCATGACAACACTGGCATCTACCTCCCCCGCTGCGGGGATAAAATCACGCGCAGGGTCATAATCCCCCATCTCCATGCGCTCGATGGCACTGACATCAATGCACTCCGTCCCCGCAGCGAGAACATGGACATCGGCATAGATGCGGTGCGCCTCCCAGATCTTATCCGCGCGCATTCCCGTCGTATAGTGGGCGATATTGACATAGAGATCATCTCCCTCGATCACCTGCCTCCCCTCTGAGAGCGCCCCGAGATCATGCGTCCGCGCATAGGCGAGCGCACGCTGCAGCATAGGCGGAAGGAGTGCATAGGCCTTTTCATCATGGATATTTCCGTAAATCATGGCATCCTCCTTGTAGTATTTTTTATTATTTATCTTAATTTATCATATATTATTTGTTATTATTTGTATTATTGTATTTGCACGCGTCGACTGCCGTCCGCTGATGCCATAAACTGTACCGGGTTCAGTCCCTGCAGGAAGTCAATGACCTTCTCGCTCTCCGCATCGAGCCGCGCGATCTCCGTGCGGTAGTCCACGATCTCCGCGATCACCCCGCGGAGCATCTGCGTACCCTCCTCCTCCTGTTTCTGATACTCCTCCGTAATGCGCGCATGGATGCTGTCCATGCGTTTCTTCGCCTTGATGTACGCGTTAAAGATCACCGCGCCGGCGGCGATGCCGAGTACCGTCCAGTATACCTCCCCACCGTAGAGACCGAGCAGCACGGGAAGGAGCCATATCCATCGGAAGAGCTTTTCCTGTGAGGACAGCTCATAGGGACGCATGCGGATCATGCGCTTAACGTCATTCCACGTGACAAATAACCGCAGCAGTTTTTCCTCATTGGAGCCGTCTTCCGTCTCGTTATCAAATGCAAGAACTCTAAATTTGATGGTCTGCGGGATGGCGGCGCGGTTCTCCGCGACAATATCGCGAAAGGCGGAAAGAATCGAATCACGCCCAAGGGCAAGCGCCATTTTCTGCAGCGCGGGGCTCGCCTGCATCTCCTGCGGGTGCATTGCCGCATCCGACAGGAGCTGCATGAAGTCGCGTCGCTCGTCAAAGGCCTTTACCTTCTCCGCCAAAATCTTGCGCGCACGATCCTCCCTGCCGCCCTCATGGATGACCAGCTTCTCAAGGATCGACTCCATGTGCAGCGGCTTCTCCGCCGCATCGAAATCGGCGACCAGACGCTCCAGGATGCTGTCCAGCTCCTGCCTTAGCGTGCGGGGCGGCGCCGTCTGCGTGACGATCTGCTGAAAATGTGTGCTGAGTTTCTCATAGAGACGCGCACACGAGAGCGTATGCTCCAGCGCCTCCGACACCAATCTGTCGGTGTGCACCCTCAGATAGGGAAAACTGCCCTCTGCGGGCGGCGCGGGGCACATCGCCTTCATCGCCTCATACCAGCGTTTTTCCTGTGCAGCGGCAAAACTATATACCCGGCTGAACCGATCGATCCAGCCGTCGATCCGGCGGCGAATGAGCCCATCCGCATCGCGGCCGAGGAGGCCTGACACGTAGGCATCAATGACGATGGCTGCCTTGCGGTCGAGCGCCCCGCCATCCAGGCCGGCAAAGTAACGCTGCAGCCAGTGCAGGCTCGCCTCTTTTCGTCCGAAACGGCGGCAGACGAGTGCAAAAAAGAGCGACGTTCTCTCATCGTCACGATGGAGTGCCTCCGCGCACGCGCGGTTTGCGACCTCCTCCTCGTCGCTGATCCACGCCGCGAGCGCAACGAGCGCGGGTGCCAGCCAGTAGCCGGGCGCACGGAGCATGAGCTCCTCTGCCGCCGCACGCAGCGTGTCCTGCCGCACGACCGCGAGATCATTCGCCTCCAGAATGCCGCGCGCCATGCGGCGGATCTCCGCATAGTGGCCGAATCGATGATCGATCTCCTGTCGCAGCTTCACCAGACGGATCTCCGCGAGCTGGATACGGTTCGTCCGCTCCTGCTTTGCCGCATAGGCATGAAAATCCTGCGTCAGCGTCTCCACGTCCCCACGCAGATCATCGACACTGCGCCCAACGGCATGGATCTCCGAATGTGCCGCACCAACAAAATCACCGAGCGCATCCAGACGATCCTCCAGACCGGACAGATCCGGCTCGATGTAAATGGTATCGCTCATCCTCTGTCTCCATATTTTGCGTTATTATTTATTATTATTACTTTTATTATTTTTATGGACGTCGTGATACAGAAAATAGTATAGCATAGGCACACGCATGGGACAAGAAAATCGATATGATGCAAAATACAAAAAAATGGCTGCTGCACGACGCTGAAATTCTCGTGCAACAGCCCTGCTCCTCTATCAAACAAGCTCTCTCAGCACCGCCCCAATATCGCTGCCAAGCACAACACTCCGATCACGGATCTCCTTCGGCACATACGCATCGCGGCTCACGGTCACGAGTGTCACATCCGCACGCTCTGCCGTCATGCGCCAGAACGGATATTTGATGATGCCGGGCGTATTCATCCCCACACCGAGCTCCAGGAGGAGTGTCCGCCGCCCCTCCGTCCGCGCGAGATAGTCCGTATAGCGTGCGGCAGCGGCGTGCCATCCCGCATCCTCGACAAAGGAGGAGTCTGCGCGCAGATTCGTCGTCATCTCCGCACCATCATCGGGACAGCGGGGAATGAGCTCCGTCGGGATCTCCATCCGCAGCGCATTCCGCGCGGGGACGATGAGCGCCCCATCGGCAGCGAACGTGAATCCCTGTGCCGTGAGCATCGCATGTACGGCATCCTCGTTGTCATAGGTGCGATGCGCCGTAACACCCGCCGGCTGACTGCTCTGAAAGAGACCATAATCCCCCTGCGTGTAAAAGAGACGCTCTTTATCGAACCCCGTCCGCTGAAAGGCATGATCGACATTCGTCGTCAGGACGAAATAATCCTTTTCACGAACCAGATGGAAGAGATTCGGATAGACATCGCTCTCCGGCATCGGCGCATAGCGGTTGACGTAGATGCTCCTACTCCACCACGCCCAGAAAATCTCGCGTGATGGAAAGGGATAAAAGCCCCCGCCGTAGATGTCCGTTATACCGAATCGCTCGTGAAAATCTGCGAAATACGTCATAAAGCGCGTACCCGCATAGTCATAGCCCGCTGAGGTGCTAAGTCCTGCGCCCGCGCCGATGAGCACGCAGTCCGCCGCACGGAGCGCGTCGGTGATGCGCGTGATGGATTCCGTCATGATAAAAGCCTTTCGTAGATGTTTCGGTCCTCGTCCTTGAACACGTTGAAAACGACGCGTTCTATGGACGTATCACGCGTGAGGAAATCCCGCACCTCACGCACGGCGATCTCCGCCGCCGCTGCACGGGGAAAGTGAAACTCCCCCGTCGAAATGCAGCAGAACGCGATGCTCCTGAGACCATGCTCCGCGGCAAGGGAGAGACAGGAACGATAGCAGGAGGCGAGCTGCGCCCGATGACGATCCGTCAGAGCACCGCTGACGATCGGTCCGACCGTATGGATGACATGCCGCGCAGGGAGATTGTACCCCTCCGTGATCTGCGCCGTTCCCGTCTCCTCGGGATGCCCCTGCTCCTCCATCAGCGCAGCGCATGCCGCGCGCAGCTGCAGCCCCGCCGCCGAGTGAATCGCATTGTCAATGCAGCGGTGACAGGGGATAAAGCAGCCGAGGAGAGCCGCGTTGGCCGCGTTGACGATCGCATCCGCCGCGAGGCGCGTGATGTCGCCCTGCCAGAGGGCAATACGCGCATCAGAGGCGACAGATGGGAGCGCCATGACATCCACCACGCCGCGTGCCTCGCGCTCCGCTGAGAGCAGCTCATCCTGCAGCGCCAGAAAGTCTTCCGAAAGCGGGCGCGGCGGACGCACATTCATCAGCGCACGCAAAAGTCGCCGCTGCTCCTCTTCCGACACACCGACCTCCGCCGCCTGCGCGCGATACTCCGGCATCTCAGTGAGGAGCATTTCATTCATTTTTTGAATGATGGATAAAGACACAGCGACCACTTCCTTTTGCAGAAAACTTTTACAGAAAAGAGAGCACTCTCCCCCGTTGTTCACGAGGGAGAGCGTTCCAGACAGCATCCTTTTCAATGTCAGTCAATCGGCCTTACTTCTGAACGAGCGAGACACGCGTACCGATGTGTTCACCGCTCTCGATCAGATCCACCATACCGACGGCATAGTCCGCATAGCTGATGATGCTCTCACCTGCTGCACTGAGCGTCAGCTCCTCACCGCCAAGAATATACGCACCGGTCTTCTCTCCATCCGGACGGAAATCTGCCGCCGGGCTGACAAAAACCCACTTTGCATCCTTCCGCGCACGGAGGGCAGCCAGTTCCTCGGTCTGTGCCTTGGCGAGTGCGTAGAACACCGCCGGGAACTCCGGCGTATCCAGGAGCTGCACCTTGTGCGATGCATCGACATAGAGACTTCCTGCGCCGCCGACGATGTAGAGACGCGTATTCGTCCCTGCAATGAGATCGGCGAGATGCTGGCTCGTTTTTGTGTGCAGCGGCAGCGTCTCCGGCGTAAATGCACCGAACCCGTCCACCACAGCATCAAAGCCCGCGAGATCCCCCTTCGTCAGATCCAGAATGTCCTTCTGCACAAAATGCTTCGCCGCACTCTGATTCTCATGACGTGCAAACGCCGTAACCTCATGTCCGCGTGCCACAAGCTCCTCAATAATCGCACGGCTCGCCTTTCCATTGGATGCCACAACTGCAATTTTCATCATAAATTCCTCCATTTGATTTGTATTTTGTAATTTCGTTGATTACATAAGTAATATAACACATATAAAATAGAATTTCAATAGGTACAATATATTTTTTTGAAAAAAATTGCACGATCACAGAAACACGTATATGGCATAAAGGAATCACTGATAAAATGAGGTCTGCCAGATTGGCGCAGATTTTTTCGTCCGAACGAGGTGGAAAACCGGACGCAGAGTGGTGCTCTGTGGAGGATTTTCCGCCGAAGTGCGGGCAAAAAAGATGCGTCAAGATGGTTGTACCGAATTTATCAGTGCTTCCTAAATAAATCCCCCTGATGCTATGCTGCATCAAGGGGATTTCTGATCGAAGTCAAACACTCCGCATGGCGGAGATGCGTCGCGCGCCATCCACATCCTCAAAGGCGATGATGAGATCCTGCGTAAAATGTGCCGTGATGCGTGACCCGTGCCACTCGTACGGCGTCTGATTCCAGCGCAGGAATCCCTCGACTAGGAGGCGGTGATCCACATCGAACTGCTGGATGCACTGTGACACCGTCGAAATAAAGCGCGGAAAATCAACGGGATCAAAGACCGCATCCGGCACATCCGACAGGCCGACAAAGAATGCGCCGCCGTTATGCGGGCAGCGATAGTAGGCGTATCCGTCCGCCAGTCCGCAGGCAACGATGGAGAGGTTGTGCCCGTTATAGGTATCGTTCAGGTCGAATTCGTCCGTCGTCAGTACCTCGATCTGCTGCGCTGCACCGAACTCCCTTGTCTCACGCGCGAGGCGGATGATCTTTTCGGGGAAATCATTGATGTTCTCCCAGCCCCAGAGCCATGTGCCGCTCGATGCAGACTCACTGCCGATGAACTGGAGCGGGTATTCGCGCGTGCCGAAACTGATCACGCCGCGCTCCAGATCGACGTTCCAGTCCTCGTTTTTCACCACGTACTCGGCACAGGCTTGCTGAACACTGATCATCTTGCCGAGGCAGGCCGAAAAGAGCGCTGTCCAGTCCCCGCGCGGCACAGCGAGTTGGTCGAGAAATTGCTTCATCGTAGTTCCTCCGTTTCTTATCCTTGACGATTTCACGCTCACATGATAAAATTATAGCAGAAAAAGGGCACTGCCGATAGACGGCTGCCCCTTATGTTTGGCAGAGAACCCCGCCTACAGTTTGGATGCATGAGGCGGGTTTCTCTTTTATCGTTTCACCGACATGATCAGCACGGTGAACACAACGAGAAATGTAAAGAATTCGTAGGTTCCCATACCAATCGCCCCCTTTCCGGGGGCAAGATTCGACCGCCCTTTCTACAGTCCTTGTGCTTAGTATAGCACAGGAACATACGCAACAGAATCCCCTTGATGCACACAGCGTCAAGGGGATTTTTCTATCTCAATTCTAAATCAAATATCCAGATTTCGTACGAGTTTCGCGTTCTCCTCGATGAACTGGCGGCGCGGCTCGACCTTGTCGCCCATGAGGATGGTGAAGA
>CAUTTS010000067.1:0-13885 GCA_963541465.1 uncultured Selenomonas sp.
GCAGAAAAAGTGTTTATGTACGACAGGCTATTCGCGCCCCCGTCTTCAGATATTCTATATCTAGGTGATTGGGCACATCCTTTTCTGCATAGGTTGCATTATCACACTTTAGGGAGGCTGTTACAACAAGAGAAAAAGTTTTTGACAGCCTTAGAAGACGATGTTCGTCAAGATTTGCTTGTACGAAACTATCCATATGATTTTTTATCCATGCTTGATCGTTGGCTTCAATACTATTTTCCTGGTATTCGTATATCGAGAACTAGTATGGGGAGGGAGCACGAGAATTTTCCACAATTATTGAAGAATTCTCGTTTAGTTGTATTAGATCATGCTGAGACTCCTTTTCTTGAAGCTCTATATGCCAACAAGCCATTTCTTTTGTATTTTGATGAAGGCTCCATCAATAGTTATTTTGACACTAATACAGAACAACAATATGTTGATATAATGCGAACTGTCGGTCTTATTCAATATGGCCCAGAAACTGCGGCGAAATACCTAAATGAGATTTATCCACGTATAGAAGACTGGTGGGCTGAACCTGAGCGGCAACGAGTTGTTCAAATATTAAAGGAAAGATATGTTGGTTCATACACAGATCCTGACGAGTGGTGGTATAAAGAGATCATGGGCTTGTTGAGAGGAGACGTTACATGGTGATACAGGACTATGAAGTGCAGTACCGTACTGCATACGATGAGAAACTTTATACAGACCACGACGGCAATACGATTAGCGCACATGTTGCTGAGGATTTGTCGCTCCTCATGCGCCAGGCGCGGGCAGAACAAAAACAGCTGTTTTTCGTTGGCAATGGTGGGAGTGCCGGTATTGCCATGCATATGACGGCAGACTTCCTCAAGAATGGGAAGATGCGTGCGGTCGATCTGTATCAACCTGCGACGCTTACCTGCCTTGGGAACGACTATGGCTATGAATATGTTTTCAGCAAGCAGTTGGAAATCTTGGCGAACCCAGGGGATGTTCTGGTCGCGATTTCAAGCTCCGGCAACTCGCCCAATATTCTTCGTGCCACCGAAACCATACATACGGTCGGCGGTACGATTGTCACGTTTACGGGGTTCAAGAGTGACAATCATCTTCGGGTAAAGGGACATCGCAATCTCTACGTTCCTTCTATGGAGTATGGGATTGTAGAGTCCATCCATAATCAGATACTTCAGCAGGTTGTCGATGAAATCATGGCACTCGATGCGCGGGAGGGACGATGAAATGAAATCTATTGTTACGGGCGGCTGCGGATTCATCGGGTCACATATTGTTGATCGGCTGCTTGCCGAGGGGCATGATGTTGTCGTTATCGATAACTGCAGCACGGGTCGTCTGGAGAACCTAGCACATCATCAGGGGAACATTCATCTTACTATTGTGGAAGCGGATATCTGCGACTACGAAACGATTGCGCCGCTCTTTGAGGGGATGGACTGGGTGTTCCACATGGCGGCACTTGCGGATATTGTTCCCTCGATTCAGAAGCCACAGGAGTATTTTCACTCCAATGTGGATGGTACGTTCTCGGTGCTTCAGGCGGCAAAGGCGGCGAATGTCAAGCGTTTCCTGTATACGGCATCGTCCTCGTGCTATGGGATCCCGGATCATTTTCCGACCAATGAGCAGGCGGACATCCGTCCTGAGTATCCATATGCGCTGACGAAGAGACTGGGCGAGGAACTTGCCCTACATTGGGCGAAGGTCTATCAGTTGCCGGTGGTCTCGCTTTGCCTTTTTAACGTCTATGGACCGCGTTCCCGCACCTCGGGGACGTATGGCGCGGTGTTTGGCGTGTTCCTCGGACAAAAGCTGGCGGGAAAACCGTATACAATCGTTGGTACAGGAGAGCAGACGCGTGACTTCACCTATGTGACGGATATCGTTGACGCCTTCCTCACGGCAGCGAAGTCGGATGTCGTCGGTGAGCGTTTCAATGTCGGCAGTGAGCATACTTACTCGGTTAATCGCTTGGTCGAACTCCTCGGCGGGGCAGATGCCGAGGTGGTGCATATTCCAAAGCGTCCCGGAGAGCCTGACTGCACATGGGCTGACACTACGAAGATCAATGAGATGCTTAATTGGCATCCGATGGTGACGCTCGAGGAAGGCGTACAGCATATATTGGAGCACATTGACTACTGGAAAAAGGCTCCTGTCTGGACACCGGACAGCATTCAGGAAGCCACAGCGGATTGGTTCAAGTATCTCGGGAATTGAGGACAGCGTCTATGATGGATGAAAAAATCATCAGTAAAGAAGGTTTTTTGAAGCTGCGACAGACGTTTCGCGATGCCGGCAAGAAGGTTGTGCTTTGTCACGGTGTCTTTGACCTCCTGCACTATGGACATATCGAGCACCTGGAAGAGGCAAAAAGACAGGGAGATATCCTCGTTGTCTCTGTGACTGCTGCAAAGTATGTCAACAAGGGACCTGGTCGCCCGTATTTTGATGATCATCAGCGGATGGCGTTTTTGTCGAGCCTTGAAATCGTGAACTATGTCCTTCTGAGTGAGGCTGTCACCGTCCATGAGATTGTCTCCTTTGTGCAGCCAGATGTCTATGCGAAGGGGCAGGAGTATGCTCGCGCTGAGGATGATGTGACCGGCAATATCGGGGCAGAACAGAGCGTTGTCGAGAAATATGGCGGAAAGATCTTTTTCACACAGGGAGAAGTCCACAGTTCGACGAAACTGCTGAATACCTTCTTTGCAGCACTGCCCGAGAACGTCAAGGAGATGGCGTTCTCCCTGCGAAAAAAACACGGATCAGACGCCTTTGCCCATCTGCGGGACGCAGTGGAGCGTTTTTCGAACACCAAGGTTCTGGTTGTTGGCGATGTAATCATTGATGCGTATGTTTTTTGCAACGTCCAAGGCGTTACGATGAAGGATGCAACGCTTTCGGCGTTTTGCGACAGCGAGGAAAACTATGCAGGTGGCGCTCTTGCCATCGCGCGTCACTTGGCGAACTTCTCACAGGATGTTACGCTGCTTTCGATGATGGGGACAGAGTACGGACTCATGGACTTCATTGAGGACAAGATGGAGGGGGTTCATTTCGAGATTCTGCAAGATGCAAATTTTGTGACGCCTCTCAAGCGTCGCTATTTGAAACAGAATCCCATCCGGCAGGAGTATACGAAACTCTTTTCTGTGAACTACCTCCTCAAGCGAGGACAGCGCAAACGGTTTGATTATTCCGCTTTTCATCAGAAACTGCACGATCTGACGGCGGACTATGATCTTGTCGTCGTATGCGACTATGGTCATGGCCTTCTGGATGATGAGGCGCTCCGAATCCTTGAGGAGAAGGCGAAGTTCCTCGCCGTGAACTGTCAGACGAACAGCTCGAACTACGGAACAAACTTGATTACGAAGTATCATCGCGCGGACTGCTTCGTTGTGGATGAGCGCGAACTGCGCCTTGCGTTCGGGCAGGCTCTGACCTCGCGTCATCGGTTGCTCCGACAGCTTTCCGAACAGCTTCATGCCGATATGTCATGGGCGACCATTGGAGCAGACGGTGCGATTGGCAATGAAAGAGATGAGCAGGTGCGCGTTCCCGCGCTCTTGCTTCGTGTCAAGGATACGATCGGCGCGGGCGATGCGTTCTATGCGCTTGCGACACTTGCCGCACTGCATAAAATGCCGCTTGATCTGGCGACCCTGCTCGCTAATGCGGCAGGAGCACTCAAGACCAATGTCGTCGGCAACAAGGAAGCCGTGAAGAAGGTTGATCTGCTCAAGTTCCTCAGTACGGTCATGAATGTATAAGGAATCTTTTCTGCTGCCCATCCTGTGAGGTGAGATGAATGATTGAGAAATTTGAGATGAAGAACTTCGGAGTCAATCGAGACATTACATGGGAGAAGCTTGCAGGAATCAATGTCTTGATCGGTGAAAATGGGAGCGGCAAGACATCGGTTTTGAAGATGTTGTATGCGGTTCTGCGCGCACTCGAACTGAACAAGAAGGGCAACGATCCATATAGCTTGGGGAGAATCCTGCCCGATAAATTGTACTGGATATTTCAGGCAAACAGGTTGGGAGAGCTTGTAACGAAAGGGGCAGAAAACCCGCTGCGTATACGTCTCCTGTTGGATGGAAAGCATACGGAATTTGAATTTGGTGCCGATACAAATCTGACCATTAAAACAATCAAAACAGACTTTAAAGAATCGTGGAAAAATACAACGGTATTCATCCCCGCAAAAGAGGCTCTTTCGCTATTTTCGGTCATTTTGAAAACACGTGAACAGGACAAGATGTTCGGTTTTGATGATACTTATTTGGATCTCGTGCATGCTTTACGCATTCCTCCTCAGAAAGGAAAAAATTTCAAAGCATTCGCTGATGGTCGAAAAAGCATGGGGCATCTTTTAGGTGGCAAAGCTGTCTATGATGAAAAAAATGAACAGTGGTATTTCAAAAATAAAAACACGAAGTTTTCTATGGGGGTCATGTCGGAGGGCATTAAGAAGTTGGCGATTTTTGATCAACTCTTAGCCAACCGTTATTTATCTCAGAGTTCTATCGTGTTTATTGACGAACCGGAGGCATCGCTTCACCCCAAGGCTATTTCGGCATTCATGGATTTCCTCTATCGACTGGCGAGGAATGGTATGCAAATCTTTATTGCAACCCACTCATATTTTGTCATAAAGAAACTATGTCTGATCGCTCGCAGAGAACAGTATTCTATTCCCTTCTTAGCTTTGAGTAAAGATGAAAATATTCCTTTGCAATATGAAGACATGATTCACGGAATGCCTGACAACAGTATTGTTGATGAGTCAGTTCGCTTGTATCGGGATGAAGTGGATACTATACTCGGAGGATGATGATGGTACGCTTTACGGAATCCGACATGGCATTCGAGCTGCACGAGAATAGAACTTGCCACTTGGAAAAAAGCCCGCGTTATCAGGCGATAAACAGACATGCGGTATCTTCGGTGGAGTGCGTAACTTTGCATGAGCGTCGGGGAGAGGAGCATATCCTCTTTATAGAAGCGAAAAAGGGTGCTCCAAATCCTAGCGGAACGGAGAGCGATGTGGCATTGGATGAATATATGTCCAGCTTAAAAGCCAAGTATGAACATAGCATCCAAATGTGCTACGCGGCTCTTCATGGGATAGATCGGGAATTGCTTGAGATTGGAAATAAGCTGATCGAAGCGTTGAATCATCCTAGAAAGATGATATTTCTTCTGATTGTCAAGAGGTTGGAAGACCAATGGTGTCAAGAACTTCAAAAGGTTTTGCAAGAAGAGCTGAAACATTTATGTCATATTTGGCAAGCAGATGTTCTTGTTATCAATGAGGCGTTGGCAAAAAAGTACCATATTGTGGTGTGAGAAGTTTGATTGGAGAAGAGGAGCGTTCTATGGAAGTATGCGACAGTATTAATGCCGTGCCTGAATGCCTTAAGAAACTGAAGGCCGATGGCAACGATGTCATTCTTTACGGCGCAGGTTACTGTGGGCATGAGGCGCTTTCCTTGATGACCCAGTATGGGATCCACGTGCGCGCTGTTTGTGATGATTTTCGTGCGGGAGAAGTGTTGGACGGTTATACAATCGTTCGATTGGATGATATTTGCCCCGATGAAAAGACGGTCATATTCATTACGAGTGGATTCAATGCGAAAATGAAGCAGTGTATCGAGAAACTCGGACTTCTTTCGTACTATCGTGAGATTGATTTTGGTCGTTACGATGCTGACAAGGAAAATCCGGCGTATTTCAAGGAACATGAAGCAGAGTTAAATCAGGCATGGAGTCTCCTTGCAGATGAAAAGTCGCGTAACGTGCTGCAGAATTTGGTAAACTATCGCATCAGCCGTGATCTGAAGTTTCTTGCCGGAATGGAAGAGAAAAATCAATATTTTCCGCCCAAGGATGAGATTCCTGTTCTATGGAGTGGCGAAGATGTTTTCCTTGATTTGGGGGCGTATGACGGAGATTCCCTGCGAGGCTTTATTGACTATACAGGCGATCAATACAAGAAAATTATTGCCGTCGAAGCAAGCCGCAAGAATTACGAGATGCTGGTGAAAAATACCGAAATGCTGCCACGTGTGCAGTGCGTGAATATCGGTATCCATAAGGAAAAGGGGCAAATTCGCTTTGAGGTAAGTGATGCCAAAAACAGCTTTGCAAGTGCAGACGGTGCAGATGTATTGGATGTCGATTCGGTCGATCATATCTTGAACGGTGAAGCCGTGACCACCATCAAGATGGACATCGAGGGGGCAGAGTACGATGCTATCTTAGGAATGGAGCAGACACTCCGAAATCATCCCGTTCTCATGGTATCCATCTATCATAAGGTGGAGGATCTCTTTCGTCTGCAGCTCCTGATTGAAAAAATGTGTCCGAATACTTATGATTACTATATTCGGCACTACTCGCCGACCATCATTGAAACGGTTTTGTATGCTGTGCCGAAGGAGAAAATCTTGCATGGATCAGTGTGACACTGTGTAATTATAAAAAAGGAGACCGGATGAGAAACCCGTATAGCTCACTGAAGATTTTTCATCATAAAGATGCTCTGGATTCTTTGGAGCGCAAAGAGCAAAGAGCTCCGATCTACATACGTTTAAAACCGACAAATTTCTGCAATCATCATTGTGCATACTGCACCTATGGTTCCGGGGACACCCATCAGAAGACGGAAAACCGCGATAGCATAGAGCATCGGGATATGATTCCTTGGGAGAAGCTCCAAGAGATCATCGCCGATATGGGAGCGATGGGGGTGAAGGCACTCACCTTTTCCGGTGGGGGAGAACCGCTGACTTATCCGCATATCAGAGAGGCTGTGCAGCAGGTAAAAAGCCACGGAATCGATCTCTCGTTGATTACGAACGGTCAACTCTTGAAAGGAGAGGTTGCAGAAGCATTTTATACGGCAAAGTGGGTGCGCATCTCGTTTGATGCCCCGTTAGCATCCGTTTATTCATCCCTGCGCCGCATTCCGGAATCTTCCTTTCAAAGAGTCTGTGAGAATATCCGCAGCTTTGCACAGAATAAAGATAAGGACTGCGTACTCGGTGTAAATTTTGTTATCAGCAAAGCGAACTGCGATTATGTGTATGAGGCTGCAGCGCTGCTGAAAGACTTGGGTGTAGATAATGTGAAATTTGCGGCAGTCATAGAGAATCAGCCGCAATATCACCTTGATATCAAGGATAAGGTGATCGAGCAGCTTCATCGTGCGCAAGAGGAACTTTCCGTTCCTTCGGGGGAGCATGCGTTTCGCATTGTCAATAATTACGAATACGATTGGATGGATAAGAACTTTACTACTCAGCCCTTTGAGACTTGCTACACGTGCCGTTTGATTACGATCATAGCCGCGGATCAGAGAGTGTATCTGTGTCATACGCGGGCATACGACTCGCAGGCGGTCGTCGGAGATTTGCATCATCAATCATTTCGTGAGATGTGGTTCTCGGAGCAGACAAAAAAACGACTGAATGCACTTCAGCCGAAACGAGATTGCCGCAACTTCTGTGTATATGAGGAACGGAATCTGTTGATTCAATCCTATTTTGATACGGATATGCGGCATGTCAACTTTATTTGATCGAGAGGAGTGGAGTTGTTGGACGGGGATCTGGAACTTCTTGTAAGAGAGTTAAAGCTTGATATACTTCGGATGTTCTACCACTCAAAAACAGGGCATTTGTCATCGGCTTTATCTTGTATCGAAATGCTCTCTGTCCTGTATTTTTGGCAGCGTGATGAAAAAGATCGTATCGTTTTGAGCAAGGGTCATGGCGTAGCGGCTCTCTATCCGATCTTAGAGAGAATAGGAGAAATTGACCGTGTGGAGTTAAAGACGTTCTACGGCTATAACTCACGTTTGTTTGCGCTTGCCTCACATAAGACCCCCGGCATCGAGGTTTCTACAGGATCTCTTGGACAGGGCATTTGTTTTGCTTCGGGACTGGCCAAGGCATATCGGTTGGATACTGAGAAGGCAAAAGTGTTCTGTATCTTGGGTGATGGAGAAATGCAGGAGGGATCCGTCTGGGAAGCAGCGATGTTTACTCCCACTCAAAAATTGGATAACTTCGCTGTTTTTTTGGACTATAATGGAATTCAAGCAAGCGAGCGAGTGCAGACGATTATGCAGATTGATCCTGTTCGTGAGAAATGGGAAGCGTTCGGTTGGCAGGTTGAGGAGATTGACGGGCATGATTTGACAGCGATACAAGATGTCGTACAGAAATTCAGAGAGAATATATATCATAAACCTCTGTTTGTGATCGCACATACACATAAAGGGCATGGCATCCCCTTTATTCAGGATCGTGCAGAGTGCCAGATGCGGAAGCCTAAAAATGAGGAATGGGAGACTGTGTGCCGAGCGTTTCATATTTCGCCTGAGGAGCTGAGTTTGCTATGAGAAATGCCAGCACCAAAGTTGTCTTGCAGCTGCTGCAGGAGGAGCGTAATGTCCTTGCGGTAACGGCTGATAATGGTAACGAGATTTATGAGCAAATACGCCGCGACTATCCGGAGCAGTACATTGATTTCGGCATCGCCGAATGCAATATGGTGGCGGCTTCGGCAGGACTTGCCGCAGCCGGCAAGATTCCATTTCTGTATGCCGTAACGAACTTCATGTCCATGCGTGCCTATGAGTTTTTGCGCAATCTTGTCTGTGAGCCAAACTATAATGTAAAGCTTCTGGGGCGTTCTGCAAGTATGGTGACGGGAACCTATGGCATGACGCATCAGGGGACGGAGGATGTAGCTCTTCTGCGCACGCTTCCAAATCTGCTCACGATTACGCCTGCAACGCCGATCGAGGCACGGGAGGCAACCCTTTTCGCCTATCGGCATAACGGGCCTGTCTACATCCGGTTGGAGGCTGCCAACGAGCCGGAACTGTATGGTGAGGACTATCAATTCGTTGTAGGGCGAGGTTATGTTCTGAGAGATGGCAGGGATGTGACGGTCATCTCGATGGGCTCTATTGTCAACGAGGCTCTGAGTGCCGCAAAAAAACTGGAGTCTGATGGCATCAACGTCCGCGTTATCAATATGCCCATGGTAAACCCGATTGATCGAGATTTGATTGTTGCGGCGGCAAAAGAGACAGGGCATATCATTACACTCGAAGAACACAGCATTCATGGCGGACTTGGCAGTGCTGTCGCAGAGGTGCTCGCGGAGTGTGGACTGGCGGTATCGTTCCAACGCATGGGGCTTGACGGCTGCGCGAAAGGCTGTGGAAACCGTGAGGCGATGCGGGAAATCAACGGACTTGCCTCGGGAAACATCATGGAAAAAGTGCGGGAGAGCTTGCAGCGATGAGAGTTCTTGTAACGGGGGCAGGGGGCTTCGCGGGGCGATGTACAGCGGAGTACCTGCATGCGAATGGCTTTGATGTTGTCGGAACGGTGCATTCCCGCCGTATTGATGTACCGTTTGAAGTGGTGCAGCTTAATCTGGAAGAGCCGTGGCACGAGATGGGGCACTTTGATGCAATCATTCATGCTGCAGGAAGTGTTCCTCATCGGACAAAAGAGTTCTGCGTATATGTACGAAATAATATCGACGTGATGAGACAGCTCGTCAACTATGCGAAGCACCATGATGTCTACAGAGTTGTTTACTTTTCGACGATCGGAATCTATGGCGAGTTCCGTGACGAGAACATAGATGAAAACTCGGATCGTATCAATCCAGATGCGTATGGATTGACGAAATATGCGGCAGAGTGCCTGCTCCGTGAAGAAACGTCGATTCAAAGTATCAGTCTGCGTATGCCGGGAATCATAGGACGCGGCTCTCGTGGCGTTTGGCTGCCGAATACCATTGAGAAGTTCCTGCAAAATGATTCGGTACGCATCTATTCGCCGGACTTCGCAACGCGAAATTTTGTCTGGAACGACGATCTGGCAGAGTTTATCGTTCATCTATTGCAGATGGATGCTTGGAAGTACGATGTTCTCTGTCTTTCTTCTCATGAAAAAGCGACGGTGCGGGAGCTCGTTTACGAGATGAAGCATCTGACCGGATCTGTCTCCGAGATTATCGTGGACAACGATATGAGTCTGCCGTTCTGTCTGGATGACAGCCGTGCGATGGAAATGGGGTATGAGTCGATTTCGCCGATGGAAATGGTGAAGAGGATGTGTGAATATAATGCGTAAAGTAAAAAAATATATCAAGTTTATGATAAAAGGTATTTGGCATATCCTTCCTATTTCCTCAAAAAAGAAAGTGGTATTTCAATATAAATGGAAGATGAGCTGGATACTGCGATATTTGAGCCGAGATTTGTCAACTGAAATGTGTCAAGCCCTTGAGGTGCAATATAAAAGTATTCAGGAACGGAGGGATGCCGTATTATATGAAGAGCAAGCAAGAAAACTTTATCGACAATTTAAAAAGATTCATATTGTAAAAAACAACATCCTTAATATAGGTCCGATGTGTTTTTCTTATTATTCATTGTGTGCATTATTGGAGAAATGTCCGACAGATGAAAAAATAGTATTTTTCCTTTTTGATGGAGATCGCCCAGTATATGAAATGGATGATCCTCGTATTTCTAACCAATGGCTTTTGTCCAAGCTTAGGGATCTTGTTGAGTTTATTGATCTACATACGGCTCCTTTTTGGGGCTATATGATAGTCAAGCATCGAGATTTCTGTGTTTTTAATGTTGTAGATGATGTAGGACGTATACTTTACTTAGATCGAGAGCGTGTCATACATCAAAAAGAGTATAATTATCCGTCCAAAGCATATCTTTCTTTTTCAAATCAGGAAAAAATTGATGGTGAGTCTGCACTTCAAAATATGGACTTAAAAAAGGGAGGCTATTTCTGTTTTTTTTCAAGAAGCAATGAATATCATGAACAATATTTTGATAATCATGGAACGGAACAGGCAGTTCTCACTGCTCGTCGGAACAGTTCTGTGGATACGTTTATTCAGGCGATCGATCAGGTCAACCTGTCAGGTTTAAAGGCTGTTCGCGTTGGGGCGATTGATTCACGAAAAGTAACAGGGAAAAACGTATTTGACTACACAAATACTTGTAGAGATGATTTTTTGGATTTCTTTGTCATGGGACAAGCAAAATTTTTCGTAGGAGATGCTAGCGGTATCGTATTTATCCCATGGTTGATGAATGTCCCTCAAGCCATTACAAATAACTTTACTTTCTTTTGGCGTGGGTCGCAGGTGTTCAATTACAATGCAAAGATGAATTTAACGATTTTCAAGAAATGGTGGGACTGTAATCAAAAAAGATATCTGTCCTTACGGGAAATACTGAGTCTATCTTGGGAATATGGGGTGTCAGATGAGCTGGAACTGAATCTGTATGATCGCCTAGGTATTGAGTTTCATGAGAATACATCAGATGAAATTGCTGACCTAATTTATGAAATGAATTTGCGTCTTGAAGGAAGATGGAACGATGATGATGAAATAAAATTTTTGAGAGAAAAGTATTGGTCGATGATCAATAAGGCGGTGAGAAAATCTCATCCAGTGATTGTCTTGTGGGATTATGAGCCTGGAAGCCTGTTTTTGAAAAGAAATAAGTGGCTTCTAGATTAGTGTCAATCTCTTGAAATATCATGGAGAAGGTACTGATGGCGGTATGTAAAATTTGTGGCACAACAACAGAAGATTTTGATGAAGCTGTTATGTTGAGTCAATATTGTGTTCATTACTATTTATGTCCAAACTGTGGATTCATACAAACGGAAGAGCCCTATTGGTTGGATGAGGCATATTCGGATGCAATTGTGGATTCTGATATCGGGCTGGTTGGACGAAATGTATTCCTAAGCAATAAAGTAGCGGCAATTCTTTCTTTTTGTTTACCACAGTGCAAGTCTTTTTTAGATTATGGTGGCGGGTATGGAATATTCGTCCGCCTGATGAGGGATGCTGGTTTTGATTTCGAGTGGTACGACAGATATTGCGAAAATTTCTTTGCGAAACACTTCGAGAAGAAGAAAGATCACTATGATATGGTAACTGCGTTTGAGCTTTTTGAGCATTTACCGAATCCTATAGATGAGATAAGAAATATTATTTCTCTTGGAGATAATATTTTGTTTTCTACAGCTCTTGTTCCGACGCCGACACCTAAAATATCCGATTGGTGGTATTATGCACCGTTTGTAGGACAACACATTTCTTTTTATACTGAGAAATCCTTGCAACATTTGGCGAAAAAATTTTTTTAATGATACGGCGACCACCGAGATCTACACATTTTCTCAAAGCACCCAATAAATCGAAAACGTCTTTTCATTGCAATACAGCTTGCTTCGTGGATAAATCGGGTGAAACGGAGAAAAAGTTTGCTGGGGGCGGATTACAAAAAGATTACCAGATTGGATTTGGGATGATGTGCACTCACTGAGAAAGGATTTTCCTATGTGTTTTTTTAAGCAGATATTGCGGCGGATGAATCTTTTTCTCCAATATACACTCATTATAACTTTGCAGCGCATTGGAAGTATTGCCTATAGATCTTTTTTTTCTAAGCAAAAACTGAAAGAGAGAAGGGAAACATACAAAATTCTTGTTGTTCGCTTGGATGAGATCGGCGATATGGTTATGATGTCTCCTTTTTTGAGAGAACTGCGCCATAATTATCCGACATCAGATATTACACTGATTGTAAAAACTGGGGTTTATAATCTTGTCGAGCAATGCCCCTATGTGAACAAGGTGTTGTGCTTTCCCCGAGCAGAGGGACGATGGAGCTTTTATCTTAATTTATGGCGGGGGGTATTGTTTGCATATCACAAGCTTCGAAATGAGAACTATGATTTAGCGATAGTACCACGGTTTGATGCAGATCATATATATGGGGCAGGGATCATTGCGTTTCTTTCGCAAGCAGAAAAACGTGTTGGCTACAGTGAATATGTGTTGCCGGATAAATCACGCGTGGATAAGGGATACGATGGCTTTTACACAACGGTTTTTCAATCCACATCGAAGCAGGTTTGCCACGAGGTGGCGCGTAATCTTGATGTTTTACGCTTTTGTGGGAAGCATATCTCAGATGCAAGGTTGGAAATATGGACAGATGAACAAGATGTAATAAGAGCAAAGGCCCTTCTGCAGGGGAGCAAGTCTCTTGATAGTATAACAATAGCCGTTGCTATGGCGGCAGGCAGAAGAAATAAGGAATGGCCGGTGCAGTCGTATGTTTTGGTGATAAAGCACCTACAAAGAGAGATTCCTATCCAAGTTGTACTATTAGGGGCGGGAGAACAGGGAGCAACATATGGTCGGGACTTTTGTACTGCTGTTCCTAATACGATTAATCTGATCAATAAGACGACACTGCGTGAAAGTGCTGAGCTTTTAAGGCTATGTGACTGTTATTTAGGAGTAGATACCGGGCTTATGCATATTGCCGCAGCTTTGAAAATGCCAGGGATTGCACTCTTTGCCAACCATCTAGACTGGAGGTGGGATGGAATTGATACGCCTGATCGGTTTGGTCCTTGGAAGTCCTCCATCATATGTCTCCATCCTCCATGTGCCACATTTGGCGATGAGGGGACACTGCCCGAAGAAAGTCTTTGTATTCGAGGAATCAGCGTAGAACTTGTACAAGAAAACCTGGCTCATATTATAAAAAAACAATGTGCTTGCGAAGGAGATTGTTACCTTGGTTAAACATATACTGAAAAAGCTGTATGATTCTATAAAAACAATTTGGGCAGAGAAGCCGGATAGATATTATGAAATTGACGGTTTTAGGCTCGACATGGGGGAGGGGCATATGTTGTCCCTTATACAAAAAAGGTGTTTAAGGAATCACTGATAAATAGTGGATAATCATAGCCAGCTGATCCGCAGACAC
>CAUTTS010000068.1:0-12987 GCA_963541465.1 uncultured Selenomonas sp.
CTACTCTATTTCACGGTGGATGTAAAACGAAGATATGTGATGCGACGATCCGTATCGGCCCCCGAAGCCTCCCACCCGTATGACGGGGGCGGAGGACCGCTTGCGGTGGTGGGAGTGCGCTGATTTCTGTATACATACAGATGCCATGGACATTTAGTGCTTTATCATGGTAAAATGTGCGCATATTTTTATTTTCGGAGGGATCTTGTATGGAGTCATTTCTTCCCATACTGAATGCGGTGGACACCTTCCTCTGGGGGGCGCCGCTCATCGTCCTGCTCGTCGGGACGGGCATCATGCTGACGCTGCGGCTCTCGCTGCTCCAGGTGCGCCGCCTGCCGCGTGCCCTCGCGCTCATCCTGCGCGCGAAAAACCGTGGAGAGGGTGATGTGTCGAGCTTTAAGGCACTCTGCGTCGCACTCGCCGCGACCATCGGCACGGGCAATATCGTCGGAGTCGCGACAGCGGTCAAGGTCGGCGGCCCGGGGGCGATCTTCTGGATGTGGATGGCGGCATTCTTCGGCATGGCGACGAAGTACGCAGAGGGTCTGCTCGCCGTCAAGTACCGCACGACCGACGCGCACGGCGAGATCGCGGGCGGCCCCATGTACTACATCCGCCGCGGCATGGGGGAGAAATACCGTCCGCTCGCGGCATTCTTCGCAGCGGCGGCGGTGCTCGTCGCCTTCTTCGGCATCGGGACATTCCCGCAGGTCAACGCCATTGTGGACTCCGTGGAGATCTCCTTCGGCGTGCCGCGTCTCGTGACGGATATCGCCCTCACGGTGCTGATCGCGGCGATCACCATCGGCGGGCTGCGCAGCATCGCCGAGGTCGCCTCGCGCATCATCCCCTTTATGGCGGTTCTCTACATCGTCATCAGCGTCGGCATCATCGCGATGCACATCGACGGCATCCCTGCGGCGATCGGCCTGATCCTCGACGGGGCGTTCACCGGCACGGCGGCAGCGGGTGGCTTTGCGGGTTCCACGATCATGATGGCGATGCAGAACGGTATCGCGCGCGGTGTCTTCTCCAATGAGTCCGGTCTCGGCTCCGCGCCGATTGCTGCGGCGGCGGCAAAGACGAAGGAGCCTGCCGAGCAGGGGCTGATCTCCATGACGGGCACCTTCATCGACACGATCATCATCTGCACCATGACGGGGCTCGTCCTCGTCCTCACGGGCGCATGGCAGAGCGACACGGCGGGCGCGGCAATGACGGGCGCGGCGTTCACGGGCGCGTACGGACACATCGGCGGCGCACTGCTCACCATCTCGCTCGCCCTCTTCGCCTTTACGACCATCCTCGGGTGGAACTACTACGGCGAGCGCGCCATCCTCTACCTCGCGGGCGGGCGTGCGATCCTGCCGTACCGCCTCGTCTTTATCGCGCTCATCGCCTGCGGTGCCTTCCTGAAACTCGAGGCGATCTGGGTCCTCGCCGACATCGTCAACGGCCTCATGGCGATCCCGAACCTCATCGCACTCATCGCCCTCTCGGGCGTCGTCGTCCACGAGACGCGCCACTATTTTGAGAAACTCGAGCGCGGGCGGCGGTTTATGAAGTAAATGTGAATGGGCTGCTGTACGAAGCTGGAAAGCTTTGTGCAGCAGTTCTTTTTTTGTGCATGGATGAAATCTATAGCATCATGAATGGCTTCATTTCATCAGCGCTTGCTAAAAAATGTAAATCGTGCTAATTGACAGAAGAGACAGGCGAGAATATAATATGAGGTATAGAATTGACGTATTTAAATTTCTTTCATGAGGTTCTCGTTCGTTCATGGGGAAAGGAGAATGCGTGGAGCGGCTGTTTATTTCAATGAGGTGAACGTATGAAAAAATGGAGTATTCTCGCCGTCCTGGCGGCGATGCTGTGCACCCTGCTTGCAGCGGGATGCGGTGGCGGTCCGCAGCAGAATGCCGCGAGCGACGGAAAGAACAAGCTGGTCATCTACACGTCGATGAAGGAATCGCTGATCGGCGGCATCGTCGAAGGGTTTAAGAAGAAGTATCCCGACATCGAGGTCGACTATCAGTCGGCGGGTGCGGGCAAGCTGATGGCAAAGATCGCGGCGGAGAAACAGAGCGGCCACATCCTCGCGGACGTGATCTGGACGAGTGAAGTGCCTGACTTCTATAAGATGAAGGCAGACGGCGTGCTGGAGAACTACAAGCCCACTGTCTTCGATGAGCTTGTGAATCCGTTCGATGACTATGACGGCACGTTCACGGCGGCGCGTCTCGGAACGCTCGGCATCACCTACAACAAGGACAAGATCTCGACTGCCCCGACGCAGTGGAGTGATCTGACGAAGCCAGAGTTTACGAATGCGTTCGGTATCGCCGACCCCGCGCTTTCGGGAACGTCGTATATGAGTATCGCGCTCCTGCAGAAGCAGTTTGGCTGGGAGTTCTTTGAAAAACTGGCCGCGAACCAGACCCGTATCGGCAAGGGCGCGGGACAGGTCATTGATGATACCTCCTCGGGCGAGCTCGCCGCGTGCCTGGGTGTTGACTACATCACGAACAATAAGGTCAACAAGGGCGCACATGTCGCCCTCGCCTATCCGCCCGAGCTGCTCGTCGTACCAAGCCCCGTGGCGATCTTCAAGGAATCAAACAACATGGATGCGGCCAAAAAGTTCGTCGACTATCTGCTGAGCAGTGAGGCACAGCAGATGATCGCCAACGAGGGAACCGTTCCTGTCCGCAACGATGTCGATATGCCGGAGAAGTTCGGTCTGCCGAAGCCGGCAGAGGCACTCCAGCGCGCCATTAAGGTGAACTATACGGAGATCCTCCCGCAGAAAGAGGAGATGATCAAGAAGTTCACAGAGATTATCGGTAAGAAGTAGCTGCGAAATCGGTCGTTCCTGTGAGGGCGGTGGAATGAAACAGTTCATTCCACCGCCCTTTTTAGTATATGGGGATGCACGAAAATATTGTGCGCGGTACCCTGTGCCGTGTGGAGGAGGGCTTTATGGATATTATCCGTGTGGAGGGCGTCAGTAAAAGCTATGGCGATCACCATGTCTTAGCCGATTTGTCACTGACGATACGCAAGGGAGAGTGCTTTACCCTGCTTGGGCCTTCGGGCTGCGGGAAAACAGTGCTGCTTCGCCTGATTGCAGGGTTTGAGTCCCCGGATGCGGGCAGGATCTATCTGGACGATACACTCGTTACCGACCCCGCAGAGCAGGTGGAGATACCACCGGAGCGCCGCGGCATCGGACTCGTCTTCCAGGACTATGCGGTATGGCCGCACATGACGGTCTTTGACAATGTTGCCTACCCGCTCAAGATCGCGAAGCGTCCGAAGGACGAGATCCGTATGCGCGTGATGGAGATGGTGGAGATCGTCGGGATGAAGGGGCTGGAAAAACGCCTACCGTCGGAGCTCTCGGGCGGACAGCAGCAGCGCGTCGCGCTCGCGCGTGCGCTTGTCGGCAAGCCCTCGCTCCTGCTCCTCGATGAGCCGCTGTCGAACCTGGATGCCAATCTGCGCGAGGAGATGCGCTTTGAGATCAAGGCATTGCAGCAAAAGCTGAATGTCACTGTCCTCTACGTGACGCACGATCAGGAGATCGGGCTCGCGATTTCTGACCGCGTAGCGATCATGGATGAGCACGGCGCCATTCAGCAGATCGGTACGCCGTGGGAGATCTTTGAGCAGGCCGCGAATCCCTTTGTGTTTAACTTCATGGGGATTGCGAACTTCCTTCCAGTACGGCGTGAGCAGGACCTTCTCTTTGTCGGTGACGGCACGCAGCGCATCGATGCTGAGCTGCCGGAGGGGGATGCCGATCATTGGGCAGCAGGGTTCCGCCCGTCGGATGTCATGCTCTCTCGTACGGGAGACGGACTGAGCGGGATCGTGCGCCGCGCGAACTTCCTCGGTGCGACGATGGACTATCTGATCGAGATCGATGGGACGCATCTGCGCACGAGTATTGAGACGCATCGTGCCATCAGCGATGATTTGATGTTTCGTGCTGGAGATCCGTGTCGGGTGAAATTCCTCAGCCTGCTCTGGTTTGGTGCGGATCAGCTGAAAGAAGAGGTGGGCAAATGAGTGCTGTGAGTCGTCCTCAGAGCTTTGGTATGGCACAGGTGATCCTGTTCCTTGCCATTGCCATTCTGGTCATTGTGGTAGCCTTCCCGGTTCTGCTGATTCTCTTCAACGCATTCTGGGTGGACGGATCGTTCAACTTTTCGAGCGCGTTGGATATCCTCAAGGAGCCTGAGACGTATCAGGCACTGCTCAACTCCCTCATCATTGCTTCCTGCACCACAGTGGGCAGCACGATCGTCGGGACATTCTTCGCGTGGCTCGTCACACGGACGGATTTGCCGCATAAGACCTTTATGAAAGGCATGTTCCTCGTTCCCTTTATGCTGCCGTCCTTTATCGGTGCACTCGCGTGGAAAATGCTGCTCTCGCCGAATGCCGGCTTTATCAATCAATTCTTTATCGATCATTTCGGCTTCTCGGGCCCCATCTTCAACATCTACACCTACTATGGGATCAGCGGCGTGGAGATCATGTACCTTTTCCCGTTTGTCTTCATTCAGGTGTGCGGCGCCCTTGAGCGCATGGATCCGACTCTCGAGGAGTCGGCGCGCATCTCGGGCGCGGGGCTCTTTACGATCACGCGAAAGATCACGATCCCGCTCGTTTTGCCGAGTATTCTCTCGGGGGCGCTTCTCATCATGCTCTATTCGATGGCGCATTTCGGCACGGTAGCCGTCCTCGGCATCGAGAACGGCATCTATAATATCCCGACGCTGATCTATGAGCGCATTCATCAGAGCGGTGGCAGTTTCGATGCGATCCGCACGGGCACCGTGCTCGCTACAGTGCTCGTTGTCACGGCAGCATTCATCATCTGGCTGCAGCGCAAGATCCTCGGCTCGGGACATTATCAGATCATCGGCGGCAAGAGCTTCCGCCCCATGGAGCTGAAACTGCGCGGCCTGCGCTACCCGCTCCTCATCTTCTGCCTCGCGTATATCGCCTTTACGATCCTACTGCCGACGGCCGTCATTTTCCTCGTCGGCAGTCTCAAAACCTATGGGCTTTCGTTTGCGCTCAGCAATCTGTCGCTGGATAACTATAAATTCATCCTGTTCGACTATAAGGTCACGCGCGATGCGATCTTCAACAGTGTGACGCTCGGATTCACGGCGGCAGTCATTACCATGTTTGCCGGCGTCATGATCTCCTACGTCATCGTCAAGATGAAGGTGCGCGGCAAGGGCATTCTCGAGTTCCTCGGAATGCTGCCGTTCTCCGTTCCCGGATCGGTTATTGCGCTCGGCGTGATCCTCGCGTGGAGCGGGCAGTTCGGCATCAACCTCTACAATACGGTGTGGATCATCCTGGTCGCCTACATCGCCCGCTATATGGCGTTTTCTCTCAAGGCAAACTCCGCCGCGCTGGAGCAGGTGCATGACTCGCTCGTCGAGGCGTCGCGTGCCTGCGGGGCGACGATGTGGCAGTCACTGCGCGATGTTGTTCTGCCGCTTGTGCGGCCGGGGATGTTCGCCGCGTTCTTCCTGATCTTCCTGCCCTCACTGCGTGAGCTGACCGTATCGATCATGCTCTACGCACCGACGACGCGCACCATCGGTGTCGCGATCTATACGCTGAACGAGGACGGTGAGACGGTCATGTCGGCGGCACTGGCGGGGATTGCACTCATCATCATCATCATCGGTCAGACGATCATCAACCATTTCACGAAAAAGGCGGGGGTGTAAGGTATGTCGTATGTGCGTTTAGTGAATGTAACCAAACGATTCGGCGACGTCACCGCCGTCGATCACCTCAATTTTGAGATCGAGAAGGGCAGCTGCTTCTCCATGCTTGGTCCGTCGGGCTGCGGAAAGACAACGACGCTGCGCATGGTGGCAGGATTCGAGGACCTTTCCGAGGGGGAAGTGTGGGTCGGCGACCGCCTGCTCTCCTCACCGAAGAAAAATCACTATCTGCCGCCTGAAAAGCGAAACTTCGGCATGGTATTTCAGGCATTTGCCGTCTGGCCGCACCTGTCGGTCTATGAGAATGTGGCGTTTCCTCTGCGCATCCGCAAGCTCCCCGAGACGGAGATCCGCCAGCGCACCACCGAGGCACTGAAGGCGACGAATCTCCTGTCGGCAGCGGAAGGCAGCCCGGACTTCCTCTCGGGCGGCGGCAAACAGCGCGTGGCACTCGCCCGAGCCCTTGCGATCAATCCCGATGTCATGCTGCTCGATGAGCCGCTCTCGAGTCTCGACCCGCATCTGCGTGAGGAGATGCGCTTTGAGATCAAAGAGCTGCAGATGAAGTACGGCTTCTCGATCATCTACGTGACACATGATCAGTCGGAGGCAATGGCGCTCTCGGACTACATCCTCGTGATGAAGAATGGCGTCATGCAGCAAATCGATACGCCGCTCAACGTCTATAACCATCCGGTCAATAAATTTGTTTTCAGTTTTATCGGCCTCTCGAACTTCCTGAAGGCATCGTGGCAGGACGGGCGGCCTGTCCTCGAAGGACATCCGCTGGATGCTTCCTTTGTGCCACCGGAGGAGCTGCGCAGCGTGCCTGCGATCTCTCTCGCCAGCCGTCCCTCCGAGATCGATTTTGCCCCGACGGAGGCGACGGATGCACTGCACGGCATCGTGACGCGCAAGTCCTATCTCGGCGAGATCATCGACTACCAGATACAGATCGGCAGCCAGTTCCTGCGTGTGCAGAAAGGACGCCGCGAGCAGGGCCCAGACGAGGGCGAGAACTGTGCGGTGCGCCTCCTGCGCCCATTCTGGTACGAGGACTGAGATGGGCAATCCCTCTCCTCTGTCCATCCGAAAACGATCAATATAATCACACTCTCCTTTTCTCGTTTCACAGCAACTACTCTCGATAGAGGTAAATGTGAGACAGGAAAGGAGAATTTTTTATGCGAAACAATTTGCCGCGCGTGGACTGGATGGTCGGGACGGGGCTGGTCGTCGTCGCGATTCTCTCGGTGTTCTATGGGAGCGCGGAGCTGACGAGCAATATCGCCTCGGGGCTGATCGGCTTTCTCGGGCGCACAGTCATGATGCGCGGGGAAAAGGAGGGGGCGCGATGAGTGCGGTGCTTCCTGCGTCGGCCATGCGGCGCGTGACCTGCCGTGAGCTGCGCCTCCTCGGGGCGGCGTATCGTCTGCCGCTCGCCTATGCCGCTGCACGCTGCGCACGCGAGACGAAGCTCTACCTGCACTGGACGGCAGGACACTACGGGCAGTTCTTCGCGGACTACCATGTCCAGATCGACGCGGACGGCGCGATCTATGTGATCGGGGACGGTGCACTCGATGCGCTGCACGCCGCGACCTATCGGCGCAACAGCGGGAGCGTCAGCATCGCCCTCCTCGGCTGCGCCGGCGCGACGACGGACGACCTCGGGGCAGAGCCGCCGACCGCCGCGCAGATCGAGGGGCTCGCCATGGCGACCGCCGCACTCGCGGATGGGCTGTGGCTCACGATCGACAAAGAGCGCATCATGACCCACGGCGAGGCGGCGGACAACGAGGACGGCGTCTATGCTCACGCGCCCTACGGGCCGCGCACGACATGTGAGCGCTGGGATCTTGAGTACCTCGGGACAGCAGAGAGCCCCGTCTTCACCCCGTGGGCGGAGGACGGCATGCGCGGCGGCGATGTCCTGCGCGGGAAAGCGCAGTATTATCGGGAGCACGCTGTTCTCTAAGAGTAAGACTGGCATTTGTCAGTCTTTTTTTATGTACCGTCATCCCTCTATCAAAAATTAGGAGTAACTCCTAACAAAACTCGCATCCTCGTTGAATACGTTTCCCATGTGCGGGCAGTATCCTGTCCATGTAACGGGAAGAGATTTCTGTAAATGCGAAAAGGACGTGATTCACATGATGAATACAAAGATGATGAAGAAAACGGCTGTTGCTGCCCTCGTCGGTGTGCTCGGCTATGGTGCTGTCGGTGCGGCAGAGGTCTCTGCGAGCGCACTGAATGCGCCGCAGCGCGTCACGCAAACGGCGTTCACCACGGCGGACGGCAGCGCAGACGTGCAACAGCTCGCATGGGGCGGCAAGCGTGACCGCGACCGTGATCGCGATCGGGATCGCCGTGACCGCGACCGCCGCGAAAAGCGCAGCGGCAAGAAGTATTCGCAGGGCAGCATGACGACGGCCGCCATCGTAGGCGCCGTCGTTGGCGCGATCATTGCGAAGAATACGTGAGACGCTGCGGCGTCGAAGCACCCAATCCTACGGGAGAGGGTGCTTTTTTCGTGTGGAAATATGCTATAATAATTTTATTGACGCTTCCTTTATCTCGTGGGCAGAGGATGAATTATCGTTCGATGCGTATGGGCAACAACTGTATTTCTGCGTGGTAGATTATATGCAGTGGCACGGGAGGTGCTGTGTATGGTTTCGTATACGGTCTTGCTGCAGCGATTGCGTGCGCAGCTTCATATCAATGGACATCTTGTCGGTGTTGCGGCGGGCTCGGGGATGACGGGAACCTACGCAATGATGGGCGGCGCGGATTTTCTTCTCGCGCTCAGTTCCGGGCGCTATCGGATTATGGGACGCGGTTCCTATGCGGGGTATTACTGCTACGGCAGCAGCAATGATATTACGATGGAGCTCGGGACACGGGAGCTGCTGCCCATTCTGCCGGACGCGCCCATCCTATTCGGACTTGCGGCGAGTGATCCCTTCATTCATTTCTATGAGTATCTCAAGGAGATTAAGGCGCGCGGCTTTTCGGGCGTGGCAAACTTCCCAACCATTGCGCTGATCGATGGACAGTTCCGCCTCGCGCTCGAAGAGGATGGGAATGTCTACGAGCGCGAGGTTGAGGCGCTTGCGCTGGCGCATCATTTGGGACTCTTTACCGTGGCGTTTGTCACACGGGAGGAGGAGGCCGAGGCGATGCTCCATGCCGGTGTCGATGTGATCTGTGTGCATCTGGGGCTGACCAAGGGCGGTTTTATGGGGGCGAAGAAATATATTTCGATTGCGGAGGCGCAGCAGAGCTGTGACCGGATTTTCTCTCTGTGTGTGCGCATGCGTCCAGAGGCGATCCGCATGATCTATGCCGGGCCTGCCAATACTCCGCTGGATGTGGACTATCTCTATCGGCACACACCTGCACAGGGCTATATCGGCGGCTCCACCTTTGACCGGATTCCCGCAGAACAGGCGATTCTGCATACCATACGCGCGTTTAAGAATACGGGAAGAAGTGGTGTGTCTGAAACATTTGCGACGGAGGCGCATGCGCCGGATGCGGTCGACTTCGTCAAGCAGTATGTGCACGAGCATTACGGACGTGAAATCCGGCTGCGCGATCTGGCGATCGTGCTCCATGTGTCGCCGTCGTATCTGAGTACGCGGTTCAAACAGGAAACGGGCATGAGCTTTACCGCGTTTCTCCTGTCCTATCGCATGGAACGCGCGCGTGCGCTGCTCGAGGAGGGGCGTCTCTCCTGCAAAGAGGTGGCGGCGCGCTCGGGCTATCTGGATTACGCGCAGTTTTCGAAGATGTTCCGCAAATATCAGGGCGTTTCGCCGCGCGATATACGCTCATCTGAGATAAATACAAGTCGGAATCCATAGAATTCACAGAAATATAATATATACACAAGATTTTTATATAAAAAGACATATACATGCTGGCGAGAAAACGATAGAATGATTCTGTAAGCAACACGGTCGCATAGGTCTTTTTTCGTAAAAGGAGGGATTCGATGAAAACAGTTGCACTCGCCGGTACATTTGATACAAAACGCGAAGAGCTGCTCTATGTGAAAAATCTGCTTGAACAATTAGGGCTCAACGTGTTTACGATTCACACCGGTGTATTCGAGGCGGGGATTTCGGTCGATGTTGCAAATACAGAGATCGCGGATGCAGTCGGAGAGGATATGAAGGCGCTTGCGGAAAAGCGCGATCGGGCGAAGGCGACCGCAGTTCTGGCGAGCGGGCTCGCAAAGATCCTGCCGAGACTCTACGCGGAGCAGCGATTCGATGGCGTTCTCTCGTTCGGCGGCTCCGGCGGGACATCGCTCGTCACGCCTGCTATGCGTGCGCTGCCGATCGGCGTGCCGAAGGTCATGGTCTCGACGATGGCATCGGGGAACGTCGCCCAGTATGTTGGCACAAGCGACATCATCATGATACCGTCCATCGTCGATGTGGCGGGGCTGAACGAGATCTCGCGCACGATCTTCCGCAATGCGGTGCTCGTGACAGCAGGTCTTCTGCGGCTGAGAGATGAGCTGCCCGTTGAGGAGAGAGCGAAAAAGCCGCTCGTTGCCGCGACAATGTTCGGCGTCACGACGCCCTGCGTGAATTTTGCACGCGAGGCACTCGAGCGACACGGCTATGACGTGCTTGTGTTTCATGCGACGGGGACGGGTGGCAAGACGATGGAGAGCCTGATCGCCTCCGGCTATTTCAAAGGCGTGCTTGATCTGACAACGACGGAGTGGTGTGATGAGCTCGTGGGCGGCGTTCTCGCCGCAGGCCCACATCGCTCCGAGGCAGCTGTATTGGGCGGTGTGCCGCAGGTGGTTTCCGTGGGAGCCGTGGATATGGTGAACTTCGGCGCACCGGAGACGGTGCCTGCGCAGTTCGCCGGGCGCACATTTTATCAGCACAATCCGACGGTGACGCTCATGCGTACGTCTGTTGAGGAGAATGTCGCCGTCGCGGCGAAGCTGGCGGAAAAGCTGAACATGGCGGAACATGCGGGGCGGAGCGTCCTGCTCCTGCCGATGCAGGGCGTCTCCATGCTCGATGCCGCGGGGCAGGCGTTCTACGGATCGGAGGAGGATGCGGCACTCTTTGGTACGCTGCGGGAGAAGGTCGATCCGGCGAAGACGGAGATCGTTGCGATGGACTGCCATATCAATGATCGGGAATTTGCGGAGGCGGCGGCAGAGCGGCTCGTGCAGATGATGGAAGCACAGCGGTAGTTTTGGAACGGAGGAACAGAGATGCTTAGAAAATCCAGACAGGAGATCCTGCAGGACTTCAAAAAACAGGTAAAGGAAGGAAAGATCCTCGTCGGCGTCGGTGCCGGTACCGGCATCACGGCGAAGTGCAGCGAGAAGGCTGACGTGGACATGCTCATCATCTACAACTCGGGACGTTTCCGCATGGCGGGACGTGGCTCGCTCTCCGGGCTGCTCTCCTACGGTGACGCGAACCAGATCGTGCAGGAGATGGGGCGTGAGGTTCTCCCCATCGTGAAGAAGACCCCCGTGCTCGCCGGTGTGTGTGGAACAGACCCCTTCCGTGTGATGGATCTCTTTCTCGCCGATCTCAAGGCGCAGGGCTTCAACGGCGTCCAGAACTTCCCGACGGTGGGGCTGATCGACGGCAAGTTCCGTGCGAATCTCGAGGAGACGGGCATGGGCTACGATCTCGAGGTCGACATGATCCGCATGGCGCATGAGCTTGATATGCTGACCTGCCCCTATGTCTTTGATCCGGAGCAGGCAAAGGCGATGGCAGAGGCAGGCGCGGATATCCTCGTCGCGCATATGGGGCTGACGACGAAGGGCTCGATCGGAGCAGAGACGGCCGTGACGCTCGACGACTGCTGCGACAAGATTCGCGCGATCATTGCGGCGGGGCGCAGTGTGCGCAGTGATATCATGGTCATCTGCCACGGCGGTCCCATCGCCGACCCGGAGGATGCGGCGTATGTCATTGAACACGTTCCGGAGATCGACGGATTCTTCGGTGCATCCTCCATCGAGCGCCTCGCCTCCGAGCGCGGCATGACGAAACAGGCGGCTGCATTCAAGGCAATTCGAAAATAGGACGACATCTTTCACGCTGAGCGTTGTGTTTTTGCAGAGCACCCAAATCCTACGGGAGTGGGTGCTTTTTTATTTGGAAAAATTCGACAACAGGATTATAATAAAGTGTCTTCGATTTTTATGATTGCCTTTGGGAGGCGTGTCCAATGAATTCATTCTTTGAGCGGCAGTTTCGGCTGCAGGAGAATCACACAACGGTTTCAACGGAGATCATCGCAGGGCTCACGACGTTCGCAACGATGGGCTATGTGCTCGCCGTTGTCCCGCACATGATGGGGGAGGCGGGCGTCCCGACGGGGGCGATGCTCACGGGTATGGTGCTCATGATCTTCGTGACATCGATGGCGATGGGGCTCTATACGAATCGCCCCTTTGCCCTCGCACCCGGCATGGGCAGTGTCGCGATCTTTTCGATCACGATGGTACAGCTGCAGAATGTGCCGATCGGTGTGGCAAGTGCCATCGTTTTCCTCAGCGGCTTGCTTTTTATTATCGTGACAGTGCTTGGCATACGAAAAGCCATTGTCATGACAATACCGCGCGGCATCAAGATATCAATCAGTGCGGGTGTCGGTATCTTCCTCGCGGTGATCGGGATGCGTAATGCAAAGCTGCTCGCGGTCAATGCAAAGAAGGTCGCGCTCTCGTTCGGCGATCTCACGCAGCCGGTTGTCCTCCTCGCGGCAATCACGTTCATTATCCTGCTGATTCTCTCCGCGCGTAAGGTGCGCGGCGGTGCGCTCATCAGTATTCTTGCGGGAACGGTGATCGGCATCCCCATGGGTGTCACCAAGCTCCCCGAGAGCATCTTCCGCATGCCGGACAGCATCGCCCCCATTTTCTTCAATGTTGACCTCGGAGGTGCGCTCAATCTCGCGTATCTGCCGTTCCTCTTTGCATTCTTCCTGCCGGATTTCTTCTCCAGCTTCGGCACGGCGATTGGCATCGGGGGCAAGGCGGGATTCCTTGATAAGAACGGCGATTTGCCGGGGCTGGACAAGGTCTTCCACGTGGACTCCATCGCCGCGACGATCGGCTCACTCTTTACGATCCCCGTGCTCATTACCTATCTTGAGTCCGGCGCGGGGGTCGAGGCAGGCGGACGCACGGGACTGACGGCGTGCACGACGGCCGTCG
>CAUTTS010000069.1:0-11967 GCA_963541465.1 uncultured Selenomonas sp.
AACTTTTCTTATAAGCGTTGGTGAACTTGATGCGATAGGTCATTCTTCCAATGCCTTCTTCAAATCATTCATGTTGTCATAGCTAGGGACGTTCGGATCGCGAGAGATACTTCTTGCTTCTTCCATAGCGGTCAAGGTGCTTTGCTTATAACGTGGCATTTCGATCGAAAACGGGATACCGCCGCGAAGGACACACTGATGAAGAAACATATTAACGGCACCGGACATATCAAGACCAAGCCCGGAAAACAATGCACCAGCCTGTTCTTTTATGTCTCGGTCAATTCTTATTTGCGTAGGGACAGTTGACATAATGACCATGCTCCTTTCTTTTAGAAACAGTATAGCTTGTTAGGTTTACGATGTAAAGCAAAACATATACTCGCAACTAGGGAGGGGGTGGTCAATGCACTAGTCAACAAAAACTGAACCCTAAATTGCCATCCTAAATTGCAATATCAAATCGGACCGTCGAGCATAACAGAATCAAAATCTATGGACGAAGATTTTTTTGCGCAGCATCGAAGCACTCTTGTGGCATTTCATAACCTAGGGAAGCGCTGATAAATTCACCATAAACGATATTCTTTCTTTTCAAAACAGTTCGGATCTTCCGAGCAGAAAATCCATCAAGTTACAATGAAAGATCCCATCATCATCATAGAATTGGTGAGGGATATCCATCCTGACCACAACTTTCTTAAAGAAATCTTTGGTCAGCAGAAGAGACTTCAGTTCCGATGATGCCTTTTCTTCCGTCTCCATCCGGAATGCGGATTGAATGTATATCCTCTTATCTCCGTCATTTACAACAAAGTCAATTTCTTTTTGGACATTCTGCTTTCCGGTTCTGTCACTTACGACTCCGACATCCACAGAATATCCCCTTCGGAGCAGTTCGTTGTAGATGATGTTTTCCATGATGTGCCCCGGATCGTATTGCCTATAGTTCAGACGCGCATTGCGAAGTCCGATGTCCGTATAGTAATATTTGTTCGGATAATTGAAATACGTTTTTCCTTTCACATCATACCGTCTTACCATGTGGATCAGAAACGAATCAATCGTATGCTGCACATAATTTGCAATCAATGTCGGATTGACTTTTTCCTTTCTCATACTCGCCAGGGCATTGGCCATATTCGTCGGATTCGTAAGGGAACTGATCTGGGATGCCAGAAAGTCCAGGATATCATTTAAGATATCTTCCCGTTCAATCCTGTTACGCTCCACGATATCCCTAATATAAAGCTCACCATATAAGGACGCCAGGTAGTTCTTCTTATCTTTTTCATCCTCTATGGACAGGGTTCTTGGCATCCCGCCATAAAGCATGTAAGCATCTAAGACTCTTCTTTCATCTCCGCCGACATAGGAAAAGTATTCTGCAAAAGACAGCGGATAAACATGGATCTGTGTCGCTCGTCCTCGAAATTCGGTTGCGATGTCACTCGACAGTCCTTTCGAATTGCTGCCCGTGACATAAACGTCAAGATTCTTATATGCTTTCAACTCATTCAGCATATCATAGATCGTAACCTCTATACCGCCATTATCCTTATCCACCACTTTTGTGGTCATCTGAACTTCATCAATAAAAAGGAAAAATGACTGATCCGTATGCTTACGAACGATAGATTCTACGTAATCGCATAGAGTAATAGGATTCCGATATTGATAGAACCGCCTCTGATCAAGTTCTATTTTAATGATTTCATTTTCCTGCACGCCATGGGAAAGTAGGTACTCATAGAATAACTCAAACAGCAGGACGGACTTTCCGCATCTTCGAATGCCTGTGATTACCTTGATTTCCCCATTCCACATGGAGCGGATCACACGTTCCAGATAAAAATCTCTTTTTATCAATTCTTTTACCTCGCACTTGCGTCGTTTACGACACTAATTCTATGCAAAGTATACTTGATCTCCTTCGAGTCGTCAAGGGATGTACCTCAATCTAAGGACGAAAACGACGCAAGTTCTACCGGACAAAAAATCTACGCCAATCGGAGGGTCTATTTTATCAGCGATTCCTTAAACACATAAAAACCGCCGCATACACGGTGCACGCGGCGGTTCGATGCCGATCGGGTTACTTGCCGAGCAGGATGGATGCGCCGCTGGCGGCGAGCATTTTTGCAGCGTAGACGAGTGCCTTCTCGTCGAAGTTGAAGCGGGAGTCGTGATGCCCCGCGGCGAGCTGCGCGCCGAATTTGCTCGTTGCGAGGAAGCCGACGACGTTGCATGCGACGCTGCCCGTCTCCTTCGCCTTGAAGCCGAAATGTGCGCCGAGCATGTAGTCCACCGAGAAGATCGATGGCGTGATTGCGCTTATTATGGCGCTTGACCGTGCGATTCGGTGTGGAAATGATACCTCCGCGTCTGTTTATGATGAGAGATGGATTCTTTTTCTATGAATCAGTATTTATTCGAGCGAGTCCAGTTTTGATAGCGTAATCTTGTCATACGCTCCGTTTTTCTTGTCCTCGGGATGGGGCTCCAATCCGATGATGGTAATATCTTTCTGTTTAGGCCCATACACCCAGTACATTCGCATGGCGCGACTGGTTTGATTCTCCAAATAAGACTGCCAGACCTTTCGTCCGTATCGTCTGGTTAAATCTGGGATTTCATGTGTATGGAGACTCGGATAGAACGGATTGCCAGAAAGAAGTTTTAAGGCTTTGCCCCATTTTTTATAGAGGTTGGCATCTGCTTTTGAAATACTTCCATCTATGCTCTCTTTGTGCAGACGCATCCATAGCTCAAGCATTTCAGGAATACCCATATGAATCGAAAAATCCATATTCAGAATTCGGAGAGGTCAATCGGTGCAGAAACTTTTCCTGCATTCAGATTGCGAATCGATTGATCCATCATCTGTAGCGTACGCTTTGATATTTCTGCCGGACGTATCAACTCACGCGGTTCTAACAGGATGATGCCGTTATCATATTCCTGGACTTCATAATAATCATATTTTGCGCCACGCAATGTCAGACGCTTCTTTGCATCCAAATGAGCTTGATAGCGACCTTTGACTACAGCTTGCATCATTTACCTCCATTCCGGGGGGAGTGGGATTTCCCACGTTTGATATGCTCAGTATAAATCAAATTCGGATATTGTGCAAGACATGGGGATTAAGCCTGCAAATAAAAAGTCAATCCCTCGATAATAAAAAGACGAGACGTTGAGAAAGGTGGGATTTGAGCAACAAAAAATCGTGGCTTGCGGACAGCGCTCCCGTATGGCTGTGACGTTCGTACAGGCTCGATTGGACAGGCGATTGCGCGGCGGATTGGTGCAGGGCGGCACGTCGTGCTTGCCGATTTACGCATCGAGGCAGCGGATGCTGCGGCGCAGATTCTCGCGGATGCGGGCTTTGCAGCAAGCACGATTGCGGTTGATATTTCCTCGCGTGCGTCGGTGCGGGAACTCATTCGCCACGCAGAGAGCTATGGCAGGGTCAAGTACCTCATCAACGCGGCGGGGGTGTCGCCCTCACAGGCTCCGGTGGAGACGATTCTAAAGGTCGACCTCTACGGGACGGCGATGCTGCTGGAGGAGTTCGGCGCGGTGATCGCAGAGGGCGGCTCCGGCGTCGTCATCTCCTCACAGTCGGGACATCGGCTCGGGAATCTCCCAGCCGAGGTGAGCACAGCGCTTGCGACGATGCCGACGGAGGAGCTGTTGGATCTTCCCTGCATCCGCGCGATTGACGACACGCTCAAGGCGTATCAGTATTCGAAGCGCTGCAATGCTCTGCGTACGATGTATGAGGCATCGCGCTGGGGGAAGCGGGGGGCGACAATCAACTGCATCAGCCCGGGCATCGTCATCACACCGCTCGCAAATGATGAGCTGAACGGGCCGCGTGGCGCGGGTTACCGCAAGATGCTCTCCCTCTCGCCCGCGGGACGCGCCGCGACCCCTGATGAGATCGGTGCGCTCGCCGCGTTCCTGATGGGCGATCACGGGCGCTTCATCTCGGGCGCGGACTATCTGATCGACGGCGGCACAACGGCTTCCTATTGGTACGGGGACTTGCAGTATCTGAAGGAGACACACTGAAGGACTGATTGGGAGTCATGTGTGATGGGAATGGGGCTGTTGCACAAAGTCATTTTGTCCTCGTGCAACAGACCTTTTTTTGTTCCAAAGGCTATTTTTTCACCCGATAGTAACGAAGCAGGTCGCGCACCTCCGCACGCTCCACTTGTGCAGTGACCGCCTCTGAAAAGTCATTCGCCGCGATGATTGCCCGCGCTTCCTTCCGCGCAGCGCCTTCGAGGGAAAGAAATGCCGCACGCCACTCTTTCGTCAAATTCTCCTTGTACTTCATTCGCTCGATGATGAACGTCTCCGGCATCCAGAGTATATCAAAGAATCCGTCGATATCCTGCCCGAACGCCTCAGCAAAGAACGACTTGCCTCGTCCGATCTTCCCCTTTGTCGCGTTCAGCACCGACTGCACCGCACGGATGAACTTGCGGTTCCAATGTGAGCCGATAAAGTTCCGATTGCGAAAGTACTTCGGATCACGAATCGGATGATATTTCATCGGAAACGAATAGATTGCTATCCCCAGCTCGTCGCAGAGATCCACGTTGATCTTCATACGCAGATACAGCTCCTCGGGGCGATCCTCGTAGTTGTAGAGCAGGTAGTTTGACAGTTGGTCGATGCCCGCCGCCGCCGCCATCCGAATGGCACGGACATAGACATCCTTCGCCGCATAGTGGTCAAATGCGATACGCAGGGGACGGATTGCCGTCTCCGCGAGCTTTTCCATTTTCTCGGGTGTCACGAGCCGCGCATCAAGCCCCTGGTTAAAATCCAACGCACGTTTGCGCTTTCCTTGTTTGAAGTGCTTCTCATAGAGCGGACGAGCAACAGCATCAAATGCGAGTGCATTCTCCCGCTCTGCCGAAGGGAGATAGAGCAGTCCCGCACGCTCACGTGCGAGGTAAAAAGCCCCCGCTTCCGTCTCGTTCAACCGCCTCGCGATCAGCTCATAGAGTGCAAGCAGCTTTTTGAGATACCCGCGCACATTATGCCCGCGCTGCAGATTGGAAATCGCAACTTCATACGGACTGGACGGCACATAGGTCGCCCCTTTTTGAAACCCCTGCGCCTTAATCTCCTCGATGATGTCAAAAAACCGCGAGGATGCAAAGACGTTGTTGTCCATGAGCAAGAGATCCCGCTGTGCGCCGAACTGCTCTTCGATGGTGCGAAGCTGCCCGTCGATGCTGAGATATTCCTTATAGTGCGGTTCGAGTGTCTTCACTGCACAAAACGGACAGTTACGAATACATCCGCGCGTCATATAGCCAAAGTAGGCATCGTGCGCGGGATAGATATAGTCAATCTCCTCCAAAATGGAGTAATCGAGCGGGAGCGTGTCGATGATGGCAGCATCGTCCGCATCAATCATGCCGGGGCGGTCGAGCAACCCGACAAAGGGTGTGATTCCCGTCTCCTCCTCAATATAGTTCGGCAGTATCGTCGCCGCCACACCGCCGACAAGAAGCCGTCCACCCTCCGTGACAAATGCCTTGGCATCGTTGATGGTGTCAATCGTCTTTGCCCAGTAGAAGGTAAAGAGTGTCGTCACTGCCACAATGTCAAAGCGCGGGTAGTCGCGCCGCTTGTACCGCAGATGATACGAATGTGCCAGCTCCTGTGCCGCAAGATCGTCCGACAGCTCCCGCACATCCTCCAAAATTGAAATTGTCCCACGCCGCACGTAGCGTTTGAGGGCATCAAAATGACGAGCAAGGTCGGCATTATTTAGTTCATCATAGAGTTCCTCGGCGAGCAGCTGCGCAGCAAAATCCCGCAGGTCCCCCTTGAAAAAGCGCACATCGTCGCCACGTCCGCGAAAGTAGGTGGCGAGCTTCATCAGGGGCATCGGCGGGTATTTGTTCTTATAATCCGGCTCGAGGAGGAGCACCTTGCGGTTCACCGCAGCACTTCCTCAATTGCCGCAATCACGCGCTCACGGGTCTCCTCGTCATCGGCAAGAACCTTTTCCACAGCACAGTATATCTTATGAATCATCTTCTTTTCCTTTCTACTCAGTTCGGACAAATTATCCGTGCGCCGTGTCTTTTCATTCGGCTCTTTCTTGGAGCGCTGTGCTTTCTCCTTCGGCTGCAGTTTCCGCTCCTCTTTGAGTACAGTCAAACGTGCGGCCGCAATACGTGCACGCCCTGCATCAAAATCCGAAACACCTTCCTGCTTCCCCATCTCCACGATGGACTTCAGCGTTTGTTCCGCACTCTTCGCGACTTGTGCAGATTCCTTGAGCCCGTCCGCCGCTTTTTGACGCGCAGCAGCGTCCAAGAAACGATTTTCTTCGGACTTTTTCTCGAACGCCTCTTTTTGCTTTTCATATTTCCGGATGTTCGTCGAATATTTATTCATATCCGAGCCTGCACGACAAAGCCTTCCAATCTCCTTCGCAATCACGCGAAACTCCTCCTCTAGGCGCAGGAGCTGGGGGCTGCTGTTGAAGTAGTCGCGGCGGGCATTCGGCCGCAGTCCCGCCGACGGCAAGACGTGAAGTTCGCCTATCACATAACCGGAGAATCGATCCTCGGCATAAAAGGGTTTAAGCACACCCTCATCGCCGATCTGGATATTTCCAACACGTATACGAATGCCGCCAAGTGCGCGATCTTTTCCCGCAAGAGCACCGTAGAATCCCGTGCGAGCATACCAAAGCCAGGCAAGGACAGTCCCGTCCGCATGCTTTAGTTCCTTGAACGTAAGCTCCTGTATACTGTCCGGCTTACCATCTTTATAGTGATAATTCGTCCGATACGCCTTGAAAATTGGCTGCGAATTTAATACGATACGGTATTCATCCAGCGGAAAACCATTCTTTACAGCATACGCTGTAATCAAGCCTCTTTGATAAAAGCTGTTCTCATACGCTGCCGGTGCGACAAAGGAAAGATACTCCCGAATCCGCTCCGTGTCGAGCAGAGCATCCGCCTCACGCTCCACATCATAGAGTTCCACCCGAAAGAAATGCGCAGCATCCTTCTTCGTCGCATCCTCCGCAGAGAAGAAAAACGCCGCGTCAAGCACCTCGGCGGCGGTGTGCCCCTTCTCATTCACCATCGTGCAGAAGCGGACAGCATCGCATTCCAGACGAGAGACGACCGATTCCCCCGCCGCCCGTGTCGTAAAGACTAGCCGCTTGCAGTAGGCAAGCCCCGCGAGGCGACCTATGCCACGAAAGCCTTTGTCCTTGCCCGCTTCCTTTGCAGAGTTGGCAATATCTCCAACGGTACTGCGGAACTTCGCCACAGGAACGCCCGCGCCGTTATCCTCAATGGATACATAACGCTTGTCGCGGTCAATGAACAGGTGCACGTTCCCCTGGCTCTGCTCCGCATACAGCCCTTCGCGCACTGCCTGATCGATGGCATCACACGCATTCTGAATGTATTCGCGATAGATAATGATGGGCTCTTTATACATCCCCGTCGTCAGCGTCTCAAGCATACTCGCGCCAAAGACAGTCCCCTGCTGCGTCATCGTCCTCACCCCTTAAACTGCTTGTAAACCGGTTTTGGGAATTGGATCTTCAGTAGAGAGCGGAACATCGGGTTCTGGATGAGGTAGTCCCCCTGCGCAAGCCGCGTAAGCATATTCTTATAGACGGGGGGAAGACTCTTGTAGTCCTTCGTCTCCGTCTCGATCGTATTCGTCCGCCCGTATGCGTGCGTGGAGCAGTTGCCCGTCACACGCGGATGGATATTCGAGCGGAACTGCTCCGCACCAAAGAGTACCACACCGAGGGAGCGACCGCGCTCCGTCACGTCGAGGATTTCGCGCAGGATTGCCGAGGACTTTGGTGTATCCTTCGATGCGTATTTGTTCAGCTCATCGATAAAGACCACAATGCGCGTGGGCGGCTTATGTCCGTCCAGTTCATCATCGTATTCGCCGAGCTTCAAATTGTAGATGGCACGTATCGCATCACCGAAAACGAACGCCTGCTTATCCTCCGAGAGTTTGGCGATATCAATGACATAGACATCATTTTTCTGTATGCGGCGAATCTCATCCGTTAGGCGGCACTCCCCCTGCGTATCGACGACGCGGTTGGCAAACATATCGTCATTGCGGATTGCCTTGTTGATAATGCGCTTGAATTTACGCCAGCTGAGGACAGAGATTTCATTGGACTTCTTTTTATCATCCTTCGTGTTCTTTTGCGACAGCTCGTCCACCTTGTCCCGAAAGGCGTTCCACGTGGACAGTCCCGCAAAGTCCGCATCCGTAACGTCGATGATCTTGTTGATGATGGCATCCATCGTCTGCTGTGGGTCATCAATATCGGAAAAGAGCATTTCGATGCTCTCCTTATCATCCTCATACGTGTATTTGAACTTCTTGAGGATGCCCTCACGCTCGTATTCCGTCTGCTCTCCTTTACCGAGATAGGTGCTCTGCCGCGATTTGCCCTGCTGCGCATAGGGAATATAGTATTTGACCTGCTCAAATGGCTTTCCTGTCAGCCCCATTGCACGATACTCCGCCATCACACGGGCACGTTCCGCCACAGGGTCATTCTCCTCACTGAAATCATTTTCCTCATGAATAGCAAGCAGATCCTTTCCCTTCACGTTAAAGATGACGTAAGCGACCGATTCCTCATCTTCTTTCAAATAGCGCTCCTGCGCCGCTTTCATCAGGAACATGGCGTAGGATGTCTTTGCCGCAAGCCCCGAGATGCCCGAGATATTGAGATGCGCCCCCTCCGGACCAAGCAAAAATTTGGCGTTCAGTGGAACATTCAGCGAGATTTCCGATGCCGTGTCCGCATACATCTTGACCGCACCACAGACGAGCGGATTCTTCACCTCACCCAGCCCGAGTGCCGTCGTGATCTCCTCCACGCTCGCACGACATACCTTTGCCCCGCTGTGCACAGGTGTATAGATCCCCTTGCTGTTGTAGGATACTGCAGCCTCAACGTAGTTCATACCGAGCCGTGCCGTACTGCCCTCCACATCGACATTGCCGAAGTCGCTCGAGATAAAACCCGTGAGAAAGCTCTGTGCGTCCGTGATATGCGAGATGTTCTGAATGACACCATAGGAAAACGAGCCCTCGATATGCTCCACCTTCACGATGTCGAACGCGTGAAGTTTCTCGTTCTCACTCGTCCAAAAGGTAAATGTGTCCATCGTCGTAGGGCGTTTCTCCGTTGCAAGCACGCGCCCGATCAAGTTGTCTGCCATCATGTCACCTCAAAACATCTGTAAAAAGCTCTCGTTTGGAATGTACCGCGCCTTGACGAATTGCTCCGTCAGATAAATCGGATAGAGATGATTTGCCCAGCGCAAATCCGAGCCATAGCAGACCGGATTTCGCTCATTCAGAATCCGCGCGCTCAGATCGTCGATGCGCTCCGTGTCCATCCCCTTTTCAATTTCATCCCCGACCAGTATCTTCTCCACCTTGACAACGCCGTCAAAGATGGAGCGCGTCCGCTCCGCCTTGCGTAGCCGGAGATACCATACGGCATAACGAACCCCGCCCCACTCATACATGGCGGCTGGCGTACGATAACAAAAGGGAAGGTTCGCAATAAAGCCCGGATTCGGCTTGCCTTTTTGATCCTTGCAGACCTCGGGATTAAAATTCTTCGACACGCCGAGCACCCACTCATACTGCTCCTGATGCAGCATCTCTGCTGTCACATCGGCAGCATCCCCACGTTTTAGACCGCGATATTCGAGCGAGCCGTCCTTGATGAGATAGTGATCCTGATCGAGCAGGTGCTCCTTCACGAGACTTCGTACCATCTCCTGCTCAAGCCATATCATACGATCCTGAATCTTTGCCGTCCCGCGGCTCTCATAGAAGTTCCGCCCGATCTGCTTCCATTCGTCACTTGGTTTCGACGTATCATAAAAAAAGACGTGCCCGAAATGGATGCCGCGCCGCCGAACTGCCTCAACCTCATTGAGCTTTTGCACGAGCGCACTCGAAAAGCCTACCCGCCCATCCGCATTAGCAAGGTCAGGCAGGGCAAGAACACACTCAAAAGAAAAGCGGTGCTTCTTCATCACGCGATTGCTGCGCTTACAACAACCGACACCGATTTGCCCCGCGAGGACGGGATAGACGGAGATGCGTCCGCTCTTGGAAAATGCAATATCATCCACCTTATAGACATGACGTGAGCCGTCTAGAAAATAAGCAAGGCTGTCCGCCACTTCATACCGTTTGAGTTGATCGCATCGCTCCGAAAGATCACGATGCCCCTTCGGCGCATCCGTCTCGCCGGACTGCTCCCATGTCGCGCCATCCCGCCCATAGTCGATGGTCGGTCGTTCCGTCGTATCAAGGCTGTGCCGCTGTCCCGGAAACATCTGATTTGCCCCCGTCTCTTTGATGAGAACATCTTTGATCCGCAATGACACAAACTCACCTCGTTCTAAGCATTTTACTGTACGGACTGTACTTAATATTCTACGTGTGCCGCTTTTTTCCCTGCGTTATTGAAGCTGCAAGATTTTGCAAAAGTGTCCTGTATTCCACATCATCGACAAGCAGCATTTCCTTAACCGCTTTATACAGATCGCGGAAATTCCGCAAAAAAGGACGTTCCCCCCTTGCATTTTTTTTATTTTTCCTTACAATGTGGATACTGTCACACAAGGAAATGGATCAAGGAAGGGGATGTATGATGACGATGCTGCCGCGTCAGTACATGATGCTGTTTGGGATCACGATGACAGCGTTTATCTTCAACACGTCGGAGTTCATGCCGATCGCGCTGCTCATCGACATCTCTGCGTCGTTCTCCATGACGACGGCGGCGACAGGGCAGATGATCTCGATCTATGCGTGGGTGGTGGCGCTGCTCTCGCTGCCGCTGATGCTGCTGACCTGCCGGATGGAGCTGAAACGGCTCCTGCTCATGATGGTCGCACTCTTTGCCATCGGGCAGCTGATCTCAGGTGTCGCGACGAGCTATGAGATGCTGCTCGGCGCACGTATTGTCGTCGCCTGCGCGCACTCGATTTTCTGGTCGATCGCTGCGCCGCTCGCGACGCGTCTCGTGACGCGCGAGCATCAGCCGACGGCACTCGGCATGATCGTGACGGGCAGCTCCGTCGCGACGATTGTCGGGCTCCCGCTCGGCCGCGTGATCGGCCTCGCCGCGGGGTGGCGCATGACGTTCCTCCTGCTCGCCGTGGTCGCCGCTGTCGCATTCGTCTATCTCGCAGTTCTCCTGCCGCGGCGTACGCCTGGAGAGGGCTTCTCTGCCCGCGACCTCCCAACACTCATCCGTCAGCCGGTGGTTGCGTGTATCTACGGCATGACGGCGCTCTTTGCAACGGCATACTTCACAGCATACAGCTACATCGAGCCGTTTCTGCAGACGGTGGCGGGGTTTTCCTCCCAGGAGATCACGCTGACGCTCATGCTGCTCGGCGTCAGCGGCATGGTCGCGAGTTTCATTTTCTCCCGTATGTATGGCAGACATCGCCTCTTTTTGCTGCGATGGTGTAGCGTCGGTATGTGCATCATGCTCCTCCTGTGGCAGACGGCAGCGATCTCCTTTGGGACGATGCTCCTGCTCACGATGTGTGTCGGCATGACGGCAACACTCTACATGATCATGTTCCAAGCAGAGATCCTGTGCACGGTCCCGCGCAACGCATCGACGGTATCGACGGCGATCTACTCGGGGATCATCAACCTCGGCATCGGCGGCGGGACGTACATCGGCGGACTCGCTGCGAGGACTGACCACCTCGCCCACATCGGCTACATCGGCGCGGCCATCGCACTCGTCGCCGCCCTGCTCTGCCGTCTGGTCTACCTGCCGGCGGTGGAAGTGCCTCACAGGAATCTGCGGTGAGCTAGAAAGGCACGGATAAAGCATACATAAGGGACACCACGCAGCAGCTTGAGCGACGCGGT